>CAMAXD010000530.1 GCA_945861975.1 Candidatus Kuenenia stuttgartensis | reverse complement strand
GGTCGTGGTTGGCCTTGGAATCGCCATTGTGATCGGCGGCGCGATTCGCTTGCAGACGGCCAGCTGGGATGTGTTTCCGGAGTTTGCTCCGCCTCAGATCGTTGTGCAAACGGAAGCACCAGGGCTATCCACGGAGGAAGTCGAGCAACTTGTCGCCGTCCCTGTCGAATCGGTGCTCAGCGGTCTGAGTCGACTCAGGACACTGCGGTCATCGTCGGTGCCGGGACTGTGTGTGGTCACCGCGATTTTCGAAGAAGGTACGGACGTGATTGTTGCACGGCAGCTCGTCAATGAGAGACTTTCCGAAGTCACCAGCCTGCTGCCGGACACAGTCGAACATCCTCGACTGATGCCACTGGCGGCCTCGACGAGCAGACTCGTCATGGTCGGTCTCACCTCAAGCGGCAAGACAACACCGCAGCAGTTGAGAACACTCGCCGACTGGACATTACGACGACGTCTGCAGGCAGTTCCAGGAATTGCCCACGTCGAAGTTTTTGGCGGAGATCAGAGGCAATATCAAATTCAGGTCTCACCACTCCGACTGCAGCAAAACGGCGTCACCCTGAATGAGATCATCATAGCGGGACAGCAAGCCACTGGTTTCGGCGGTGCTGGCTTTGTGGAAACCGAAAACCAGCGATTGCCGATCCGCCAGCGTACGCGGATTGAATCGGCGGCCGATCTGGCGGCAGCACCCGTCGCGATTCGTGACGGAATCAGTCTCACTTTGGGACACGTCGCCGACGTTCAGATGGCGGCCGCCGACAAAGTTGGGAGCACGACAATCAACGGCAATCCCGGCGTGCTGCTGGTCGTTCACAAACAACCGGATTTCAACACCCTGACGGTGTCTGCGTCCGTTCAAAAGGCGCTGAACGAGGTGCAAATGGCGTTGCCACAGGACGTCGAGCTTCACCCGTTGCTGTTTCGTCAGGCGGCATTCATCGAACGCGCGATTGCAAACCTGAACCATTCTCTGATGATCGGGTGCGTTCTTGTGACCATTGTGCTCATTCTGTTTCTGATGAACGTACGAGTGTTGTTTATCAGTCTGACGGCGATTCCGCTGTCGCTCATGGGAGCGATTCTGGTCTTGCTCGGCTGCGGAGTTTCGCTCAATGCCATGACACTTGGCGGACTGGCCATTGCTCTTGGTGAAGTCGTTGACGACGCCATTGTGGATGTTGAAAATGTTCTACGAAGACTGCATGAAAATCGACTTGCCGCATTGCCTCGACCGTTCTTTGACGTCGTGCTTGATGCCTCGCTGGAAGTGCGAAGCGCTGTAGTTTATGCGAGCTTCATTGTCATGCTGGTTTTTCTACCAGTCTTCTTCCTTGATGGACTGGCGGGCAAACTGTTTGGTCCACTGGGACTCTCGTACGTTGTCGCCATTATGGTTTCGCTGGCCATCGCGTTGACCGTGACGCCGGCGTTGTGTCTGCTCATGCTGCGTTCGGTATCAGCGTTGCCAGGTTCCTCATCACCTGTCTCCGAACCCTGGCTGGTGCGGGGCTGCAACGCACTTTATCGTCGCACGCTTCCAATCTTTCTCAAACGTCCGATTGCTGTGTTGTTTCTCGCCGGGCTGTTGCTGGCATCTGCAGGAGCTGCCGTGCCGTTTCTGGGTGGCGAATTCCTGCCGGACTTTCGTGAATCCAATTTTGTTGTTTTCATGGCCGGCAAGCCAGACAGTTCGCTCGCGGAATCAGAGCGGGTAGGAGCAAAACTTGCGAAGGAGCTGTTGCAAATCCAGGGCGTGCGTTCGGTCGCTCAGCAAATCGGTCGAGCGGATCTGTCCGAAGACACCTGGGGACCAAATATCAGTGAGGTCTGGATCTCGCTGTCTGATGATGCCGACTACGATCAGGTTCTTGCCGACATCCGCGAGGTTCTCGACGAAACGCCGGGGTATGCGTTTCAGGCGAAGCAGTTTCTTCGGGAACGCATCGATGAAGTTCTGACCGGCAGCACGGCGGATTTGCTGGTTCGTATCGTCGGCCCGGATCTGGAGATCCTGCGCCGCGAATCGGTCGCGGTGGCTGATGTGATGAGCCGTGTCAATGGCGTGATCGACCTTCGCACCGAGCAACTGGTCAATGTTCCGCAGATCGACGTCTTGCTCAAGCCACAGGTCACGGCAGAATTTGGAATGTCCGTTGGTGCCGCGAATCAGGCAATTCAGACGCTGCTCCGTGGAACTCAGGTTGGGCAGGTATTTGAGGCCGATACGGTGATCGACATTGTCGTTCGAGCCGCCCTGAATCTGCGCAGCGATCCACGTACCCTGCGAGAAATCCCTCTCGATACGCCGCTGGGACATCCGGTACCGTTGGGGGCGATCGCTGACGTCGGGATTTCGTTCGCCCCTAATATGATCAATCGCGAACAAGGCCGACGGCGTCTGCTGATGACGTGCAATGCTGAAGGTCGGGACGTCGAGACTGTCATGACGGAAATTCAACAGCGACTACAGTCCCAGGTGCAGCTTCCGGACGGCTACCATTTTGAGTACGCCGGTGAATTCACGGCTAAAGCGGAAGCTCAACAACGCATGATCTGGTTGAGTTCCGCATCGCTGCTGGGAATTCTCGTGTTGCTGTACCTCGATTTTCGAAGCCTGCGAAACAGTCTCCTGGTGATGCTGAGTGTTCCATTGGCATGCGTCGGTGGCGTGTTCTCCGCTTACCTCGCTGGTGGCGACATCTCACTGGGATCACTTGTTGGATTCGTCACGGTATTTGGCATTGCCGTTCGTAACGGCATCCTGCTGATCAGCAACTATCAGCATCTGTTGCAGCGCGGCGAACCGTTCAGCCAGGAATTGATAGTGATTGGCTCTGTTGAACGTATCGCTCCGATTTTGATGACAGCCGGAACGACCGTTCTTGCAATTATCCCGCTTGTAATTTCCGGCAATCTGCCCGGCCACGAGATTGAACATCCAATGGCAGTTGTGATCGTGGGCGGAATTATATCGTCAACTCTGCTGACATTGTTTGTGTTGCCGACGGTGTTCTGGCGGTTTGGCAAGACGAGAACGCAAAGCGTCGAAAAAGGAAATTGAAGTGTCGCGGCACATTGTTGCTTGTGTGTCTGCCATCAGTTTTTCCTGCAATTTGATCGTAATGTCAGAATTTGAGATTCCGCGTATACGCCGGTTGACGCGAACCTCGCTCCGACTAATATATTGCGACTGAGTCTCAATATCAGACCCTCTGTGCTCCAGCCAGCCTGAATCATGCAACCTGCTTGCAGATGCCAGCCACGCTCGAGGATGCGAATTGACAACTCGATAGACGTGATTGGCCTAGATGCGTTGTTTTCGCTCAGTCAGCTTGGCCACGTTTTACTCAGCCTAAATTCGAGGAAAGAGGAGTCATGAATAAGTCCCGAAGTGTTGTTCGCGGCTTTACGCTCATTGAGTTGCTGGTAGTAATTGCGATCATTGCCATTCTTATTGCTCTGCTGCTGCCTGCGGTCCAGCA
>CAMAXD010000529.1 GCA_945861975.1 Candidatus Kuenenia stuttgartensis | reverse complement strand
GTCCGTGATCGCTTCACCCGACGCGCCAGACAACTTCTGTTCCGCCAGTCGGGCTTCGAATGCCGCTATCGCCTGTTGAGCATTCTTCGCTTCGGCCTGAGTTGTGCGAATCTTCTCCGTGGCCAGAGCAATCTCCGATTCGGCATTCTTCACTAGACCATCCGCCACTGCGGCTCGGAGGTGCGGTTGCCATGCGTCGGCTGAAAGTGCGACGGTCTGAATATCGTCGGCCAGCGATCCAAGGGCCTTGGGAACCGCTGGTTGCATCAGTCGTGACTGATCCGGATAGCGGTTGTCGCCCCGCTCAAAGACATACGTTTTGGCATCGAGTTCTTTGTCGTAAACCCGCGCCACGCCTTCACGCAAGACCGGGCCCAGAGTTGCGTCTTTCTCGGTTTCCTGGGAGCCGTTGATCGGATCCATGCGGACATCATGCGGTTCAAAGAAAGCGCGCAGGTGGTAGTAGTCCTCCTGAGTAATCGGGTCAAATTTGTGATCGTGGCAGCGAGCACATTTCATGGTCAGGCCAAGAAACGCCTGACTGGTATGTTCGACTGTATCAAACATCCAGACGTTGCGGTCGAACTTGTACCAGTTCCGACCAAGGTAACCCGTGGCACGGAGAATACTCGGATCGGCCGGAGCCAGCTCATCACCCGCCAGCATCTCCATGACCATCCGGTCATAAGGCTTATCTTCGTTCAGTGATTCAACAGTCCAGTCCCGCCAGCGCCAGATGTGCCGCTGGCTGTAACGAATCTCATTGATGCCGCGACTGCCATACCAGTCGCTGTAACGCCAGACATCCATCCAATGTCGTCCCCATCGCTGACCGTATTCAGGCCGGGCGAGAAGTCTGTCGACGACAGCTTCATAAGCACTTTCAGAATGATCGCTTAAAAAAGCATGCAGCTCGGTTTGCGTTGGAGGAATCCCGATCAGATCGAGATAGACCCTGCGAAGCCAAACCTCGCGTGGTGCTTCCGGCGATGGTTGTAGTCCTCGAGTTTCATGCTGGGCTGCGATAAACGCGTCGATCGGAGTTCGGACCCAATCAACGTTTTTTATGCTTGGGATGTCGGGCGCAATTGGGCTCTGATACGACCAATAGTGAGCCGGGTCTTCCGGGACTTCTTCATCCTGCGGAGAAGTTGCACCCGCATCGATCCACTTTCTTAGCAGCTCAATCTGATCGTTGGTCAGCTTTTCCCCCTGCCCTTCCAGCGGCATTCGTTGGCTGCTGTCGGTGGCCGTAACTCTCTGGATCAGAAGACTGGCATCACTTCGCTCTGGTTCAATCGCAGCACCGCTCTCGCCGCCTTTGCGAATCAATGAACCGTGATCCAGCCGCAGCCCGGAACTTTGTCGAATCGCCCCGTGACACGCGGCGCACTTGTTGAGCAGCAGTGGCTTGATGACTCGCTCATAGTCGACATCGGCGGATGGACTTAATTCCTCGCCTCGTGCAGAACCAAAGCCCGCCCACACACTGATCAGCACACAGACAGTCGCAATCAAACAGCGAAGCATGCCGGAGACTTTCTGTCTGGAACGGTGGGAGTGAATCAGGGCAGGATCTAGTGGGAAGCGGGCTTACCAGCTTAACATCCGCGCCAGCAAAGAAAACACCAGGTTCACTCGAGGCCGTTCCAGGCCGGAAAATCAGATCGCTCGCAGGACAGCAGCGGCGCTCTGGCCCATCGCGGTACGGTTAACCGTGATGGCGGTACGGTTGCTCAGTCGAGTTGCCTCACCACGAGCCACAATCAGGCGGCAGCGCGGATCGGGACTCTCATAATTCAGCGTCGCCGGAATGTAACCGTTCTTCAATGACAGCAATGTGCCAGCCAACTCAACAGCGCCAGCACCAGCATCGAAGTGCCCCACATAGCTCTTCAAGGCGGTCACGGGGATCTTCAGAGCCAAATCACCGAACACGCGGTGATAAGCACGCGCTTCGACAATATCGTCCGACTGAGTACTCTTGCCCTGGGCGTTGATATGACCCAGTTCTGACGCAGAAATACCCGCACCGTCAATGGCGGACTGCATCGCTCGCACAAGACCAAGTCCGGCTGATTCATTGGCCAGCCCCTTGCCATCACATCCTGCGCCAACGCCCAGGACTTCGGCGTAGATGTTCGCACCGCGACGAACCGCGTGTTCATAGCTTTCAACAACGAAGGACGCGGCGCCTTCGCCAACGACTGTTCCATCGCGTTCAAAGTCAAAAGGTCGGCACGCGCGTGATGGGTCGTCGTTGCGTCGTGACAAACCTTCGAAGCGATGGAACTTCGCAATATCAACCGGATGAATGTTTGAGCTGCAGGCTCCGACGATCATCGCATCCGCCCTGCCCGCTTCGATGACTCGAACCGCCTCGGATAAGGCCAGAATCGCGGACGCATCACGGCAGGTGATTGTATTGTTCGGGCCACAGGCATTGTGGTCGATGGAAACATGACTGGCCGGCATGTTTGGGAGCTGACGCAGTAACCAAAGAGGAGCAATGCTGGCGAGGGCTTCAGGACCCCATTTATCGGGATCAAATCCACCTTCAGTTCGGCAAACTTCGACAGCGGCCGCCAGTTCTGATGGATGGCAGGTCATACGACCAGCGCCAAAGACGACGCCAAAGCGGTCCGGATCAATCCAGCCAGAAGAAACCTGAGCATCTTTAACGGCAAGACTGGACGAAGCCACGCCCAGCTGGATGTCTCGGCACATCACCTTCACGAACTTTTTGTCGCGCAAAAAATTCACAGGGTTGAAATCGCGGACTTCGGCACCAAAAGCAGAAGGCAGGCCGTCTGACGGCATAGACTGCAGAAAGTCGATGCCAGTCCGGTTGTTCACCAAACTGTCCCAGAAGCGATCGTTGCCGATACCGATTGGAGAAACAACCCCAACGCCCGTTACAACGACGCGAATCCCATTGCGCCCAGCCATGGAAACGCCTTACCTAAAGCCATCCGCACGACTCAATCGCACAGACAGCCCGACCCATCTTAGTACACCGAAGACTTCCGTATCGGTGAAAGACCGCCCTGTATTCCCCACGAATTTCAGGCAATCCCGTCGTTAAATGGTCTGTTCCATCCCTCCGGTATCGGCGCTTTGCCCCCGCAAAAAGCCAATTCAGGATTTCACACACCATTCACATAAGAGTGTTTTCGGACGCAAAGCCTCCCCGCTCCAGCATCCTGCACTCTTCCTCAAGGTTGATTACACGCCGATTCGACCGTTCTGTCAAGTCGTTCATTCCTCTGATATCGAGTCCGAGACAAAGAAACACTTAACAAAATGCCAGTAATAGGCGCGCAAAAAATCCGGTCATGAGTGATGAATCACTTATGACCGGACCGTAGTGTTCAGGTGAATATCGGTAGCAACTATCCAGCAAAGCCACTCATCGCGAACTCAGACATAAACTCGTCGATTGATCGACCATAGCTTGCTCGTGATGCGACAACGACAGGCTGCTGCGGGGCTTCAACCGAGCCGACAGACTCTTCTGTTTCGACCGGTACATCTTCAGCGGCCGG
>CAMAXD010000528.1 GCA_945861975.1 Candidatus Kuenenia stuttgartensis | reverse complement strand
TTGAAGACACTTCAAGAACAAATCAAAGAGTGGTCAAACGATGTCAACACCACTCAACGCGGCGTCGACTGGCAGATGAGAATCGACGATGCCCGCTGTAAACTCAAATCCGTCTATCCCAAAATTAAGCTGTGACAAAGCACTAGTGCCCAGTAATTCAGCCACTGCTCCAACACACAGAGAACGGAGCCAAAACATTGGCCATGATTTGGCCTTCTGAGCCATGTCCTGTCTCGGTGCAGTCCCTGGTGGCATTCGGATTGCTGAGTATTTGAATCGGACCACTGATCGTATCCGCCGACCATTTCATGTGCATCACGGCACGATTTGGTGAGCGGTCCGGCACATGAGTCGGCGCACACGAGGCGAATCAGAAATGCCGCACCACTCTCGAAAAGAAAAAACAGGCTAGTTCTGCTTCCTCATCTTTTAGAATGATTGTTCAGCGAGGCGGAACCATCGAACTCATGAAAGCTCAATCATCATGGATAAGAATTTTTCTTTGTCACGTCATGGAATCACGGTCAACGACATCTGCCGCAACATTTCTCCGGGCAGCCTTTACGAAGAAGCCATCCGTCATGAACCTGGAACAAGCATTTCTGACACTGGCTGCCTGATTGCTTACTCGGGCGAAAAAACGGGACGATCCCCCAAAGACAAGCGTGTTGTCCGACATCCGGATTCAGAACAAAACGTCTGGTGGGGACCTGTCAATTTCCCGCAGGATGAGTCCACTTTCTGCATCAATCGTGAGCGTGCTGTTGACTACCTGAATACTCGGTCACGAATTTATTGCGTCGACGCTTACGCTGGCTGGGATCCTGATACGCGGATCAAAGTCCGCGTCATCTGTGCCCGACCTTATCATGCTCTGTTCATGCACAACATGTTAATCCGTCCGACTGATCTCGAACTGGAAACGTTTGGTGAGCCGGACTTTGTGATCTACAACGCGGGCGGTTTCCCGGCGAACCGGTACACAACCGGCATGACATCTCGCACCAGCGTTGACCTGAGTCTGGAACGCAGGGAAGTTGTTCTGCTTGGAACTGAGTATGCCGGTGAGATGAAGAAAGCCGTCTTCACCTTCATGAATTACTTTCTCCCGAGCAAAGGCATTTTGTCCATGCATTGCTCTGCAACCTGCGACAAGCAGACGGGGTCATCCTCGGTCCTGTTTGGACTTTCCGGAACGGGGAAGACAACTCTCTCTGCCGATCCCAAACGCAGCCTGATCGGAGACGATGAGCACGGCTGGTCGGATAACGGGATCTTCAATATTGAAGGAGGATGTTACGCCAAGGCCGTCTATCTGACGCGGGAGTCAGAACCTGAGATCTTCGAAGCCCTGCGATTCGGAGCTGTGCTGGAGAATGTCGTTTATGACAGGTCCCATCACCATGTCGATTTTAATGACACCTCGATCACTCAGAATACTCGAGGAGCTTACCCCATCGAATTCATGCGTAATGCAAAGATCCCCTGCGTTGCCGGTCATCCCACAGATGTGATTTTCCTGACCTGTGATGCCTTTGGAGTGCTGCCGCCGGTCGCCAGATTGACGCCCGAGCAAGCCATGTATTTCTTCATCAGCGGGTATACTGCGAAAGTCGCTGGCACAGAAGTTGGTGTTTCCGAGCCGGAAGCGACATTCTCCCCATGTTTTGGTGGACCGTTTCTTGTGTGGCATCCGGGGGTTTATGCCAAACTGTTGGCGGAAAAGATTCGTAAGCACAATGCCAACGTCTGGCTCGTCAATACGGGCTGGTCGGGCGGGGCCTACGGAACCGGTAGTCGAATGCCGCTAAGATTCACGAGGGCTATTGTGGATGGTATCCACTCCGGCCGATTGCAGTCTGCCCCGACCGTGCGTGATGAAATCATGAATCTTGCCATCGTTTCCGCCTGCGAAGGCGTACCTGCGGAGATGATGCAGCCGCGTCTGTCCTGGCGAGATATGTTGGCTTTCGAGGAGACATCGCGGAAACTGGCGGCACGATTCCGAAAGAACTTTGAGCAATATGCGTCTGAAGTTGGCAACGATGTGTCTTCGGCCGGGCCGGTCGGCTAGTTCACGAGCTGCATCCAAATCGCTCTGTTAAAGGAAGTTTTCAGGCTGCTGATGACTCAAACTCCCTCGTGTCCAATCTGTGGAAAACCGTCCACAGATGCCGCCAAGTCTCCTTTTTGCACAGAACGCTGCCGCAAAATCGACTTCTTCCGCTGGTGGGACGGTCGCTATGCAATCTCCAGTTCGATCGACATGGAGTCTTATCTCGAGGGGGAAGATTCGCCCTACAGTCCCGATGACGACAGTTCCTCGACGGACACATCCTCGTAAATCCCCGCTCTGATCTGATCGCAAGCCAATTAGTTGGAGAATTCGAAAAAAACAGAGCCACAGTGTTGGAACGGCTGACTTTCGTCGTCTGTAGTGAGCATTGTGCCAATTTTTTGGTGGAGATTCATCAACCGTCAGTCTTCCGTCTTTGCGGGATAACTCGCTCTGGCGAACCGTCCACAGCGAGTGTGCGAACTTATTTGACGACTTTGGGAAGATTTGCTGGATTCGGTGTCGAAGATGAATTGAGATGTGTCACCACGGGCTGCGCACAAGCAGATAGCCTGAAAACGCATTTTGCTGCTATTGATGAATCCAGACCTGACCAAAGAGGAATTTCGCGATGTCCTTGAGCGTTCTCCTGAAATCTTTCAGCCAGATTGCCCGGAAAACATGTCGCCGCCAGCGAGTTCATCTAACCGCGGTGCGTTTTGAAACTTTTGAATCGCGTCAGCTTCTTAGCAGTGTCAGTGCGTTCCCGGCCATTCCTCCCGTAGTGGCTCCCGGCGGCGGGTCAGCACTTATTGGTCTTTCAAATCCACTCACTTCAATCCCATCGCTGAACAGCAATCCTGGTGCTCCAGTCACAGTGTATCTGGATTTTGACGGCCATACGGAATCACGAGATTGGCCCTCCGTACGTTCCGACGGTCTGACGGGGCCAGTCATCTCCCCAGTATTTGACGTAGATAACGACCCAACGACATTCAGCGATGAGGAACTGCGAATGATCGAAGAAGTCTGGTATCGCGTCTCAGAAGATTACTCGCCCTTCAATATCAACGTAACGACTGTAAATCCGGGGACATTTAATGATTTTGAAAGCGTGCTTGTTTCCATCGGTGGAGACGGGGCGTGGATCGGCAGTCCAGGAGGGGTTGCTTTTCTAAACGCGTTCAGTTCATCGGTCGCAAATACCTGTTATGTGTTCACCGATAATACCGGATTCGGTGGCGTTGATCACATGAAGGGTACTGCGTTGGCGGCTTCGCATGAAGTGGGACACCAACTTGGTCTTCTGCATCATGCGGTCTACGACTCAAGTGGTAATCAAACCGCCGGGTACGATTCTGGTCGTCCAAATCTGGGGCCCATCATGGGGGCTCCCTACACTTCTGAGCGTGAGACATGGGCCAATGCTCCGGACAGCATTGCAGTGACAAGCATTCAGGATGACCTGGCAGTCATCACGGGTGCGGTCAATCGTGTAGTTCGGTACC
>CAMAXD010000527.1 GCA_945861975.1 Candidatus Kuenenia stuttgartensis | reverse complement strand
TGCGAGCAGCTTATCGGCTGCAGTCATACGCTCGGTAATGATTCGATTGCGTTCGCCGTGAGTCAAGAGGGCTTCCTTTCGCGACTTCAGGTGTCGCTCAGCCAGCATTCTCCAGTATTTGGGATCACCAATAATACCACCGGCTTCAGTTGCGTCGGCTTTTTCGCCGGAAGCCGCGGCCGCTGGTTGAGCATTCTCACTGCTGAGTGAATTCAACATCTGCTGAAAAAGTTCGATGGATTCTAGCAAATTGCGGTCTGTATCACGTTCGGCCTGCAAGGCAGCAATGCAGTCTTTTTCATGGCGATTGCGTCCGTCGCGTTTGCCGCGAGCCATGTTCTCGGCCTGTCGCTCAAGAATTGCCACTTCAGCATCATCCAGCCAGCCTCGCACTTCCTGAACGTGTTTGCCTTCCGGATACTGATCCAGATAAGGAAGAAGAAACATCCGTTTTGCATCGTCAAATTTGACCACAGACGAATCGTTGCCGGTGGCCATCGCTTCTTTGGCTTTCAGGTAAATCGCGTCTTCGTTGGGTCCCAGAACCATCCAGACGGCAGCCGCGATCAGCAGAAAGAAACACGTGACGAGGAACCACGTTTTTTCATAGAACGTGGAGTTGTCTTTCTTCTTCTTTTTCTTCTTCGGATTGAGTTCACCAGTCTCGGGGTCGACAGTTGAACCCTTGCGCGCTCCTGCCGCTGCCATTGCTTCGGGAGAAACGTCCGAAACAACCTGCTGTGCTTTATGCAGAATCTCCGTCAGTTCCGTGTGAACCGCGAGGGCGTCATAAGGTCGGTCGTCAGGACTCTTCGCAAGAAGCCGCTCAATCAGTTGATCGAGTGCCAGCGGGCACTCCGGAATTTTTTCACGAACGTTATAAGGATCATCATTCAGATGCTGCATCAGCATCTCGGCTGGGTTGTCGGCGACAAACGGAGTCTGCCCGGTCAGTACTTCATAGAGCAAGCAACCGGTCGCATAAAGATCAGTCTTGCGTGAGATCGCCACGTTGCCCTGAATCTGTTCGGGGGCCATGTAGGCATAGGTGCCCACCGTCTTGCCAGCGGCTGTCAGTGCGGTCGCTTCGGTATCACGAGCGATCCCGAAATCTCCCAGCTTGATCTTGCCTTTCTTCGTCACAAAAAGATTGGCCGGCTTCAGATCGCGGTGAATAATGCCGGCGTTATGAGCAACCTCCAGCGCGGCGCAGAGTTGCCGACCGACCTGAATAGCCTGGTCCCACGACAACCGTTTTTTCTTTTTCAAAATATCCTGCAGGGATCCGCCATCAACGAGTTCCATCGCATACCAACGCTGGCCCTGATGAGTCCCTCCGCCGTAATATCTGACGATATTGGGATGAGTCAGTCGCTTGAGAATGTCAATTTCGCGCTCGAAGCGTTTGATCATTTTTGCGTCGCCGGAAAGCCCGGGCGGCAGGACCTTCAGAGCGACCTCTTTGCCATTTTCAACGTACGTGGCCATGTAGACGATGCCCATGCCTCCGGCACCGATCTGCTTCCCAAGGATGAACGGACCAATCTTTCGCTCAGTCATACTGGAAATCGCCTGACAGAAGTGTCAGTTCAGGGAATGGAGAGAACTAAAATCTTTGCAATGGGCCTGGTTGCTGTGTGGCACACGAGTCCGCTGACCATTTTGACAGCCGAACAGACTCGGCACAATCGGTCAGCGAATTCTACGTGACAATCGGTTTTCTTTGTGAGCAGGTAATGGCGAGGATTGGCAAAAATGTGATCGAGTAATTGAATTTCCGGGCGTTTGTAGCTCGAATCACCCGCAGGTGAGCATCTCGGAAAATGTTTCTACACGGATCAGAATCCCTGTAAGGTCGGCTCCTGAGCCTGGTATTCCCTTTTGCCGCGAGATTTTGAAGGCAGGAGTTTAGAGATGTTACAGGTACGCAAAGCCCGAGAACGAGGCCACGCCCACCATGGCTGGCTGGATACGTGGCATACGTTTTCGTTTGCCAGCTATCAGGATCCTCAACACGTCCGCTTTCGTGCGTTGCGGGTGATGAATGAAGATATCGTTGCTCCCGGTCAGGGTTTTGGAACTCATCCGCACAACGACATGGAAATCGTGACCTATGTGTTGTCCGGCGTGTTGGAGCACAAGGATTCGATGGGAAATGGTGAGGTCCTGCGGCCGGGTGAGTTTCAGCGAATGACAGCCGGAACCGGGATTACTCACAGTGAGTTTAATCCCTCAGCGACGGAACCCACTCATCTTTATCAGATCTGGTTGTTTCCAGAGCGAAAAGGGCTGACCCCCGGTTATGAGCAGAAATCATTCTCGGCGGTTGGACGTCACAATGAACTGCGTCTGGTGGCGTCTCGCGAGGGGGTTCAGGATTCTCTGAAAATTCACACCGATGCCGCAATCTATCTGGCACAACTGAACGAGAACGGTTCCGTGGATTTCACGATCACTCCCGGTCGATATGTGTGGCTGCAGGTACTGAGCGGATCAGTCTCCGTGAACGGCATGGTGTTGTCGCAAAGCGACGGAGTGGCAGTCAGTGGTGAAGAATTGCTGACGATCACGGGGACTCAAGACTCCGAAGTGATGTTATTTGATCTGGCGTAGCTCCGGGCACGAAAATTTTCCCCATAGGAAAGAAGTGAGTGCTCTGATGGCTGAGACACAGTTGTTATCACCAGTTTCAATGGGTTCCCTGAAGCTGAAAAACCGTGTTGCTTTAGCACCGATGACGCGTTCTCGATCGGGTTCGGAGCGTGTGCCGAATGCGAAAATGGCTGAGTATTACGTGCAGCGAAGTTCGGCCGGTTTGTTGATCTCGGACGCCACTGTGATTGCAGACTATGCCATTGGCTGGAGCGAGACACCTGGAATCTATACCAACGAGATGGTGGTCGGCTGGAAGCAAGCTGTGGAGGCCGTACATCAGGCGGGCGGTCGAATTTTTCTGCAGCTCTGGCATTGTGGCCGAGCATCTCACAGTAGTTTTCTGAACGGGAACCGCCCCACTGCCCCTTCGGAAATGGCCATCAACGGTGATTCGATTCATACCCCAGCTGGGAAGCAACCGTATGAGGTACCTCGAGCTATTGAGACTACCGAGGTCAGCAAAATTGTCAATGATTATCGCCTCGCAGTGAGACGCGCGAAGCAGGCTGGATTTGACGGAGTCGAAATTCATGGAGCCAACGGATATCTGATCGATACTTTTTTGCAGTCCAAAACGAATCATCGAACGGATCAGTATGGTGGGTCGGTACAGAACCGTTTTCGGTTTCTGCGTGAGATTGTCGAAGTTGCCACGGCGGAGATGCCGGCTGGCCGAGTTGCGGTCCGAATTTCGCCGAATGGTGTCTTTAATGATATGGGGTCGCCCGACTATCGCGAGACGTTTCTTTACGTTGCCAAACAGCTTGATCAGTATGGCCTGGCTTATCTGCACGTCATGGATGGTCTGGCTTTCGGTTTTCATCAGCTTGGCGAACCGATGACACTGAGTGATTTCCGGGCTGTGTTCAGTGGTCCGCTGATTGGAAATTGTGGATACACAAAGGAAACCGCTGA
>CAMAXD010000526.1 GCA_945861975.1 Candidatus Kuenenia stuttgartensis | reverse complement strand
TGCCAGCCGTCGACGAGGACAAACAACAGGATTTTGAACGGTGTGGAGATCACCATTGGTGGCATCATCATCATGCCCAATGACATGAGAATGACTGAAACCACAAGGTCGATCAGAATGAACGGGATGTAGAGACAAAAGCCCATGATAAAGGCGGTCTTGAGTTCGCTGATGACATAGGCCGGGACCAGGACATCAAACGGAGTACTCTCGGGACGTTCAATCGTGGTGACGTTGGCCATCCTTGCAAACAGAATGATGTCTGCTTTGCGAGTTTGCCGGATCATGAAGTCGTGAAGTGCGAAACGACCATTGTTCCAGGCAGCCTGACCGGTAATGGTCTCGGCCAGATAAGGTCGAATTGCTTCCTGTTCAATTTTTGTGAGCGTCGGCCCCATGACAAACAGAGTCAAAAACAGCGACAGGCCAAGGACAACCTGAGTCGGCGGAATTTCCTGTGTCGAAAGCGCGCGGCGAACGAAGGACAGGACGATCACAATCCGAGTGAACGCCGTCATGGTGACGAGTGCTGCAGAAATCAGAGCCATCCCGCCGAGGAACAAGGCAACCTTGATCTGCGGCGAGAGTCCCTGAAATGCTTCAGACTCGAGGATTTGTTGAACTGTTTGTGCGGAATCCATTCCGGCACCCAGACGATTGAAAAAGGTAACTTGGCAAGAACTTATTCTGTACGCGGTCACTATTGAGGCGATTCGCGACAGGCTATCCCGCGAATGATCGGCCTCAATTTACACTGTGCGGAAAATTGGTTTGTGTTTCAGAGGCAAGGACGGTGAGGTCTGTCCGAGTCTTTGTGGGACGTTCATAGATCAGTGGCTCATCCGCTTCCGTCAATTCATCCTGAAAAGATGGAGGAGTCAGAACCAGTTGTTTGATACCGCCAGCATCGAAGGCAACTAACGCTCGATGTCCAGCCATTTCAATCAGTGACACCGACCGACCGGGTCCGAGTGACAGTGTTTCGATAACGCGTGATCGTGATCCCGGGGTTGGTAGCAGGCCACGTTGGCGTTGCCAGCGGCGAACTCCCAGAGCAGCCAAACTGAAGAGACACAACGCGATCACAACCCACGCAACAGCACGCGATAGAACCTGCACAGGACTGGTCTCAATGGCAACTTCGGCCCCGCGTTCCCCGATCGGAGCAGAAGTACTCTTTGGTTTGACATCATCTCGCAGGTCCAGAAACAGACTGGCATCGGCGGACGATTTGAGTGGCAAAGAGATTTCAGCAGACTTTTGCTCAGACGCGGCTAATGGCGTCGGCTGAAGTTCGGAAAGAGTTTCAGACTGACGGAGTCCAGTCAATGAGCTACCACTTGCCGCCGAGCTGCCTGAAGCTGCATCGGATTTTGGTTCCCATGCGGCTTGTTCGATGGCCGGTGAACTGTCGTCACCGTCGTGCGAAATCTCTCGATCATCAGTTTGATCCGGGACTCTGCTTCCATTGACCGAAGTCGCTGAGCCAGCGGAACGGAACGTAGAAGAACTCTGCTGCGTGTTTCCGTAAGATTCGCTGCTGCTGTTACGGGAGCGAACCTGTGTCCGTGCCGAGCGCTGTGGCGTTTTTTCAATCTGTTGAGGCTGTGCGATGCCGGCTTGCTGTTCGAGCAATCCCTTGAGCTTTGAATCGATGGCGGATGATTCACCAGCACCTGTGGTCGAACGCCTGCGGAATTGTCCTGAACCGCTTTGCGACTGCTGGCCCACGGCCGAGGATGACACAACAACGGATGCAAAAATTCCAGCCAAGACGACCCGAATCAACGGCGATGCCCATCGCGCACCGGGACGTCGGGTCAGAGTGGAACTCTGCACGCTGGTCGTCGTGGATGCTGATTTGAAAAGCCGCATGATAAGTTTTCTTCCGTGAATTCTTTGAGCGTCTCCTGACACTCAGTCCTGTTCTGCTGCTTCGCCGTTTCTGCTGCTTCGCTGTTTCTGCTGCTTCGCTGTTTCTGCTGCTTCGCTGTATCAGCCGGAACGCGTCAGCGTTCGGTTTCCTGAAGCTCTGTCCAATTCCTGTCTACCGTTTCCGAGCGGCCGCAGAGCGAGACACATCCCGTCCTTCTTCCGCGTTCACAATTTCTGTGATGCGAACGGCGAATCGATCATCGATGACGACCACTTCACCGCTGGCAATTCTGACACCCTGAGCCATCACGTCGACTGGTTCCGAGACAGCTCGATTCAGTTCGACAACAGCTCCTTCACCCAATTTCAACAGTTCACCGATCGGCATGGTGACTCGCCCAATCTCAACTGAGATTTCGATGCTCACTTCTGCAAACCGTTCCAGCGGCATAGCCGTGCTGGCTCGAGTTCGCGACACCTGCGGAAACTCTACCGGATGTGCCTCAGGAACGGAGGGATCTCCGCCCGGCATAATCCTGTCGAGCGCCGATTCGGTCGCTTCGAGGGTCTCGGCTGACGATTCGCTCACGCCTGTCTCCTCATTCTTTTTTGGATGCCAAAATACGGAACCCCTGTCGCTGCCCCAGACGACAAGGGAAGCCTAACCACTGCAGATGTCCGGAAACTCGCGCTTCCAGAGGACTGCCTGATGACTGATCAAGAATCAACGTGTCGCCCACGGCCAAATTATTCATGTCGCCCAGTGTCAGAGTCGCTTTGCCAAGACTGACCGACATTGTGACCGGAAGCGTTTCCGCCAGGGCTCGCATCTGTGGTGAAACAGACAGATCAACGGCGGGAGGAATCGCGGACTCATTGATGCCGATGGAGGCCAGACCGGCCTGAGGCATCAGCATCACAAATGTTTCTTCACCGACGGCCGTAGTGATCAGACCCACGATGCGAACAAGATTCTCGCGAGGCTGAAAGACACGGCTACGCAGTGGGCGAACGATGACCTGATCCATTTCGACGGGCAGCGGAGTCACTTCCGGCCAGCCCTGACTTAAGGCTCGAGCAATCTCGCCAAACAACAGTTCGACGAGTGAAAGTTCTGCGGCCGTCAGAGCTCGCTGTTCAGGCCACTCGTCGCCCAGTGTCCCCAACATTTCGCTGACCAATGTCAGAACGAGTCGGTTGGAGAAGGCTACCATTCCGTCAAAGCGATCAGGACCGATTTTCAGGAGAGCCGCATAGCCGGGATCAGGAAGAGTTTGCTGAGCCTTCTGCGCGACAGACGAATCAATGCGAGCTGGCTTCAGGGTGATTCGATCTCCAGCCAGCGCTTGCCAGTATTCCTGGAGCATCGACGTGGCCGTCGCATTCCATGAAGACAGCGCGCGATTCGCCGACCCGGCCAGACGGCGCGGTGCGGAGAAGTCGACACTGGAAAGTGAATCAGCACTTGTCATTGAACGTTAAACTCTTCGAACAGAACGTCATAAATCTGGTCGTAACCATCCGGGCACAACACGCTGTTGAAGTGATCGCAAATCTCTCGACGAAGACGATTCTGCCCTGCGGCGCCTCGAATGTCTTCAATGCTCAGATCCGAAACTTTGCTGAGCAGCCAGTTTCGCAGCACGAATTTCTTTGCGTCGACCTTCTTTTTGAAGTCTTCTTCAACGGCCTGGGGAATCTG
>CAMAXD010000525.1 GCA_945861975.1 Candidatus Kuenenia stuttgartensis | reverse complement strand
CGAAGAGCACTCGATCGTCGTACGAAAACCTGGGTGCCTCGTATGCGTTCAACATCGGAGTCCTTTCCGACTGAGTCGTTGCCTGCAAATTTAGGCTCCTATTGTGAATAATTTACCAAAAATCGCATACACCTTTTCCCGCAGCCTCCGCCGGCTTGCCGTTAAACTATTAGCTCAACAGACCACCTCGGAAAAGCAGATCAACCGCCGGTAGCTGCAATGCTGCAATCAGACGCTCAAAGCAGTCCACGAAAAATGGCCGTGATCAGTTTGACCTGACCACGGCCATGAGGGCTTCAGAGTTGTCCTAAACTGCGAACGGTGGATACTGTGCGAGACAGTCGAGGATCGAGTCATGTTAAACATGCACTCTTATTGATCCCGGTCTACGCGGTTGGTTTGAGATCTCCGTCGGGGTTACAGAGGACAGGTCTGAAATGACCGAGTCGTCTTTCGACGGCCAAGCTTCCTTACCCAGTTTAATCGGCGATCGCTATTCGTTCCTACAGGAAGATTGCTGCCAACTCCGTTATTCTTGAATGGCATGATGTTTGCAATTTCGACCGAAGGCGGATGATTCACCTATTTCAACTGCTCCATCGCCGCTTTCAGAGCATTCAGATCCGCCTCACTGTTTTCCGGATACTTCAATTCTGCAAGCCACCATTCTTCGGTGAAACTCGCTGACTCCCCTGGCTGCAATCGTTCACGTGGGCCGATTGCCTCCAGTTCAATCATATCGCCGTCAGGATACCAAACTGAAACTGTCAGCCCGGCTGCTTCGTTGTAAACTCGATCAGGAAACGTCTGGAACCGTTTCAGGAACAACAGATCGTTGGGGGCCAGATACGCAATCGCTCCAGCGTAACTGTCGAAGCCGAGCTTCGGTTTTCGAGGAGCCTTCAGGATCTCAACAAATCCATCACGCACACGGATGTTCGGATCCTCGGGCTTCATATTGATCAGTGAGCCCTCTTCGTACATCACATAACTATTTGGAAATCGACTTGGCTGCGTCAGTGGAATCAGACAGATTCCCTTGCCCACGGCAAACGTGCGACTCCAATGACACCATTCGGTTGTGCTGTTCGAAATATTATGAATCGTCTGAGTACACGAGAGCTTCGTGGTCGACGCATCCAACACAAAGTCACGGACGAGCCTTGTTCCGGTCGACGAATCATCCGGACTTGTCAAACGTGCATGGCGAGGTCCGATGATTTCGCCCTTCCATGCTCCACTCCACAGGATTTTTCTCTGCGGAATCACCAACTCCGGCCCAATGTCGAAGCGACCAGCGGAACCCTGCGGTGGATCGCCGGGCTTCCAGGATTTTTCCGCATCCGAAAGATACAGACTATTCTTACCCTTCAAGGAATACTCCAGCACTCGGCCACCCACCTCGGGACAAAGCACGACCTTCACCGACGAATTCGTCAGTTCGATGGTCGAGGCGTATCCGAAGTAGGTGATGACCTTCGCGCCATCGAAATCCGCTCCGACGGCTGAGACTGTCGACGATGCGAACAGCAGACCAAGTAAAACAATCAACTGAATCATGAGTGGTCCTGTGTGGGTTGAGTTCCATTCTGAATCGTGACAGACAGACAACCAATGCCATCTGCCAAACGAATAGGGATGGTCTCAGAATGTCACTCGGGAGCAAGAGTCAGACGCCATTGATCTTCTGTGCGAAGGGTCCGACGGAACTCCAACGTGATCCATCACATTGCAGACTCATCAAATCATTCAGGCCGAAGCCATTCCAGACGCACAAACTCCGGAGCAGGTCCGCGCCATTGAGAGGATTGTTTCCCGCGGCCGTCATTGAAGCCTGCACACATCCCAAGCAGATCCAGTTGAGACCACGACTTCAGTAGACCGTCCCCGTCCTTCAAACCTCGAAAGTCACTCAACTCGAAAACAATTTCCTGCTCTCCTGCACTGCCCTGAACTTCTCGAGTGCACGCGAATGTTTTCCGAGAACCTCGGTAACTTCTCCATTCGTTCTCAACCAGCACAACAGAAAAATGATTCGTCTCTGGCATCTTTAAAGTTAAACAGAGCTTATCACCGTTAGCACCTCGCCAGATCGGATCGCTCACTTTGCGCGTCCAAAGTTCTCGGAGACTGACATGCCCGCCATTGAGCTCATACCAATCTCTGAATCCGTTTGAGAAATCGTCGATGACGCCCTCTGCCGTGACGGTGATCACCGGCTTCTCAAGCTGCAATGTCTGCGGTGTAACCGCGTGAAACCTGCTACTCAGACAGAATTGCCGAATGGGCTCGCTCATTCCCGGAATTTGCTTCATCGACTCGTCCTTCGGTAATCTGTAGTACACGTTACTGAAGGCAAACAGCGGAAGATCCAGCGAGTGCAAAGGCAACTGAGCTTCAAAGACATCGCGATTATGAACAACCTCGGCACATCGCCAGAACCGCGCTCGAGGATCCGGATCCACACTATAGAAAATCTCGCATCGTTCGACCGGCCATGAGTGATCCGGAGTTACCTGGATCGAAGGGACCTCTTGAGCCCGCAGGGTCAGTCTGGTTTCTGGAGTCTCCGGAAGTGCGGGGGCATCTTTCAGATAATGGTCCAGCCACAACGGCATGGTCACGGCAACTTCGGGAGAGAGCCGATGATTATGATGCGGTGTCCAGGCGTAACGGATCGGCTGATTCTGAATCAACTCGTTTGTTCGATACACATCGTCCATCCAGCCGTGAAAATCATTCGTCGCACTGCGATGCAAAACAGGACACTGAGTCAAGGGGGCATAACTCTCAAAGCTGAGTGCCTGTCGAAAGACGTCGAGATCACCACTAATATGCTCCTGCTGACCTGCTTCTCCGTCAGAAAACTGATGATTCTCCCAGCGCCAACCCTGCCCTCCGACGGATGGAACAGCAACTTTGACTCGACTATCCGTGCCAGCAACATACATGGTGAGATTTCCGCCCATAGAGAAGCCATGAACTCCCAGCCGCTCAGGATGAACTTCCGGCTGCTGTTCCAGAAATGTTAAGCCTCGACGACATCCCATCGTCAGCAGGTACCAGTTATTGTTCTTCGGATGTTCGCGGTCTTCAAAGTATTGTTTTGGACCGGGCAACATGCTGAAGTAACCGGCAACGTTGAGCTGCGTCGGATCGACCGCTCCCCAATCTGTGTTTGGATCGTTCTCTTTCGCCCCTTCGACGGAGTTGAACGGAGCCTGACCATTTCCCGATCCACCCCAGTTCACCGACAGTCCTGCGTACCCGCGAGCAACCAGAAGTTTGACTTCACTGAGCGAACCGCGTTGACCACCGCCGTGAATATGCATTACTCCGGGGAACTTCTGATCGGAAGTCTTCGGAAACCCATAGATCGCCGTCATTCGAGCCGGCTGGCCCTTGAAGACTCCGACCAGAAATCTGACATGGCGAAAGACACCGTCGTCTTCCTGCCATTCACGAATAATCTCTGTCTCAAGAGGATCCTGGCGAGGATCAAAGTCGGCCCACAGCTCCTGAACACTCGCTGGCTGTTGAGCAATCGTGGTTTGGCACACGACCAACGACAGACATGCAAACAAAAGAGGTCGACACA
>CAMAXD010000524.1 GCA_945861975.1 Candidatus Kuenenia stuttgartensis | reverse complement strand
TCCGTGCTCCGCTGAAGTTCGGTGGCCGGATCGTTAGTTCGTCGTATCTGATCAATGCCGAAGTCACGGTCGAATCGCATAGCGGAAAGCATGCAACCGGACATGGAAGCATGCCTGTTGGAAATGTCTGGGCCTGGCCTTCAGCAACACTGGAGCCTCACCAGACCGAGCAGCTCATGATGGCTTATTCCAAGTCCGTTGTGGATCTGTTCGATACGTATCCCGGTTTCGGTCATCCTCTTGAGATTGAGTTCGAAGTCGCGACAGAGTACGAACATCAGGCGAGACGGCTTTGCGAGTCAAAAGGGGTTGGTGAAACGATTCCACCTTTGGCTCGGATGGTTTGCGCAAGTCCGATCGATGCGGCCGTGCACGACGCGTATGGTCGAATGCTCAAATTGAACAGTTTCAATACTCTGTCGAAAGAGTTCTGCAAGACGGACCTTGGCGAGTTTCTCGACAGTCAGTTTGCCGGTGAGTATCTCGATAAATACACGTCGCGTGAACCAGTGCCGACATTGCCACTGTATCATCTTGTTGGGGCGATGGATCCCTTGACGGAGGCCGATGTGAAAGATCGTCCGGCTGATAAGCTGCCGGCGACTCTTGGCGAATGGATCAAGGCAGACACTTTGACTCACCTGAAGATCAAGTTGGCGGGTGATCAGCTTGACTGGGATGTTGATCGAGTTTTGACAATTGAAAAAGTAACTGCGCAAGCCCAGGCGGAGCGAGGATGTGCGTCCTGGTTTTATTCCTGTGACTTTAATGAAAAGTGTCAGTCTTCAGATTACGTGATCGAGTTCCTGCATCGGATTCGAACGTCGAGTCCCGGGGCGTTCGAGCGGATCCAGTACATTGAACAGCCTACGAGCAGAAATCTGGATGATGTGAACGCCCCGAAAATGCATGACGTGGCAGCGATCAAGCCGGTTGTGATTGACGAGGCATTGGTCTCGTATGAATCCCTGCTGCAGGCTCGGGAGCTGGGTTATTCCGGGATTGCTTTGAAGGCCTGCAAGGGGCAGACCGAGTCGTTGTTGATGGCGGCTGCGGCTCAGAAGTTCGGCATGTTTTTGTGCGTGCAGGATTTAACCTGCCCGGGAGCATCGTTCCTTCACTCGTGCAGCCTTGCTGCCAGGATCCCAGGGGTCGCCGCTATTGAAGGAAACGCCCGGCAATACTGTCCATCGGCGAATCAGAAATGGGCCAAGAAACTTCCGACGCTCTTTAAAGTCAAAAATGGCACAATCGACACAAGTCGACTTGCGGGTCCGGGTCTGGGTTTCCAGTAAACGCTGTTTTGGGGCTGAGCGGTCGTTTTTTGTCCCCCCGAATGTACCGAAGCTGCGATTTGGACCGGAAGTTTTGGCCAACGATGCACTTTCGGACAGGTCAATTCTGGAGTTCGCTTTTCTGTTGCTGGTACCATGGTCGATGTCAGCGATCGGAGATCCTGCTTAATTTCTACCCCACAGGGGGAGCAGAGTAGTTTTTTCGACTTGTGAAGACGTTTGATCAGTGACGACAGGTCCGGGCAGGATGACTGTTCCATTTTGTCGTTTTTGACTGATCCGGTTGCCACACCCTCTTTGAGATTGGGTGAGGCTGTTCCTTTTTGATTCGTCTACGAATCGCAAATTGCGGAATCACGGACAATGAACTCTTCGCTCCGAACAACACTGCTTCGAAACTCAGTCCTGCTTCGAACAACAGCCTCGCTCATACTTTTGGGATGGGGAGGGGTTGAGTCTGTGTCGGCACAGGACGAAGCTGCGGCAGTGGCCCCGGTGGAGGACAGTGTTCTTCCGTCTGTGGTCGTTGATGAATCTGAACCCATTACGATCTACAATTTACCCAGTCTGCAACTGCACTGGGAAGCTCAGGCGGTGATCAACAAGGGGCGTGATAAGGTCGCTCATATCGCTTTGGATGAAGAGGTCGTTTTTGTGCAGTCCTCGGCCGGGGTTGTCACGGCACTGAATTCAGAAAGTGGACGGCGTTTTTGGTCTGCTCAGGTTGGGCGAAACGATGAAGTGGCAATGAAAGCCACGACCGACAGTCAGATGGTGGCTGTTGTAGTAGGGCCCGTTGTTCATGCATTTGACAAGTTTAGTGGCCAAAAGCTCTTTGCATTCAGGCTTGATAATGCCGCCAGTGGAGCCCCACTGATTACCCGTCGTGAGATTGCTGTTGGGAATCGTATTGATGTTATTCGACACATCTTTGTTCCAACCTCGGATCAGGCTTTAGTGGCTTACGACGTTGAGCAGTTACAGTACCTTGGAACTCATGGAACGTTAAAGCCGGGTGTTATTCGAGCACTTGACTGGCGTTTTGCGACCGCTCAGGACATTCGATTTGCTCCTGTTGCCGGACAAGAACGGCTCGCGTTTGCCACGGATGTCGGCAACATCTACGTGATGGATATGACAGGGAATGTACAGGGGAATACTCGTTTTGAGTTCCTCATGAATAGCGCTACCACTGCCCCGCTGACGGTAGTTACACGCGACGATAACGAATACCTGCTGGCCGCATGCGAGAACAATCGCCTGTTCTGTATTGCCCTCAAAACAGACGGAAGTATGGTCTGGACAATCCCGATGTCGCATCCCGTGACGCATCCGATTTCGGTCGTGGGGGATGATGTTTATGTCGTTTCCAGCAACCGCGAGCTTCTTAAGTTCAATCTCCGCACTGGTCAGCCAGCAAAGATTTCTAAAGGTGTGATCGGAGTGGCAAGTCAGACTGAGGGAGATGAGGGGGGGCTCCCTGTGTTTGGGGCCTCTGTGGTAGCGGATTGCAATGGTTTGCTGGCTCATGAGCCTGTTCGAATTACAAACAAGTCGACTGGGCAGATGGTAAATTCAATTGTCGTGGACCTCACCAAATCGAAACAGGCTGTGACATTTATCGCTGACGAAAGCGGAAAGCCCCTCATTGGTGTCTCAGATGAAGATCGGGCGACAACCGGGATGAGTGAGGCGCAGGTAAGTGAAGATGGTAAGGTGCTGACCATTGAATTCACGGATTTCCATCCAGCCGAAACATTTCGCTTCTACCCGGATGTCGTGCATCCGGAAGTTCCTTCGTGGAAGCTGACACACAGTGTTTTCTCAGGCTGTGATTTCAAATCGCTTGTATCGCCTATTCGAGCGGCTGCTGCGGGTGTTGCCGAAGAGGTACGGCCATTTCCACCAAGAGAAGTCGTTGGTGGATTCGTTGATGTTGCGGTACCGTGGCGAGTGGCGGGTGTTAAGTCTCTGGTCGCCATTTCCGAAAACACGGCCTACTTCGTCGACCTGAATGATCGAGTTGTTTCAGTGAGTCGAGAACACGGTGGAAGTCCCATTGTTACTCCAACTCGTGACTACACAATCCATATCAATAACTCACTCACAGACCGGGTTTACTTGAGCACGGCATCGGGCCGTGTTGCGTGCTTCACTGAAAGCCGCATTGAGGTTAGTGCAATGCCAGTGCCGATTTTTGGTGCACCGACATGGATGATTTATCCGTTCCAGGAGTTGTCTCCAGAGTTTGCGTCATACCATCAGAACCCGGGTGCTCGCCCCATCATGCCAGACGTTATTAAGAAGGATCCTGTTGCCGATCCTGCACCTGAAGATGCGAGC
>CAMAXD010000523.1 GCA_945861975.1 Candidatus Kuenenia stuttgartensis | reverse complement strand
AACTGAGGATGCGAGTCTTCCATTTTGCCGCGTCGAGACTTTGCTCAAAAACATCAGTTGAGCCACCAGAATCGATCGCCGCAGTTCTTCGCCTGCCTCCGATCGACTTCAGCCCGGATTCTGAAGCTGTTGCTGAAAATCAGATGACATGGGGGCTGTCACGGGGGCTGGCACGGGCGGCATAAGATGTACTCATCTTGCTCTGCAAGATACTGAATTCCTCACGCGAATCGTCAGGCATCCTTTGAGACCCGTTTATGCCGACCGCCTTATACCAGCGCCAAACTTCGCTCCATCATCGTCAGGGCCTGCCAAAGGTTGGCCTGAGTCCACAACAGTGGCGTAATGTCGTTTGGAATCCAGACGCCTTTTTCGCAGAAGTATGATTCCGGACAGCGGTACTGCGGAAACCGAGCATTCGCCGGAGTCAGTTGAGAAAGAGAACGCCGGAGTGCTTCACGCTGCAACCCAAGAGACTCTGGGTTTCGATCAGACAGATAACGTTGCCCATGGATGCATGACACGATCGGATCAAAAATGCACCACTGAGCTTCCATGCCCGGCTTCAGCAGTGAATCGCGAGCATCCAGGTTATCGCTGAAGTCTGCAGTACGTTGCTCGGCACCCAGCAGATCTCGATAATCCGCGCACCAGTAGGAATCGCCCGGATATCTGCGAATTCCGTATGGCCCTTGTAGATGAGTTTTGACGTCCGAAAGGATCTGGTCTTCCAGTGTTCGGTTATTGATCACATTCAGTGGATACATCAGGAATAGTAGAGCGGCGTCGTATTGTCGATTCCTGGTGGGGTCATTCTGAATGCATTCGCACGGCAGGATTGTCTGAATGGCGTCGCGACACTTCGAAATCAGGTTGTCAACATTCTGAACAGAGATTGGATGCGAGACTGCAGCTAACTGTGAAGCCACTTCGGCTTGATTCATCAGTTCGCGCAACGATTCCAGCCCTGCCAGAGCACACCCAATACTCGACGCAGCGACTTTGCGGACTTCTTCCCAATGTCCGCTGTCTTCATCCGCCCAGACTTCGACCACCATCCAATAGCGCACTAACTGAGCGATCAGGGTCCAGTCGGTTGCTGCCAGGCTCAGATGTTCCCGTTTGACGAGTTCACAAATGAGCCACAACAGATAGCCCAGAGCATCGTTCTGAGCGTGAGACCATTTCTCCGACAGCTCACTCAGGTCTGAGCCATTGAAACGAATATGAGGCCGATTCATTGGCTCCTGGAAGTCAGTTCGTCCTTCAATGATGTCGATAAAGCGATGCCGATGTTTGGCGTAGAACTGAGTGATCGAGTTCACGCACTTCAGTGGGATGGCCGGATCATTTTGCACGGCCAGATGAGCCCATGCGATTTGAATATTGTCGCGGAGCCAGATGTTGCGATAGCCGGTCAGTTCGAAGTCACCGCCCTCGCCGGCCGCGGCGGAGAAAAGTCCGTTTTCCAACGTGGGAAAGCAGAACGTCCCTTTTTCGGTCAGAAACGACTTGATACGACCGATGTCATCAAGTGTGGGAGAATCTGAAATCCATTTCGATGAAGGGACGACTTCTAAATTGTTAACCACGGCAAACCCTTCGCACCTGAGACGGCTCCCGTCGACGGAGCGACGGGTATACTGTACGCCCGTCGCTCCGCCGACGGGATCATATTGCGACTTGAATCAACTTGAATCAACAAGGCCGCTTCGAAACTGTAGTGCCTGGTCAGACCTGGAATCGTAGATTGGACATTCTTGTCCGACGAATCTGAGACGGGCAAGAATGCCCATCCTACTTCAGAACAGAGCCCTGACGAAGCACTAGAGCCGTGTTGTATCCGACGCCTTCTCTCTGAGAAGACCAACTCACCGCAACGAGCGTCACCAGGAATCCACGCAACTAAGGCTGAACAAGTGATACCGGTTCAAACTCAACCTTGGTGACCATTCCGGCCTCGACGCGAATCAGAAGCTTCCTGCAGATGTACCCTTTTCGCTCATGCCACGCATTGAACGCATGTTCTCCCGGCGGCAGATTCGGGATGACGAAGTCCCCTTCGGCGTTTGTCTTTGCTGCGTAAGGATGATCCACGACGAGCCAATAGGCTGACATCGAGGCGCTGATGTCGCTGGCGACTTTGATGGGCAATGATTCAGCGATGGTGAGTTTGATTTTGTGAGCTTGAGGCCCCATTGCACCCGGTGCAATATGTGAATTGACAGGCTTATTTTTAAGGGGATAGGTGTGAACGTAGCTGACAACAGCGTCAGCATTTGCGATCGAGACCGTTTGGCCGGTTCGAGCGACAAGGGTATGGGGGACAAACTGGAATCCCTTTTGGCCGAAGCCAACAGGATCGGTCGGAGGTTCAATCAGATCTGGATGAATACTGTCGGGACGTTTCGACATCCAGACGAAAATGTTTTCAACACCTCCCGTCTTTGTGTTCACTTTAAGGTCTTCGGCAGGAATATCCTGCGGGATTCCCATCCCCGGATTCGCCTTGCGTAAAATCTCGGGACGATGCTGCGATGTCGCCTTGTCGGCAATGATCCTGCCATAGATAGTGCCCCAGTTTCCTTCGGGGACTTCAATGTCATCCACTGTGAACAGTGGGGCTTCAAGGACTTCATCGAGGCGGGAACTTGACGCGGCGATCATGCGTGGTTCCGTGTCCCGCTTTTCGAGGCTCACAGATGGAACATCTCCGTTGAGCTTGAATGGAATCACGACCGGATCGTGTTCAGGAATCATGTCAACGCAATGCAGTTCGTATTCGCCCGCCGGTAAAAAACAGTTCAACGTGGCCAACGTTGCGTACTTGTCAGCTTCGACAACAGCCCTGATCTCAGCCAGTGTTCGCTGCTCCTTGTCAACAATGATCCAGCGAAATGATCGCGGAGGTTTCTCGCTGTTGAAGGTGTACGCTGTCTTCAAATGAACAAGCGGCTGCAGGTCTAACTCCAGCGGTGCTCCGAGTTTCGACAGAGGCATAAACGAAAAACACCCAAATTCAGACGTTCGCTCAAAGGCAAACAGTGGCAAGTTCGGCTCAGGATTCTTTTGCAGGAGTGTGCTCGATGTATGAGGCGACTTCAGCTGGAACTGACCTCGATTGTTACTCCAGTCCTGCCCTGCATCCGTTTCAGTGCGAACCGGAAATTCCGGAAGTCCGCTTTTGCTGAAAACCAGGGGCTCTGACGACAGCCATGTGTCGCTCACGGTTTTGTGGCCGCGAATCAATGTTCGCCCGGACGTTACGGGGAGCATGACGATTGTCTGGGGAGTATTCGGCATCCCTTTCCAGAGCGTCGTACGAAATCCTTCCGCGCTGACTTCAAGAGAGCATTTGGGTGCTGTCAGTGAAGGCAGTTTTGCGATGCCATTGATATCGGTCTTAAAAACCTTCAGTTCGTCCTTTGTGTTCGTGGAAGACAGGACAATGGCCTTAACGATGGGCTTCTGAAGATGATCCACGACCGTGACGGGAAAGTCGTCGTTGCGTCGTGTTTCATCCGCGACTGCAGCCAGTCCCGCTATCACCAGTAACGCCAGCAGCTGATGCATGAAGAATCTCCGGAACGCGGTGGGAAAAAATCAGCCTTTTTCAACCAGCAGTGGAGGCACTCTCCAACGAGATCCGGGATGATTTTATTGG
>CAMAXD010000522.1 GCA_945861975.1 Candidatus Kuenenia stuttgartensis | reverse complement strand
CTCACCCTGCGCGCACAGGCAATAAAATCCAGGGATCAGCTATAACCTGGCCAGCGCCTAAAACCGTCAATGCGCCTAAGACCTGGACAATCGATACAACCTGGCCACGCTCTAAATCGCTGACT
The DNA here is from genome assembly GCA_945861975.1 of Candidatus Kuenenia stuttgartensis. GTDB lineage: Bacteria > Planctomycetota > Planctomycetia > Planctomycetales > Planctomycetaceae > SXXK01. The sequence continues at coordinate 3,556 of CAMAXD010000522.1, read as the reverse complement.
CCACAAAGCGGTTAAGTTCAACGCCCAAAATCACCCGGCTGCGGCGAGTGACTTGGTAAAGCGTAAACAACACACCACCGCAGCTCGGGTGCATTTTATCGTTAGGCCCTGATTATTGCATACAACAGCACGCACGGTGCAACCACGAACAGGATAGCAGCACTGGGAAACGTTCCAAACACGGCGACAAGCCCTGCCGCGGCGAATCCAAACTGACCGCTTGCTGAAGATTGCCGCAAGAGAACTAAGCTTAGACTATAAACAATGACAGCGATAGCAATCATTACGCCGATCAAATGCAAGCGATGCCAACGAGTTGTGGATAGGACAGATTTAAAGAGTGAAATGACCGCAAGAAGATAAGCCAGTTGAACTACCAGCAAAGTAGGCGAGGTAAGAAATTGAAATAGTCCACTGCGGTCAATTTGTCGGGTGGTAGCGTTGTTACTAAGAATGCCAAAAAAGAACATTGCCGGCAGAACAGCGATAACGAACAGGAGTGCAAGTTGCGATTGCTTGCGATGACGGCTCGAAGTTGTCCGGTGCAGAACGGTTGTGACGCCCGACGATTCATTTCCGTTCGAGTCGTCTTGTGTCATTTTCGGTTCTGCCTAACTTTTTATTAACACTCAATTGCGCGTGATAACCAGATACTGAACGGCAATCAACCTGTGGTTCAGGTCATTGTCGAATAGAACGCGCTTTTCTGGAGTATTCCAATATTGACTTGTTGTTCCAAGCGATCATGATATTCCTTTGGCGTAAGGGTTGCAATGTGTTTATTCCCATGGAGTGAGTAGGTTGATTCGAAAATTTGCGGCTGTGTTTAAATCAGGGGGCTGATGACCAATCACGGTCCGTGCACTGCGAGGTTTCCTCCTCCATTGAGTCGTGGGCTCTGGGTCGATCTGGCTGAGCCGATTCGGACCTTCCAGCCAGTTGGTGGAACGCCGGAAACCGATCTCAAAAATTGGTCACTGGCCGGTTGCCCGAGTCATCGTTGGCGGTGGATTCTGGATTATCGAGGCCACCCATCACTGGTCCGAATGTCGTTTTGCCCAGACCCCCACCCCATGCGGCCGCTCCGCAGCGAGGTTAGCCCCCACGCAACTCTCTAGGTTTTTTATGAAACGTTTTTTGGACAAGCCTCATTCGCCATGTGGATGGCTATCGCCCATCCATCTATCTGTTTGCCAAGAGCCAGCATGCCCTGGATCAGATCGTCCGCGAGATCTTCATCGACGCAGTTATCACATCGGCCGACGGCTGGATTGACGCCCAGTTCGGCCAGGATCTTCTTTGGAACCTCGGTAACTTTGGGCAGCACCAGTTTCACTTTGACCTGATACGGAAACTTGCCGGCCCACATCTTCGGGACGAGCCCCTTGCCGCCGTCGCAGGTCGCCTGCCACAGGCCGAGCAGGCCGCCGATTTCGTAGTGATGCAGCAGACAGTAGTCACCGGCCTTGATCTGCATTGGCCATGGCTTGTTGGAACCGAACAGATTCTTTCCCACGCAGTCGAGATACGGTGTGCTGCTGCATTCGAAGACAAAGGTGTTGAACGCATCGATCAGCGTAACTTGTCCCGTTCTGCCTTCGATAGCTTTCTCCAATCCCAGGTCGCAACTGGTGAAGCATCCGATTGCCAACTTTGCCATCTGCTTTGCCTCCAGCAGAGTTGTCTGAACTAACCTTGCCACTGATGGAGGTATCAACCGGGAGGCAGGTTGCAAAATGAATTGGCGGCAGTTTTTGCAGTGTCAGTTCGGCAGGCGTGACGCCATGTCCGACCGTGTCCGAGAGGCGAAACCTTGTCCAACGGAACGGTCAGACAAGAAATCGCGTTCACTGATGGGACGAACTACACAAAATCCAATCCGCCCCCGGTCTGTTTTGTCATGGTGTGGGATTGATTCCACCGCAATCGATCAAACAACTGTCCGGCCTGCTGCAGAACCGAATATGTGCCCCGGAAACGAGGACGGTTTCACCCCCGGTTGCTAAGATGCCCGCCCTGGACGCAACACGCGGTCTCTACAACAACGGCCTACCGATCAAAAAACGACTATGTCAAACCCCAATCTGTCATCGTTCATCTGGTCAGTCGCTGATCTGCTCCGAGGAGACTACAAGCAATCGGACTATGGCAAGGTGATTCTGCCGTTCACCGTCCTGCGACGTCTGGACTGCGTGCTGGAAGCCACGAAGGACGCTGTTCTGAAGGAAAAGGAAAAGCGAGAAGCTGCCGGTCTGAATCCGGAACCATTCATGCTAAAGAAGTCCGGCCAGTTGTTCTACAACACTTCGCCGCTGGACATGAAAAAGCTGATGGGCGATCAGGACAACATCACCGAAAACCTATTCTCCTACGTTCACGCGTTCTCGCCCGCAGTCCGAGACATCTTCGAATGCTTTGACTTCCACACTCAGGTCGACCGGCTGAGCAAAGCCGGGTTGCTGTACCTGATCACCGAGAAGTTTGCAGGCATGGACCTGCATCCGGAGACTATTAGCAACGCCCAGATGGGCACGGTGTTTGAAGAACTGATCCGCAAGTTCGCCGAACTGTCGAACGAAACCGCCGGGGAGCATATGTCACCGCGGGAAGTCATTCGGCTCATGGTCAATCTGCTGTTCATCGAAGACGATGACGTGTTGAGCAAACCGGGGATCGTGCGGTCCCTGTATGACCCCACGGTCGCCACGGGCGGCATGTTGTCGGTGGCGGAAGAACATCTGGCCGAGCTGAACCCGGACGCACGTCTGGTGATGTATGGACAGGAACTGAATCCTGAATCCTACGCGATCTGCAAAGCGGACATGCTGATCAAAGGGCATGACATCACCAACATCATCCTCGGGAATACGCTTTCCAATGACGGACTGATCGGCAAGTTCTTTGACTACATGCTGAGCAATCCGCCGTTCGGGGTGGAGTGGAAAAAGATTGAAGCGTTCATCCGGAAGGAATTCGAGACGCAGGGCTTCAACGGGCGTTTCGGTCCGGGTCTGCCGCGAGTCAGCGACGGATCGTTGTTGTTCCTGTTGCATCTGATTTCCAAGATGCGACCAGCGAAGGACGGCGGAAGTCGATTCGGGATCGTGCTGAACGGTTCGCCATTGTTCACGGGCGGTGCGGGATCGGGAGAAAGTGAGATCCGCCGCTATGTGCTCGAAAACGACCTGCTGGAAGCAATTGTCGGTCTGCCCACGGACATGTTCTACAACACAGGCATCAGCACTTATGTCTGGATCGTCAGCAATCGCAAGCCGGAGATTCGCAAAGGCAAGGTCCAACTCATCGACGCCAGCGGCATGTGGCAGAAGATGCGAAAGAGTCTCGGCAGTAAGCGTAAGGAACTTAGCCCCGAGCATATCGAAGAGATCACTCGGATCTTCGGCGAATGCAAAGAGGTCTACGTCGATCCGGAGACGAACAAGCCCATCAGCAAGAAGGCGTTAGCCTCGGGAGTTCCGGCTGTGCCCATCAGTCGCATCTTCAAGAACGAAGAATTCGGGTATCACACAATCACGGTCGAACGTCCGCTGCGTGA
>CAMAXD010000521.1 GCA_945861975.1 Candidatus Kuenenia stuttgartensis | reverse complement strand
ATCCGCAGAACAGAAAACTGTCTCGTCTGTCACAGTTCGTCGCGGATGGAAGGCGTGCCGGGGCACGTTATCCGTTCTTTATACGTCGAGTCCGGCGGACAACCCCTGATGTCAGCGGGAGGTCGCACCGTTGATCATACGACACCTATTGAAGATCGCTGGGGCGGATGGTACGTCACAGGAACTCATGGCTCACAGAAACACATTGGCAATCTGGTCATTCATGGACGGAATGTTGTTGAGCCCGTTGATAACTCCGCGGGACTGAATGTTGTTGATCTCAAGTATCGAATCGATCCGGATTACTATCCGACAATGCACAGCGACATCGTAGCGCTGATGGTGATGGAGCATCAGACGCTTGTTCATAACAGGCTCACAAAAGCAAGCTTCGAAACTCGCCAGGCTCTGGCCTATGACGAGTTTATGAACTCGGCGCTGGGAGAACCGGATGCGACGACGCTTGAAAGCACGACTCGCCGAATCCAGGGTGTCGCTGATCGGCTTGTGGACAGCATGTTGTTGGTAAACGAAGCGAAGATTGTTGATCCGATTCGAGGCACTTCCGGATTTGCAGAAATCTTTGCAACCGCCGGGCCTCGCGACTCTCAGGGGCGATCGCTGCGAGATCTTGATCTGACGACTCGCATGTTCAAGTACCCTTGCAGCTACCTGATTTATTCGCCGACATTCGATTCACTGCCGAGAGAAGTTCTTGATCGAGTTTATCAGCGACTTTGGGATGTTCTCTCCGGCGCGGAACAGTCCGAAAAATATGCCCATCTAGGGTCAGAAGATCGCACGGCTATTGTAGAGATCCTGCGAGAGACCAAGCAGAACCTGCCCGAATACTGGAAACAATAGAATGCCCGCGAACGGGATCAGTTAATGGGTGAGAGCACTCTGGCAGCAGAATTGTTCGATCTGATGATCATGCCGACCGCCTCAGGAACAGTTCACAGAATTTGAAGAGCTGTGAGGCCTGCGTTCCGGCTATCCGGCAAAATGGTCTACTGGTGCCGAAACAATAATCGCACGGTATAAAAAACGACCGATCCGACAACGGCAGTGCCGCCCCACAAGAGTGCTCGGGCGACGATCGGACGAGTTCGCCCGACGAATTCAGCGATCGTGACCACAAGGGCAGTCATGATCAATTTGAAGATGGCCATGCCCTGAACGCCCCAGCGAGCCAACACCCATTGCGCTACAGGATTGCTCTCCACGAAGGTGCCCTGAGTGCGGCCTTCCGCACTGAATTTCAGAGCCAGCCAGGTCATGATGATGTCAAGTATGCTGACCAGCACAAACCAACTGATCTCTGTTTCAAATCGCAAGCCTCGTCGAGCCATCTTCAGACTTCTCCTGCATTGGATTCTGCTGCTGGCAGAGGATCGTAGCGGTAGCCAACTCCGTGAACTGTCTTTATCAGAACGGGATTGGCCGGATCCAGTTCAACGCGTTTGCGAAGCTGCGAAACATGCTGATCCAGCGTACGACTGTTGGGGAAATAATCTTCTCCCCAGCCTGCACGGAAGATTGTATTGCGATCCAATGCTTTGCCCGCATGATCATTCAACAACTGCAGAATGCGAATATCGCGAGGGCTGAGTTCAATCACCAGATCACCTCGACGAGCACGCAGTTCGGCGGGACTGATCTTCAGGTCTCCCATTCGGAACTCTGCAGGAGCATCAGGCTGGCGAGCACAACAGCGGCGAGCCACCGCGCGGACTCGAGCCACGACTTCACGCACACTGAACGGCTTCACGATGAAGTCGTCGGCCCCCAGTTCAAAGCCGACCAGCCGATCAAACTCCTCCGCCTTCGCGCTGATGAAGATGATGGGAACATCCGGCGACTGAGCTCGGATTGCTCGGCACGCTTCGTAGCCGCTGCGACCGGGCATCATGATATCAAGGCACACGAAATCCGGGCTCTGTTGCTGAAAGAGCTGGATTGCTTCCAATCCATCCACGGCGACCACCACTCGATACCCTTCACCTTCCAGGACTTCGACCAGTCCTTCGCGAGTAAACCGGTCATCTTCAGCGATCAGCACTTTCATGTTTTTCTCCAGCTCAGAGAGCGGCCATCGTAACATGATCGAGGGATCTGGTCGCCAGCTGGATAATCCAGTTGGGGACGATTTTACAACCATCTTGCGCCCCAGGAACCAACAACGACGGCACACTCTCCACCGAAACCCGCGCACAAAAAAACGCTGCAGTGAAGAACACTGCAGCGTTTTCTGATAGTGCGCAAAACAGGACTTGAACCTGCACGGGTGTTACCCCACTAGCTCCTGAAGCTAGCGCGTCTGCCGATTTCGCCACTTGCGCGTGCGATTGGGCTCGGAAGTATACTGCCCAGAGACAGCATCGGCAACTCTATGGTTCGCGAAATGCCGCAATTGGAAATCGGCTTTTTCGATACGGGCCTGCAGAGAATTCAGAACTCCTGCAAATTCCTTCCGGAATGCTGATTACCTTGGGAGGCAAACCATTCCCGACAGCGGACGAATGTAGAGATTTTTATACCAGACCTCGCTGCCATGGTCGGTCAGCATCAGGCGACCGGAATGATTCTTCCCGAACCCTTCCTGATCTTTGAACTTGCTTTGAGCGATCGCGTCGGCAAACTTCGGGGAGCAGTCCAGTTCGTCAATGATCAGATTTCCGTTCATCCAGTGACGGATGCGATGATTCTGAACCACAATTCGGCCTACGTTGAATTCTCCGGCCGGTGAGTATTTGCGTTCAAGAATTGAATTGGAGCGATCCATGATGTCATACAGAGACGCGCTGTAATGCTTTGGCGGAAGATTTGGAAATCCTGCGTCATCCTGAATCTGATACTCGATGCCCAGCAAGGAGTTCCCATACTTCTGAACTCGATACTTGATGCCGCTGTTTCCTTTGTCTGAAATCCGGTACTCAAACCACAGTTCAAAGTCCTGGTACTCGTTTCGAGTAATAATGTTGTCGCCTTTTCCCTGCAGGTGCAGCGTTCCATCCGCATCGAACGTCCAACCGTTCTCGACATCTTTGCCGTTGGGAAGCATCCACTGCGACAGAGACTGGTTCTGCAACAGGTTCGTAAATTGTTGAGCGTCAGCAGAGCCATGAATCAAAGCGACAATTGCCAGGGATAGCAGGACAATGAATCGAGTCATCGAGGGAGTTCTCTTGTCTGAGGGTGAAGCGAACAAGTGGCGTGGTTCGGTGTGGGCACAGTGTCACGAGAATCCAGTGTTGTCGCAACCATGAAAATCGTCGATACAGAGGCTTTTCGGGCGATCATTTGGCTGGCAACACGCTCTGCCCTATTCACCTTTCAGCAATTGCAGGACGACTTCAATCGGAATCGCCAGCGATGACTCGCGTGCTCGCCTCGCAATGTTGACGCCGATCACTCGTCCCTCGCTGTCGATGAGCGGACCGCCACAGTCTCCCGGTGACAACTCAATGTCGTGCTGCATCACGTCAGTAAATCCACTGCGGCGTTCGCTGACGACCCCGGAACGACCATCCAGAAACTCAGTTCGCTCAAATCGCTCGGCGGGATCATGCTGCAGGCGTGCGAAAGTGGTCGATGACTTTTCGGCGATTCGAAATTGAAACTGCAGCCAGTCGCCAGGCTGATGTTCACTTAAAAGTGCGCCGACATTGTCCAGAGATTTGACTGGCTG
>CAMAXD010000520.1 GCA_945861975.1 Candidatus Kuenenia stuttgartensis | reverse complement strand
TTCCCCAACAACAGATCTTTGTGTACACAGGCGTCTCGCCTGTATTGCAGAACTCCATCGCCCCAACTCAATCACATCTCCTCTTACCCGGCCCACCGAATCATATGCACGCTGAAATCATTGCCATCGGTTCAGAACTGACCTGCGGATCCAAGCTTGACACCAACAGTCAGTGGCTCAGCCGTGAACTGGAATCGCTGGGCTGGACCGTCTCACGGCACACAACGCTATCCGATGATATGAACGCAATCATCCACGAATTCCGCGCGGCCGCAGAGCGTGCTCGAGTCGTGCTGATTACCGGTGGGCTTGGGCCGACCCTGGACGACATTACTCGTGACGCGCTGGCAGAAGCTTTTCAGCAGCCGCTCGTCCGTGATACGGAGTCTCTGGAGCAGATTGAAGCCTTGTTTATGGCTCGAGGAAAAGTCATGCCGGAACGAAATCATCGCCAGGCGGATCGTCCGGAGAAATCGCAGGCACTGCCGAACAGTTGCGGAACGGCTCCCGGGATTCTGATGCGAGTTGAATCGTCGACGGGGCACTCCTGTTTATTTGCCGCAATGCCTGGTGTCCCGGCTGAGATGCGTCCGATGTATGAACGACAAGTGCAACCGCAGCTGCTCGATAGCAGCATGGTGATGTGTCGGCGAGTCATCCGGACATTTGGCTACGGGGAATCTGAAGCGGAACGACTGCTGGGAGATTTAACAGCGCGTGGACGGAATCCGGAAGTCGGCATCACAGCCAGCGAAGCTGTGATTTCGCTGTGGGTGACCGCTCGTGCAACATCAAAAGACGCAGCAGAAGCCATGTGTGAAGACACAATGAGGTTGATTCGCGAGCGTTTGGGAGAATCGGTCTATGCCGAAGGAAATGCCGAGCTGCATGAAGTCGTGGCGGAGTTGCTGACAAATCGCCGATTGCGAATCGGCTTGGTGGAAGGATCGACCACCGGTGGTTTGATAGCTCTCTGGATGACCGAGCATCCCGCGCTCAGTGCGGTCGTACAGGAAGCTCGTGTGATCACCGGCCGCTGGGATCAGTCTGCCATAACATCAGCCGACAGCAACTCGCATGCAGTCGCAGACGCGTCAGAATGGCCAACAATTGCAGCACGGGTGGCCTGTGATGCACTTCAGAAACAGTCCGTCGATTATTTATTGCTGTCATCACCGCACGAAGATGTTGTTTCTGAATCGGGTGTGACTTTGCGTCGCGGATCAGTGGCGATTGCGGGACCGGACCTGTTTCAGATTTTCGATACAACCATGTCCGGAAATCTCGCTATCTTCCGCCAACGAGCCGCTCGAACGGCCCTGAATCGCCTTCGGCTGTTACTCACCGCAAAGTGATCCCCGGAAACCAAAAGCATTGCGAGTTGGCATTGCGAACTGAATCCATGAAGGGGTTTCGCAGCCGCAGATGATTCGAGACAACCTTGGAAGACGACGGCACGTGGCGCTGCAGTCTGCTGAACTCCAGCAATGGCTTTCGCCAGCGCGTGACCATCGTAAGTATTTCCTTCACACCGTCTCACATTCACAGTCCGTAACCGTACTCCAGCACCATACTAAATTCTGGCCGGTGAAGGTGATCTGGCCTACTTGGCCGAATTGTTTTTCCTGGCGTTTTGCAGTCGGCGTTGGGCGCGAGTGAGTTTGGTGCGGTTGGCGGTGTCCCGGCGTTCTTCGGAGCGGTAGGTGCGGACAGATTCGGGGTGCGACTGTTTCCAGAGATCGGCTCGCAGAGATTCATAGTCGGTCGATCCGGCGAGCAACTTATCCAGGACATCCTTGAGATAAGCCCATACGTCCAGATCATTTCGCAGCGCGGTACTGATCAATGTCAGCAGCGTGGCCGCGCGAGTCCCGGCGTCGGGGCTGCCGAGATAAAGCCAGTTGTTCCTGCCCACCGCGACCTGTTTCATCAGCTGTTCCACATCGTTATTGTCGATGGGGATGCGACCACTGGTCGTGAAAAGATTCAACTGCTCCCAGTGGTTGTTGAGATAGTTCACCGCCTGCGCGAAGTCGCTCTTCGGCAGCACATGAGGAAGACGCACCGCAACACTGTCGAGATACGTTCGCATCCGATTCAGCACCGGCAGAGACTCGGTCTGACGCAAAGCCAAACGACCATCCGTCGACGATTCTTTCGCGCGATCCTCGATATCATACAACTGCCGAAACATCGCCAGCAGTACGCTCGCCTGTTGCGGATGACTTGCGCGACACTCATGCAGGTGACGCCGCGCATGCACCATGCACGCGACGCGAGTAATGCGCAGGTCGCTGCGAAGATGAATCTGTTTGAAACCGCTCCAGCAGTCCGCCATCAGAAAACCGCGAAAGTCCGCCAGCACATCATCGGGACCATCGCGTTCGCGGCTGACGGTGAAATCAAACACATTGATCGGGACATGCACCCCGCGCTACGCCCACATGCGAGCATTCAAACCGGGACGTTCTTTCGCGATGGCCTCCGACAGAACTTCGTGACGACGACGATTTCGCACCGAAGCATCGTCGGCGATGTTTGGCACGACAGCAGGCGTGATTAATGTCACTCGTGTTTCGTCGCAGCCGATCACATCCGTTGTCATCAGCAGCCGACGATAATAATCCGCCAGCGGCCTCAGCACGAATTCTGATGCCACCAGAATGTTCAGCAGCGTCGAGCGAGTCGGACACCAGCCGCTGCCGGCGAACCAATCCTGCTGCCGATAGAAAGAAAGATGAAATCCATACTTGCCTGTGATGATTTCCGCCGCGACGCTCAAATCAAAACGGTTGCCTTCCACGAGTCCCATCGTCCGCTCGGGCTGTTCGATCCCGCATTCGGAATGATTCACGCACGCCAGCTTCGGATATTTCGTCACGCGGACTCGCAGCTTTGGCCGCTCAAACTCCAGCGTTTCAGTGATATCGTAGCCAATGATGGTCCGCTCACCGTGTGTCCCACAGAGTTTGTCGGCGTCTGCAATTGGCGCGATGACTTCGTAGCGTGGCAGATGCTCAGGCAGTTGTTCGTTGCGAGTCTTCTTCGGCTTCGTGATTTCACGTCGGACGATAAATTCCTGCACGATGCGTTCGGCTTCCGCAACAGCATCGGCCTGTGCATCCTGAGCCTGTTCATCATCACCAAAATTCAGATGCAGCTGATTTGGACCCTCGACGTTGCGTTCAGACTTCGGCCCATAGAGGTGCTTCATGAGCTTATCGATTTGAAGCTTGAGTTCGCTGTTCTCTTTCGGCAAATTCTCTTTCGACTTCTGGATCTCCAGCAACGCGCGAGCCTGCTCAACAATGAGCGACCGGCAGGCGTCCGGATCCGTCGGAATGTGTGATGCGTCTTGCATGATTGTGATACGTCGAACGGCATAAAATGTTCGAAGTATTTTGACAGAAAAAACGTCGGCAGAAAACTTTTCCCGCCGACGGTTCTGCGTCGTTTCTTGTCAGTAGCATGAGCCTTCATCGCGTCATGGCAAGTCGCTTCCGCCGCTGTTTCGCTGCAGCCAGTGACACGCCGCCCAGCAGCATCGAAAGTTGTGTGGAATCCAATGTCACATGCATTGCCGTAAGCGCCCGGCGAAGAGCATGTTGCGGGCATGGTTACCCTCTGGATTTTTCTGGGAGGGTCACAGGTGGGAAAGCATTTTTCAGGCGAGCAGTGGGCGGCGTGGGTCGGCGAGCAGCGAGAGTCTGAGCTGAGTGTGG
>CAMAXD010000519.1 GCA_945861975.1 Candidatus Kuenenia stuttgartensis | reverse complement strand
GTCATCCGCTCGTTGCGCCTTCCTTCTGGCTTCTCTTTTGCTTTTGATGCTGAATCCGCCCGCGAAGGCTCAGCAGGAATTATTGAAGCTCGAAAAAGGCGACCATATCGCCATCATCGGCAACACGCTGGCCGATCGGCTGCAGCATTTCGGGCATCTGGAGGCGACTCTGCACGATCGCTTCCCGGATCATCATCTCGTCGTACGCGATCTGGGGTTCAGCGGCGATACGCTGACCGAGCGGCCTCGTTCGGATAATTTTGGTTCGCCGGATGAATGGCTGAACAAGGTCAAGGCCGACGTGATCATCGCGTTCTTCGGCTACAACGAATCGTACGCCGGTGAAGCGGGCCTGCCACAGTTTCGAAAAGATCTGGAAGCGTTCATCGATCACACGCTCAGTCAGAAGTACAACGGCAAGTCAGCTCTGCGACTGGTGCTGTGTTCGCCGATCGCGCTTGAAGACCTGAAATGGCCGCATTTGCCCGATGGGAAGGTGCAGAATAAGAATCTGGAGCTGTACACGACGGAGATGGGAAAGGTCGCCAGCGAGAAAGCTGTACTGTTCGTCGATTTGTTTCACCACTCACAGGAAATGATGAAGCTGGTCGGCATTGATGACAGTCCGCTCCGCAATCTCGAAGGGCAGAAACGCGACCGATTCGGATTCGACTACCCTGACAAGCTGACGGACGGCACAATTGCGTTCTTTCCTTTGACTATCAACGGAGTTCATATCACCGAGACTGGCAGCCAGGGCATCGCAATTGCATTCGACCGTCAGGTGCTGGTCGATAAAGATGCTCCGCAGCCGGAAATCGCAAAGTTCGAAGCCATTCGCAATGCCGTCCTCGCCAAGAACCACATCTGGCACAACGTTTATCGAGCCACAGACGGCTACAGCGTTTTCGGCGGACGTTCGACGCTTCAGTTCGTTGATGGGCAGACCAACTTCGACGTGATGCAACGAGAACTGGAAATCCTCGAGGTGATGACCGCAAATCGCGATGCCGTGATTTGGGCCGCTGCTCAGGGAAAAGAGATCAAGCCCGACGACAGCAAGCTTCCCAAGCCTCTCGAAGTCAAAACCAACAAGCCTGGCGAACTGGAAGATGGTCGTCACAAGTTTCTCGGAGCGGCTGAAGCCATCGACAAGATGACGATCCATCAGGGCATGAAGGTCAACGTCTTCGCATCCGAAGAAATGTTCTCAGACCTTGTCAATCCCGTGCAGAGTGCCGTCGATCCCGATGGACGTCTATGGGTCGCCGTGTGGCCGACATATCCGCATTGGAATCCGCTGGAGGCGATGAATGACAAACTGCTGATCTTCCCGGACGACGACAACGACGGAGTCGCCGATCGATGCATCACGTTCGCTGATGGTCTGCACAATCCAACGGGCTTTGAATTCTGGAACGGCGGCGTTCTGGTCGCGATGGCTCCGGATATCTTCTTCCTCAAAGACACCGACGGCGATGATCGAGCCGACGTGAAAGAACGCCTCTTCCACGGTCTGGATTCCGCAGATACTCATCACACGGCCAACGCGTTCGTGATGAGCCCTGGCGGGAAGTTCTATTTCTCACGCGGTATCTTCCACGCCGAGAACTTTGAAACTCCATGGGGCCCGACCAAGCGATTTGGAACGGGCGGCACAGGCGTTTACGAATGGGATCCGGTCACGTTTGATATCAACTTCCATTTCCCGATCGGCCCGAATCCTCACGGTGACGTCTTCGACCAGTGGGGCAATCAGTTCGCAACCGACGGCACCGGCGGCACCGGAAACTACATCGGCATGCCAGGCCATGGTGCTCCGACGCAGCTATATGAAAAGCGAGTTCGCCCGGTCCCGGCGATTCAGATTCTGGACAGCCAGCATTTCCCCGAAGAGAACCGCGGCAACCTGTTGATCGCAAACGTGATCGGCTTCCAGGGAGTGACTCAATACAAATTCGAAAAACGCGGAGCCGGCTTCTTCGCGAAGGAAGTCGAGCCGATTCTGTACTCGTCTGACCAGAACTTCCGCCCCAGCGACATGGAGATCGGCGGCGACGGAGCCCTGTATGTGCTCGACTGGCAGAACCCGATCATCGGCCACATGCAGCACAACCTCCGCGACCCCAGCCGTGACCATTTGCACGGTCGAATTTATCGAGTCACCGCCGAAGGCCGAGACACTCAGCCGGTATTGAAGCTGGACAAGGCGAGCACTACCGATGTTGTTGCTGCCCTTGGGTCAGAGACGCTGGCGGAGCGATACCGCGCTCGGCTGGAGTTGACGAGCCGTAATCCAGAAGAGGTGAAGAATGCCGTGGAAGTCTGGGCAGAACAGTTTGAGATCGAAAATCCACAACACGCGCGAAATTTTGTTGAGGCCGCATGGGCGTTTGCGAGACTGCGCGATGACGATTCTGACTTGTTCGTGCGGATAATGCTCGACTCCCCAGATTCTGACGCGCGGGCGGCGGCGGCACGAATCTGGCGAGATTCAATGCGAGAAGCATCCGAAAGGAAAGTAGAACGAGGACCGTTGGATGGTGCTGGTTTTCTACTGATTAAACTTGCCAACGATCCATCGCCACAGGTTCGTGCAGATATTGTTGTTGCTGCGACCCACCTTGACGACCCATTTGCAGCGGAAGTGATCTTTGCCGCCATGCAAACCGAGCAGGATCCGCAGCTCACTTACGTCATCAACGAAGCTCGCGGCATCATCAATCTGGATGCCGCAATTCGTGAAACGCTGGCTCGCGGCGAGAAGCTTTCGACTAACGCCGAAGCCTATGCACTCTCCAATTCCAGCGTTGAAGATCTGCTCAAGATGGAGAAGACCGAAGGCGTTTATCGAGCCATCCTGACTCGCGAGAATGTCCCCGTTGAAACGCTTCAGACAGCATTGACCGGCCTCGCCAAACTTCGCAACGTCGCCGAGATTGAAGAACTGTTCACGTTGATCGAAGAACTCAACGCCAAAGCCAGCGTGAATGTGCTCAACAGTCTCAGTCAGTTGCTGGCTAGCCAGCCGGCCGATCAACTTGCGAAAGTCCGCGATCGCATTGCAACTCTCGCGACAACCGCGAAGTCCGGGGAAACTCGTCGAGTCGCCATTGCGGCGTGGATCAGTGCGGACAACAACGGCGATGCGGTCTTCGCGGCCGTCGAAAAGGAACAGCTCAAGCTGGAAGATGCCCTGCGAGCCGTTTCGCTGGTGTCATCCGCAGAATCGAAGAGTTCTCTGTTCGAGACACTGGCGAAGCTGGTGCCAACTTTGGCAGGCTCGAAAGGCTCTTCACCGCTCACACAGCCTGGATTGCGAGTCGACTTCTATGCTCCAAGCCCCAGCAATGTGGCTCGTGAAACACTGCAGGCCATGACACCGGCAAACACCGGCGTGGCGACAACAATTGTATTGGATCAGCCCGTGCTGAAAACTCGCGATGCCTTTGCCCTGATGTTCACAGGGCACATCGTGATCGAAAAGCCAGGCAAGTACACATTCTTTATCGCCTCCGATGATGGTTCTCGCTTCTACATCGACGGCGAGTTGCTGATCGATAACGACGGCCTGCATGGCATGGTCGAAAAGAATGGCACGATGCAGCTCACCGCTGGCGTACATCCGATCGTCGCCACCTACTTTGATAATGGTGGCGGCGATGGGCTCAGCATGTCCTGGAGCGGCCCCGGTTTGGAGAAGCAGGAGATCCCGGCCAGCGTGCTGGTGTCGGCCGCTGAG
>CAMAXD010000518.1 GCA_945861975.1 Candidatus Kuenenia stuttgartensis | reverse complement strand
TGAGGCAAAGCTCTGAATGATTTATGCCGCCCCCCGGCCTCAATTCATACCGTCCAGATCAACTCATACCGTCCAGATCAATTCATGCCAGCCAGAACATCGTTGTTCGGAAACGAACACCATTAAAACGTCTGTCCGGTCAATCGCTCAAAGGCTTCGATATAACGTTTTGATGTGCGTTCGATAACGGCTTCGGGAAGCTCTGGAGGCGAGCTGTTTTTATCCCAGCCTGATTGCTCAAGCCAGTCCCTTACGAACTGCTTATCGAATGACGCTTGTCCTCGGCCTGCGGCATAATCATCGGCGGGCCAGAAACGTGAGCTATCCGGAGTCATGACTTCGTCGATCAGGATAATGTCGTGACCCTTCAATCCGAACTCGAACTTTGTGTCGGCGATAATGATGCCTTTGGTCTGCGCATGTGAGCACCCTTCGTGATAAACCTGAAGGCTGAGATCTCGCAGTCGACGCGAGAGGTCTGATCCCACGACGTCGCACATCTGCTCAAATGTTATGTTTTCATCATGCCCCGTTTCGGCCTTCGTTGCGGGCGTAAAGATCGGCTCCGGAAGCTGACTACTTTCTTTGAGACCAGTTGGAAGCCTGATACCGCACACGGTTCCGGATTTCTGATACTCTTTCCAGCCCGACCCCGACAGGTAGCCACGAACCACACACTCGACAGGCACGACTTCGGTTTTCGTCACCACCATGCTGCGCTCTGCGAGGCTGGAGATGTCCGTCCCGGGTGGCAGCGGCAGGGTCGTGAGGTCGGTCGAAAGCAGGTGGTGAGCCACTCCCAGACGTGCGAACCAGAACAGGCTGAGCCGAGTCAGAACTTCCCCCTTGCGGGGAATTCCATTAGGCAGAATATGGTCAAATGCACTAATTCGATCAGAAGCCACGAACAGCAGGCGATCGCCGAAATCAAAGACATCGCGAACTTTTCCACGACGAACGGGGATTCCTGGAATGGAACTCTGGAGCACAACGGACGACATGGACGACCATCTCAGAGGCAAAATGTGGGGATAGAACTGATGTTTGTGGACCGACTGCAGTCTACAAGGCACCCAGCGTTTGAACAATGAACCGCCATTTGCCTAGACTGCAATGCGGCACCGGGATTTTTTTGATGAAGAGGCTTCGGGGAGTTTCATGGGGGTTATTCAGTTTCAGGTTGAACGCCCGGATCTCCTGCAGGCCGCATCGTCTGAGTCGCTGGTCGACTTTTTGATGTACGATGGCCGCATTATCCCTGCGCGAGCGACGTTGAACGGAAAAATACTGCGATGCGAACGCACGCAGTCAGAGAGCGGTCAACTGAGACTACTCTGGCCTCGATTCGACGGAAGCGTGCATGTTGTCCATACAACCAGCCTTCGGGAGCAAGCCGAGCCGTATAGTTTGGAAGTCGAACTTGCTCGTGGACAACTGTCACGGCTGCGTAATCAGTTTTATGCGTGGAGTGGGGCAGGACTTGTATCATCCCCGCAACTGGATCATTTAATCCACGATGCTCATTGTTCCTTCCGCGCCGCCGTGCTGCGCAGTGAAGCCCCCGAGTTATCGTCCGGGGCCGCGCTGCTTTCGATGGATCTCTCTTCTCGGGCCACCGACCTGCTGTGTCAGCACTATGTGGAACAGAGGCTGGGTTATCGCCGCAATCGCTCTGCTCACCTTCCGGTGTTTCTCGGCTGCCGCCTGAATCGTATTCCTGCTGATGCAGATGCCTACTGCAGCGCGTTCAATGCGGTGCAGGTCGATACTCGCTGGAATACTTTGGAGCACGACGACGGCGAATACACGTGGGAACGACTGGATGAGCTTGTTGCCTGGGCTCAGGAGCGAAAACTGTTTGTGATGGGTGGCCCTCTGATGGATCTCTCACAGGATTCATTACCATCCTGGCTCAAGAGCTGGACAGGAGATCTTGTCAATCTTCAAAGCTTCACTGCAGACTTCGTCGAAACCGTCGTGGGGCGTTATGTCGGACGTATTCGCCACTGGGAAGTTGTGACGGGTGCCAATCGTGGTGGGGTTGCAGACCTCGATGAAGAGCAGCGGATGAATCT
Organism: Candidatus Kuenenia stuttgartensis; assembly: GCA_945861975.1. Lineage (GTDB taxonomy): Bacteria > Planctomycetota > Planctomycetia > Planctomycetales > Planctomycetaceae > SXXK01. Next base: position 1,674 of record CAMAXD010000518.1, on the reverse strand, counting down.
GGTAGTTCGCACGATTGAGGCGGCTCGTCAGGTCGATGAGCATACTCATATCAGCCTGCGTGTCGTCCAGCCGTGGGGCGAATATCTCAGCCAGACTCGCAATCGTCTGTCAGCAATTCAGTTTACAGACACACTGCGAAGGTGCGGCGTTCGTCTGGGCGAGATCAATCTGGATATTCGTTTCGGAAATACTCCTTCGCCGACCTTGTGGCGAGATTGTCTCAGTTTGTCACAGTTGCTGGACCATTGGTCTTTGCTGCAGATGCCAATCAACGTAATGCTGACACTTCCTTCCGAAGCAAACGGGTACGGGAAAAGCCTTGAAGAAGCTCAGGCAAGCTGGGTTGAGAAGGCCGTCATGATGTGTCTGGCCAAAGAACGCGTCGTCGGAGTTTACTGTACAAAATGGTCCGATGAAGCGACTGACGACGCATCAATGGCCATGGTGAATTCACAGGGCATCGCACGCGAACCACTGAAGCGACTGCAGAAGCTTCAGGATGAATACTGGGGCTGATTCGAGTGGACTATCGCAACAATAATCAGCAGGCCTGGAATCACCTCGCCGACAACGGCAGTCTGTTTGCTCGCGTGGCCACGGACGAGGAATGTCGGCAACCGCTCAGAACTCTGGACGGTCGCGGCTGGCTGCCGGCCTCAGTTGCTGGTCTGAATGTGCTGTGCCTTGCCTCGGGCGGTGGTTGGCAGGCAATTCTTTATGCCTGTGCTGGCGCGAATGTGACTGTTGTTGATCTCAGTGAGTCCATGCTGAAACTTGATAATCAGGAAGCCAAACGGCGAGGCCTGAAGATTCAGACAGTACACACATCAATGGATGACCTGAGCATGCTCGGGGATGAATCTTTTGACATCGTGCATCAGCCGGTCAGCACATGTTACGTGCCAAGCCTGAAGCCCGTGTATGCCGAAGTCTCGCGGGTGGTTCGTGATCATGGGATTTACATCAGTCAGCACAAACAACCAGTGAGTCTGCAGATCAGTCATCGTAATGAGCGCCACCAGTTTGTGATTGGCGTTGAATATTATCAGGAAGGGCCGTTACCGAAGCAGCAGGATACTTCGTACCGTGAAAAGGGAGCGACCGAGTACCTGCATCGGATGGAAGAAATTGTGGGCGGCCTGTGTGTCAGCGGTTTCGTAATTGAAGATCTTCGAGAACCGAAACGAGCGGACTACAATGTTGAGGTGTCTCATTTTGGCTATCGTGGCCGATTCGTTCCACCCTACGTCCGCATGAAAGCGCGGCGCGTTGCTCGGAAGACCAGCGACTCGACGCAGGAATCCGCCGGATTTAAAATCTGGATCCCCGGTAGCCCCGGTCTCTGACGCGGCTCTTGCTGTTGAGTCCGGAGAGATCAGTGGAATCGGACCGACCTTTGAGCGTGCCTGCCTGTCTCAGCGAACAGGGCATTCAATTTAGCTGGACAGCGCCATGTCGGGTCGGATGTCCAGGCTTGATGTGACGCTGAGCCTGCGATTTTATCCGTGACATCTGTGCGATCCGTGGTCAAAAACACAATCGCATTTTCACCACGGAGAGCACGGAGGAATCGCAGAGGTCACAAAAAGGTCGTTCAGGGCTTGAACAAGCGATATTTTCGCGTTTTCGCCCCATGCGGCACAGACAAACTGAACCTCGAACCTGGCGCTGTC
>CAMAXD010000517.1 GCA_945861975.1 Candidatus Kuenenia stuttgartensis | reverse complement strand
TGAACTGGATTGATTCGTCCGGCGGGCGGAGAGAATACGGAACCGTGAAGCCCGGTGAAACTCGCAATCAGCATACATTTGCGGGGCATGTTTGGCTCTTCAGTGATGCCGCCGGGAAAGAGCTGGGTTGCGTCCGCGCTGAGTCAGGTGGCTCAAATGTGGTCATTGATGAAGCCGTGATCAAGAACGTCAAGGTTGACGAGCCGCCTCGTCGTCGACTTCGCAATCGACAAGCACCAGAGTCCGCAGCTTCAACATCGCCGGATGGTGCGGTGAAGGTCTTCACGCGGTCTAATAATCTCTGGCTGAGGACAACAGCTGACAGCTCCGAGGTGCAGCTGACGACTGATGCAGTGGCCGAAAATACATTTCGCCGCGATGCATCACGGGCTCGAGGCATGGGAATGGAATATGACCTGCCCGATTTCCCTGAAGACAGCGTCGATGCTCACTGGGCACCAAATTCAAAAGCTGTTGTTGCCTTTCAGACGACTCGCGTAGAAGAGCGGATCACGTACTACATCGAATCGACACCTGCCGATCGGCTGCAACCAAAGCTGCAATCTGACCCCTACTTCAAACCGGGTGATGCGATTCCCATCGCGCGGCCGAGATTGTTTCGGAGCAACGATCGCAAAGAGATTCCGATTTCGAACGAGTTGTTCCCAAACCCATGGTCATTGGATCTGATTCGCTGGAGTGACGATGGTGCACGGTTCTGGATGATGTACAACGAACGCGGTCATCAGCGAATGCGGATTCTGGAAGTCACAGTGGACACCGGCGCGGTGCGAGCGATCGTTGATGAACACAGCCCGACGTTTATCCATTACTCGTCCGAAGGCAAGCATGAACTGCGTTGGTTGCAGGACAATCAGTTATTGTGGGCCAGTGAAAGGTCGGGCTGGAATCACTTGTATCGATACGATCTTTCGTCCGGACAGGTCATGAATCCAGTAACGTCCGGCGAATGGAATGTTCGTCGGATTGAACGTATTGATGAAGACACGGATACCGTCTGGTTCTTCGCGGTTGGGATTCGTCCGGATCAGGATCCGTATCATGAACACTTCTGCCGTGTTCGTTTGGATGGCACTGAGCTGACCATTCTGACCGAAGGCGACGGGACTCACGATATTGAATGGTCGCCGGACCGAAGTTGGTTTATTGACCGCTATTCTCGAGTCGATCTTCCGCCCGTGACCGAACTACGAACGGCTGACGGCAAACTGTTATGCTTGCTGGAGACGGCCGATGCCTCCGAAGTTCTTAAGGAACGCAGTGCGTACCCGGAACGATTCGTCGCGAAGGGGCGAGATGGCGTGACCGACATCTGGGGAATCGTTCATCGGCCAAAGAATTTTGATGCGTCGAAGAACTATCCGGTAATTGAAAACATCTACGCCGGGCCTCACGATCATCACGTCCCCAAGGCGTTTCGCCCGAGCTTTGGGCATCAGCATCAGATAGCAGATGCCGGTTTCATTGTTGTGCAGATTGATGGCATGGGAACCGCGTGGCGATCCAGGGCATTTCACGATGTTTGTTATCGCAATCTGCGGGATGCAGGCTTCCCGGATCGAATCCTCTGGATGAAATCATTGAAAGAGAAGGTTCCCCAAATCGACCTCACGCGAGTCGGGATCTATGGCGGTTCAGCCGGTGGTCAGAATGCGATGTCGGCCCTGCTCTGGCACGGTGACTTCTACAAAGCGGCTGTCGCCGACTGTGGCTGTCATGATAACCGCATGGACAAGATCTGGTGGAATGAACAATGGATGGGAGTGCCGGAGGGTAATTACTACGAGGATAACTCAAACAGGGAGAATGCTCATCGCCTTCAAGGACGTCTTATGCTTGTCGTTGGCGAACTGGATCGGAATGTTGATCCTGCCACCACAACGCAGGTCGCAAAAAAACTGATTGAAGCGGGCAAAGATTTTGAGTTCCTGCTTGTCCCCGGCGCGGGACATGGAGCCTGTGAAACACCCTGGGCCTCGAACCGCAGAACCGCATTCTTTGTGAGGGAATTGGCACATTAGCACGACGCACCAGCGAGTGAGTCGAGGAATTCACTTGCTAGCGCAGCGTGCTGGTAATGGCTTAGTCGGAGTTGTTACAGAGGTCTGTTCTTTGTAGAAAAACTCTTCGATGAGATTGCTCTGCTCAGGTATCGCGGCTACCAGGAACTGGCCACAGAGAGATCCTCGTCGCCGGAAGGGATCTCTTCGCGAGGAATGATTTCACGCGGAAAGAGTGTACGCCCGTATAATAAGGTATTACCCTATGCGGGGTTTCCCTCTCTCAAAAACATTCACAGCTGGATTAGAACCCCTCAACTCAACTGCTCCCCCGCATGGATGCGGGACCGAGACAAGGAGTTCTCCCCGTCGTTGGAAGTTAGTCCTCAGTCCGGAATGAATCCGACTGAAACTTGACCAACACGAAGAGGCTTCGGAATCTTCTCACGGCAGTTCACACCGCCGAAATATTTCGGATCTTCACGATCAGGAAGAAGTGATGTTTCATGCAGGCACAGACGGATCGACACAACGCCGCGATAGACATTTCCGCAATCCAGCCAGGTGATGCGGTCATTGCAGACTCCAATCGACTCAACGCCGAATCCATCGCGTGGTGCCTTAAGGCCTACGGGGGATTTCGAAACGTGACCGCTGTTTCGACAGCAGCCGAACTGATCCAGATCATTCGCAGCCAGCGACCTCAGATCGTGCTTGTATGTGAAAAGCTGATCGTGAAAGCTCTGCGAGAAGTCTTTTCGGAACTCGCCGTACGTCTGGGTGAGACACGCGTCGCCGTGTTCGGTGACGGCTTAACGGACCGACAGTTGGACCTGATCGTGAACAACCATGTGACAGGACTTCTGTCTCGTGAGGACACGATGAAGAAGATCAGCGAACAGTTGGGCCAGGTCTCAGCCGGCCAGGCCGTGCTTTCTGAAAATCTGGCGGCTCGAGTTCAGCTGCAGCGAGATGGTCACTTCCGCTGCTCAGCCAGCAGTCAGATGCAGAAGTTGACCGATCGTCAGTGGGACGTGTTGCTGAAGATTGCGGAAGGCCGACGAGTTTCCGAAGTGGCCGAAGCGCTTTCGATTTCTGAAAAGGCTGTGGAGAGCCACAAGTATCGCATCATGCGAGCCGTTGGAGCGACAGATCGAGTAGACCTCTGCCGCTGGGCTATTCGAGAGGGCCTGATCGAAGCGTAAAGCCCCGACACTTGAGCGAATCGCCCAGGGTTGGGCGACTCTTCTCAGTTGGGCGAAGCGCCTCAGGGAAAGACAGATAGTATTTCCCTGAAACGTGATTCGCTCAGAACTCACTCGGAGGGATGACGCCCTGCCGCTCGCCAAGGTCGGATTACTTCTGTAATTAGTACGCGTTCTGCTCACCGGTTGTTGGAGCCAGCACGGCTGGTGCTGCGGGTTTCGCGATCTGGCGAATTACGCGTTTGTCGCGTTCTTCAGAAAGCTTCGCAATGGCCGCTTCGAGCGTCATCACACCAAGTTCGCCATCAATACGACACCGAACGTTGACCGAGTTTGTCTCTGCTTCCTTCGGTCCGACGACCAGCATATAAGGAATGAGATCCATCTGAGCTTCGCGAATCTTCGCCTGAACGCGAGCACTCTGCAGATCCGTTGCGACGCGGAAACCGGCCTGACGCAACTTGCCTGCAACCTCAGACGCATAGTCGTCCGATTTTTCGCTGAGAGGCAATACCCGAATCTGTTC
>CAMAXD010000516.1 GCA_945861975.1 Candidatus Kuenenia stuttgartensis | reverse complement strand
ATGGGTTTAATTGCAGCCCCACTTCAGGCAGATCAGCCGTTCACAGACTTTGTAGACAATCTGGTCTGCAGCAGGACCGATGTGAAGCCAAACACTTTGAAGCTATGGTGGCAGACCGCCGAGAAGATCAGATTGTTCTTTGGAAACCGGATGATCCGCAGTCTCACCACAAAGGACGGCAGTAACTTCCTTCGCTGGCTTGGCACATCGGTGGACCTCGGCGGAGCGGGGCACACAGCGTCAACGCCGGGAAAACACCTAACCATTGCCAAAGGGTTCCTGAATGAAGCCGTGGACGCTGAAATCCTGTCAGCGAACCCGTTTCAGAGGCTACATGGTGACCGAACGGTTAACCGACGTCGCCGATGCTTTATCCCAACGAAACGGATCGAGGCAGTAATCGGTTGCACTGACGATCTCGAACTTCGAACTATCATCGCTCTGAGCCGCTGGGGTGGCCTCAGGACGCCGTCTGAGCCCTTTGCCCTGCTTTGGCAGCACATCGATTGGGAACGCCTCAGGATTACGGTCCCTGCGGTCAAAACGAAATTACGGGAGCTACCACTGTTTCCGGAGTTGGTTCCATACCTGACAGCGCTGATGACTGGAACACAGAATCAGTTGCCGGATGAAAACCTGTTTCCCCGGTTGAAACAGTTCAGTGACTCCAACCTGCGGAAACAGATGAAGCGGACGATCCTGTCAGCAGGTTCTGCTCCCTGGCCGAAGATCTTCCACAATCTGCGGGCATCACGCCAAACAGAACTGGAAGAACGCTTCCCCAGGAAGACTGTGTGTGAGTGGATGGGTAACAGCGAAGCCGTCGCTGATCAGCACTACCTGCAGGTGCTGGATGAGCACTTTGACCGGGCTGTCGTTGGTGAATCTCCGGCGGCCTATCTGTTGGTTTAGCGACAGATGATAGCTCGTCCAAAATCCAGACTGACAGGAAGCTGTGATTGTTCGAAGCTCGTTTTCACTTGATATGATTCGTTTGGAAGTCAATTTGGCTGGAGCAAATACGATGGGAAAGCGTGGAACCGGCGAGGGTACAGTTTTCAAGCGAGCCGATGGGCGATGGGTTGGCTCCGTCAGCCTGGGCTTTGATCAACACGGTAAGCGAATCCGCAAAGTGGTTTATGGTAAGACACAAAAGGAAGTCAACGACAAGTTGGACGACCTGAAACAGCAGCGAAAGCAAGGAGCAAAATCGATTGTTGGCAAGGATACGCTCGCAGCCTATCTGACGCGGTGGCTTGATGATGACGTGGCGATCAACCGTGATGAGAAGACACTTCAGGAATACGAAGGGACTGTCAGACTATACATCACACCATTTATCGGCAGCATTAAACTGACGAAGCTGACCGGTGAGGATCTGGTGGGTTGGCAGGGGAAACTCGCCCGGAAGAAGTTCACCGCCAACATGCGACTTCGATCGATCAGGGTTCTCCGGAACGGGCTGAACAAAGCTGTAAAGCTGCGAATCCTGCCATTCAATCCAGTCATGGCACTCGATAAACCCAAGGTGGTCCGAAAGGAAGTAGTTCCGCTGGAACCAAAGGTCTGTCACGATCTTTTCGCAGCGTGTCAAATGCATCGACTTGGAGACATCATCATCCTGGCAGCAATGACGGGCCTCCGGAAAGGAGAGCTTTTTGCCATTGAATGGTCGGCAGTAAACTTCTCGGAGGGGTTGCTAGTCGTGCGTCGGCAAGTTCAGGAACTTCGCGGCGTGAAAATAAAAGAGCCCAAGACCAATGCCGGTAAGCGAGTCGTATCGCTCGACCCCGTGGCAATTGAGGCCCTCCGAAGTCGATTGAAAAAGGCCAAGGAGGAGGGTTTTGAACCTGACGAGGTGCCGATCGTGTTTCCGAACATCCGAGGAGGTTATCTTCGGGGCTCAAATTTCGACCGAAATGTGTGGTATCCGATCCGGGACGGAGTTGGGATTCCAGACACGTTTGTTTTCCACAACCTGCGTCACACTCAGGCCAGCCTGCTTCTCGCTGCGGGAGTAGACCTAATAGTGATTCAGAAGCGACTGGGGCATCGTGACTTCGCCACGACTGCCAACACGTATTCGCATCTTCTGCAGGGGGCACAAAATGAGGCGATGGAGAAGATGTCAGCCATGATGCTGAAGACGGCACCACCAAAGCCAGACGCTCAGTGACGACAAAACTTGGTGGCTACATTCCGTGGCTACACGGGCAGAAACGAAAAAAGCCAGTGTGACCGTTTGAGGCGGTAAAACACTGGCTTTTTTGAGTGCACCCGGGAGGGCTCGAACCTCCAACCTTCGGTTCCGAAGACCGACGCTCTATCCAATTGAGCTACGGGTGCGTTTTGCACCTTAAAGGACGCTCGAAGGACTGTCTGCCGGAGCACACAGAAATCAAGCGGGGCGGAGTTTATCGAAATTATGGTGGCTGGCAACCGACATATTCTCAGTTCCTTTCTTCCGGTTGTATGAGAACCTTCGGAGCCGTACCCTGCCGGAATATTTCGACTCGGTTCTCTCAACATGACCGCCCCCAATCTCAGCTACGGCCAATCTCACCAGGATTTTCGCTATGCATCATGGAGCTGCCAAGGATCTCTCTCTGAAACATGGCCCCATCAGCGATTTGTTCGATTGCGATGCCTCGACGGAACAGCGAAAACAATGGCGGCTCACCGAAGAGCAGCTGCAATTCTTTCAGGAAAATGGATACGTCCCTGGGCCTCAGATCCTGAACGCTCGACAGATTGACCATCTGCGGGCGGAGCTGTCGATGCTTTCTGAGCCAGGCCATCCGGGGTCAGAATTCTGGTACGAATACAATTCCAACGAGTCAAAGGATCCGTCGCTGGTTCTCTTCCATGCCCTTGGAGCATGGCGAATTTCGATGGGGATGCATGACATCCTCTGGAGTGCTCCGTTCACGACGCCCGCATCGCAGTTGCTGGGTGGACCAATTCGATTCTGGCATGATCAACTGTTCTGCAAACCGGCAATGCATGGCGGTGTCGTTGCCTGGCATCAGGATTATTCCTATTGGACTCGTACCAAGCCGCTGGCTCATCTGACGTGCTGGATTGGTCTTGATGACAGCACCGTCGACAATGGTTGTCTGCATTATGTGCCGGGTAGCCATCATTGGAATCTGCTGCCAATCACGGGGCTGGCAGGAGACATGAACGCGATTCAGGGAGTGCTCAACGAAGAGCAGTGGACACAGTTTAACAAGCATGTCCCGGTGGAGCTGAAAGCCGGGCAATGCGTCTTTCATCATCCGCTGACGATTCACGGTTCATTCGAAAATCGCACGCCAAATCCTCGCCGAGCGGTCGTGCTGAACGTGATTCTTGACGGCGTGACGAGCGATTCAGACAAACCGCTGCTTGCCGGGGTTCCCGTTGTTCCGCCCGGGACTCCTCTACAAGGCCAGTTTTTTCCGATGCTTTACGACCCGCGATGAGTCGGAATAATTCAAAGAACTCGGCCTCCCGCCTGAAGCAAGCGTTGCAAACGGCCCCTGCCACAGCCATGCCGGACGATTTTTTCGCCCCATTCCTTCAGAGAAATGAGACGTCTGCGGGGGAAAATCCAGATACTTCGCATTAGCGTGGGGAGGTCGATATCATTCGGAGCAACAATTCATCTCTTCTTTCTCACTTCGTCTCCAAGCATTTGCATGTCATCCATTGACGAGATTCTGTGTTTGTGCGAAACCCGTGTCGGGTATCTATTCAAAGACCGCACACTATTACGACGCTGTCTGACTC
>CAMAXD010000515.1 GCA_945861975.1 Candidatus Kuenenia stuttgartensis | reverse complement strand
CTCGCTGGTCATTCGATGATGCACGAACTCGAATACGCTTCAATCCAGGGAGTTCTCGGAAGCATCGACGCCAACACCGGCGACCTGCTGTTGGGCTGGGATACTGACCAGTTCCCAACGGACATTTACGTCACAACGCAGATCATGCTGGTCCTGATGAAGCAGGGCGGATTGCATTCCGGTGGCACGAACTTCGACGCGAAGGTGCGTCGTGAAAGCATCGACCCGATTGACCTCTTTCATGCTCATGTGGGCGGTATGGACGCGTTTGCGCGCGGTCTGAAAATCGCCGCTGCGATCCGTGCTGATGGCGTGCTGAACGATTTCGTTCGTCAGCGTTACAGCACTTACGACAGCGGAATGGGGCGTCGCATCGAAGCGGGCGCGGTTTCTCTGAATGAACTGGACACCTACATTCAGGAAAGCACCAGCCTGACGGCCAATACCAGCGGGCGCCAGGAAATGCTCGAAAACCTCATCAACCGCTACATCTAACAAGGGTTGAGCCCTTGTCCCGGCTGATCTGAAGGCCCGATACCCAGGGAGATGCAAGTTTTGTTCGCTGCGGGTAGAGTGTATTCATGATGGATGCACTCTGCCGAGTGAAACGCCGGGGCGATTCTGGTGGCATTCCGCTGTTTGTTGGCGTTTGCAGATCCCGGCAGTGTCAGTGGGAACTTGATCAAATCTCAGAGCAGGTTGACAGATAATGGCGTATTGCCCTGAATGTAAAGGCGAAATGTCAGCAACAGAAATCGTATGCCCGCATTGCGGATACGACTTCCCTGCGTCTGGCTACAACCGCAATACCGGGGGCGGCTTCGCCTATTCAGGGGTTGCTGACGTGGCGCTCATCGTAAGCATGTGTGCGGCAACCATTGGAGCATGCGCTGCGGCAATCGCAGCGATCGTTGCCATTGCTCAAGGGCAGTTTATGAACGGACTCCTTGTGTATCCAATCGCGTGTCTCCTGCAACTGGGGATGCTTGTTGTGTTCATTCGCGTTCAGCAGTAGCTGCCTTCTGTCTTGGTCACCGGCCGGCTGAAGAACAGGTGTTGGCTCAGCGAATTGGCAGTAGACAGTGTCGGTTCAGAAACAATGACCAGCAGGAACACAACACAGGGCACCGAAGTTCAGCAGGGGATCGCATCCTGAAGAACTTTGTTTCTTTCGTTTCCTTCTGTTCAACGGCTAAGATTCATTTTCGTCAGCGACCCTCCTGCTGGATTGCGACGTGTCTGGCTCACGTTTCCACGCGAATGCAATCTCGTGTTTAACTCCAGTCTGTAGATGACGCGTAGCGACGGTTTCCCGAAAATCAACCGGAATTCGTGAACCTGCGCAAAATACGGTGACTTTTCCGGCTGGAGCTGGACTTCGGGAAGTCTCCGCTAAGATTCCCTCCCACGGCTGCGGGTTGTTCCGTAGTCATTTTGTTTTCGGGGAGGGTTACGGATGATTCGGTTCTGGTTCCTTGCGTTTGTACTTGTTGGCCTGACGGTTGATGTCTCGGAAGCTCGCGGACGAAATCGTTCCTCGCGCAGTTCAGGTCAGATAATGCAAACGCACAATCCTGTGCGGTCTTCACGTCCAGTGTCGTATTCGACTCCGTCGAGCAACGTGGTATCGCAAACAGGGATGCAGTCATCTCCGTCGCCAATTCGACAGGTCAGCTATCAGAGCTCAACGGGATCATCTGCGGTCCACGATGGTTCAATGCAGGCGTGGGCGGAAGACGAGGCCAGAATGATGGCTGAGCGGGGCACATGCGGTCACATTCGTTCGGCTCCGGTCGGGCACTTTGTGGGCGTGGGTTGTGGGATGACGTGCATGGGCAGTGGAACTCTGGTGGGCGAAGCGAATTACCAGGGCAAAATGGTACGCGTCTGGCGTCGGTAAGAGTGCCTGACCACTTTTAAAAACAGTGGCTTGTCATTGGTCGGAGCAATCTGCTGCCGCACTGGGTTGTTGATATCAGTTTGCAGCCCCGTTCTTAAACGATTTTCGGTATAAGCAGCCCGGGAATTTCGGTAGAGAACGGGGCTGCATTCGAGATAGTTTGGCTGGCTATCGACGAGGGCAGCGGTTGCAAAGCTACTCGGGTGAGAATTGTGTCTCGCCAGTGCCGTGGTTTCGGCGAGCGGCATAGCGTGAGCTATCCGTGTCCTGCGATTCTGTGCTTTGATTGAAGAACCAAGAAAAATTGCGCGGACTTACACGGAGGGCTCACGCCCTGCCGCTCGCCGGAGGGAGTGAATTCGGCGAGCGGTATAGCGTGAGCTATCCGTGTCCTGCGATTCTGTGCTGAGATTCTGTGCTGAGATTCTGTCCTGCGATTGAAGAACCAGAAAGAATTGCTCGGACTTACACGGAGGGCTCACGCCCTGCCGCTCGCCGGGGCTGTGAATTCGGCGAGCGGTATAGCGTGAGCTATCCGTGTCCTGCGATTGCAGATTTTTAATTGCAGATTTTTGACTGAACGCAGACCTGCGATCAACAATCATCAACCCTGCTGGATGGTTTGTTCAGTCTTCCCGATGCAGATCTGCATCGGGAAGACTGACAGGCAGATGCCAGATTGAGGCGACGTCGGCAATCTCTCTCAACGCGTCCGCGATTAACGCGGTGCGACGGAGTGCTTCATCGAGTGGCTGAGCCCGGGGTCCTCTGTTCGCTCGGTCCCATGCTTCGCGTGCAATCGCAATGGCCGGGTCATCACCATCGCCGAGAGGGTCCGCGGGCAATTGATCGTAGTAGCGACGAAATATCGTGGTGGCTGCGTAGAAGGATCGCATGTTGTAGCGATCTGCAAACATTGCCTGAAGTCGAAGACAGGCATGTTCACGAACCTTCTTGTCGGGATTGACACTTTCCAATCCCCAGTCCGGCTTGTGCAGACTTTGCTCACCTTCGCAAAGTGAGTGACACGATTCGTGCAGAATCATCTGAGCCAGGCAGTCGTCCGGGTCCAGCGTTTCCGGGGTGCCAATGGTGAGCACACCTCGTCCGTCCCACGACGCATTTACTTCCGCACTGCGTTCAATTCGCATGCCCATCTGACCAGCCGCATGAAGCCAGATGAGGTCGACGGGATCAGCGTACTTTCGACTAATCTTACGCACAGAGTTCTACTTCGTGCGCTGCGAAACCTTGGTTTCGGGTGAAGACAGTTTCGCGGCGAGCTGCTTCAGAGCATCCAACTGCTGTGTTCGGAATTCGCGGCCAACTTTAAGTTGTCGACGAAGTTCATCCACCGCAAATTGAACCGCGTTTCGTTCTTCTTCCACATCAACCAGCGTCTGCACCAAACCAAGCTTGTACTCAGGATGATCAGGGTTTTCACTCGCGGTCGAATCTCCCAGAAGTTCGTTTTTGCGAGCCCGGAGCGCTTCTTCTGCGGCGGTGGTGAGTCGTTTCTGTTCCTCTGTCCGGAGCCCGGTCTGAGTGATCTGCGAAGATGTCAACTGAATTGTCTGATGCAGGTGTTCGACCGCTGATCGTTCTCCAGCCGGAGCTTGTGAACGCATTCGCACGGCTCCAGTAAAGTTCCATGTCTCCTGCTCTTCAGGTGCAGCGGCCCACGTGGGGATGAGCACGGAAGTGGTTTCAGTCAGTCCATTCGGGCTGATGTCGGCGACAAATTCACCAATGTAACGCGAGCCACCCTGACCGTTATCTGTGAAGACATGGACAACGGGAGCCAATTCGCGAGCCTGGCCGGTTGCGTCGGTGATCTGACGGCGAGCCAGCCCGTGAGATGTCCCAAGCCCTGT
>CAMAXD010000514.1 GCA_945861975.1 Candidatus Kuenenia stuttgartensis | reverse complement strand
CGCCATTGTCCGATCGCGTCGTATTGATCAAAGGCGAGGCCGAGCGGATCGATGTTGCGATGACAGGCAGCGCAGTTTGCGTTGCTTGCATGGGCTTCGATTCTCTTTCGGATCGTAATCTTGTTGCCCGTAGGCGGAACCGGTTCAATCGGATCAACGTTGGCCGGAGGTGCGGGCGGAGTTCGGTTGAAGATCGCCTCGCTGAGCCAGACGCCTCGATGCACCGGTCGATGACGAGTGCCATCGGAGGTCAGTCCAAGGACCGCTCCCATCGTCAGCAGACCGCCTCGATGGTCTTCCGGCTTCAGCGAGACACGATGAAATCCGTCTGACTTCGGTTCCGGCAGTCCATAGAAATCACAGAGCCTTGCATTTGCCATCGTCCAGTCCGAATCGAGGAAGCTCGCCAGCGGAAGGTTCTGAGAAACGACTTCCCGGAAATACTCCACCGGTTCAGCACGCAGACTGGTTTCGAGCCAGTCATCGTAGACTGGATAGAGCTTCTTGTCGGGCGGGAACATGCCGACTCGGTGCAGCTGCAGCCATTGCCGGGAGAAGTCATCAATGAAGCGGTTGATTCGGCTGTCGGTCAGCATTCGATCCACGTGAACGGCCAGATTCTCCGGGTGGTGCAGGCTTGTAGCCTGCAATGGAGTTTCTGCTGGCAGGTTGGAAACCTGCCCTACGTTGGCTGCGTCAAACAGCTTTTCGTCGGGCATCGAACTCCACAGAAAGTAGGAGAGTCGTGACGCGAGTTCCCAGTCTGTCAGGCGTTCTCTTGCGGCAGGATCACCTTCGACCAGATAGATGAAGTTTCTGGATGTGAGTATGCCCTGCATGGGAACTCGAAAGGCTTCCGCCATCGTCGCGCCGGCGTCGAGTTCAGTGCGGCAGGACTGTGCGTAGTTAGCCAGTTCATCACGGTTGACAGGTCGTCGCCAGGCTTGTTCCGCGAATCGCAGCAGATGTTCGGTGATGAGATCGGGGTTGGCGTTGTCCGATGGCATGACGCCGGCTCGCCGGTTTTTCTCTTCTTCCGTCTGCAGAGGTCCTTCCCATTCGATCCAGTCCAGCAGCACTGTGGAGAACAGACCGTTCCCTTTGTCGTCGAACATCTGCGGAGCATTCGGGTTCAGCAGCAGAGTTTCGCTGCTGTGAGTGAAGATATAGGAACTGCTCGCCAGAGCATTCCGAAACGCCGCGCCGCCTCGACGATCAACGCCGTCGGTCGCCACGACGCAGAAGTGTAACTGAGTCGGCATCTCAAGGAACACTTCGAACTCATAGACCTGCGGGCTGTCTTCCGGAGCTGTTATGTCAAATTCGATCAGACCATCCACCGTCTCTTCGCTGGTTTCCTTACCGATGCTCAGATGAGCCGGCTGACCACCTGGCGGTCGAATGCCGCTGGCCTGAAGTCGCATGCGATAGAGCCCGCTGTGTTCCGGCCCCGTCTTTCCGAACCAGTGCGATGAAAGAGCGTTCTGGACTCGGCCGGGAAACAGAAGGTATCGCAGAGGTCGTTTGATGCCGAATCGGTCCAGCGCTTCCTGCTGTTCCTTTCCACCACCATAGCGAAGTTCCGCAGCCGTCTGCCGAATCTTGCGTGCCTCACCGAACGTTGCCGGGTAAGCGCGATCGAGCACGATCTCGGCGGCTCGGTAATAGCGATCCATGTGCGATGGTGAAAGCGTGAGCTGCGATCCGATGCGCTCGAAGCCATGCCACAGAGTGTCTTCATTCAGTTCGCCGGGCATCGTCGGATCATAGCGCACCCCCAGCAGATCATAGACGGTGTTCTGATACTCCCGGCGGCTCAGTCGATAATGCGCCACTGCCGGACGTGCGGCCATCCGCATGGCCCGGCCTTCGCGGAGCTTTGCGTCCAGGCCCGTCACGAACACAGCGATTTCATCCTGAGTCGGCTGTGCTTCCGTCCTGGGAGGCATCTCGCCGCTGTTGACTTTATCGATTGCCTCCGCCCAGTGGTGCGTGTCGGTGCCCAGACGGAAATCGCGAGACAGTTGGTCAATGCGAATTTCGCCTTCCACTTTTTCCGGGCCATGGCAACGGACGCAATGGGTCGTGAGGAATTTCTCAAAGGGTTCCTCTGCGAGGATAGCACTCGTCCACGCCAGAACGACAATCGCCGCCACTATTTCATGTCGCAGCGTATTGAGAAGTGCGAAGACGGGCTTCACTGTTTGATCTCCTAACTGACAGAGGGAATCTTGAAGCATCGACGTCACAGAAATGGAAGACGTTATTCCTCCAGCATCCGCCTCTGCGACTATCGGTGTCACGAAAGAGTTGCTCAGCAACAACTTACGGTCGCTTCTGGTCATCGGCCGTCCTCAGGTTCCTTGCAGAGTGATCGGACGGCCACTGCGTCGAGTATTGTTACGAGTCAGTGCCGGCCTCACAACATGCAACCCCCACGATTAGGCACTCGAGACGGCCCCGGCGTTTGTCGTCTGATTGATGGCAGATGTTGCGAATCTGATCTGCTGATGAGTCCCGACGCACGTGCTCTTCGGCCAGAATTCCACGTAATCTGGCACTGATGGAATGCTGAGACTCTGGTATGCGGGCTGCTATTTCTGAGTCACAGCATTTGGTCTCTTACTGTTTTGTGTCCATGACGGGGCAAAGCCATGTGGAATTTTATTCGATCAGCTTTTTTCGGAGATGGTGTTTCCAACGGCGTTTCGGATTCTCAGCGTCGTCGAAACGCGGCCTCGCCGGTTGTCGCCGAGATTCAGATGCTGGAAAATCGCGAAGTGATGTCGGCCAGCACGATTCATGACTGGAACGATGTTCTGCTGAATGCGATTCGTGCTGAACGTCCAGCTCCTCCGATGGCTTCGCGAGCCATGGCGATTGTCAGCACGGCCGTCTTTGATGCCGTCAACTCTATCGACGGCCGCTATGAGTCGTATCTGACGTTTGCTAATGTCAGTCCGTTAGCAAACAAGGATGCGGCGGCTGCAGCCGCCGCTCATCGAGCTCTGTCGGCTTTGTTTCCATCGCAACGGTCCTATTTCGATGCCGCATTGAATCATACGCTTTCGGCGATTCCTTGGGGCTCGCTGCGAAATGCTGCAATCGGTGCCGGTGTCTTTGTCGCAGATCGAATTCTGAACTCCCGAAGTACAGACGGCTGGAATCGCGTTGTCAGTTACACGCCTGGCGATGTTGTCGGCGATTGGAATCCAACCGCTCCTGATTTTGCGCCGGCCATTTTGCCTCAGTGGTCACTTATGCGGCCATGGGCGATGAGTCGCCCGAATCAATTCCTGCCTGCGGCACCTCCTTCGCTGCTGTCTTCAACTTATGCACGTGATCTGAATGAAGTTAAAGCACTTGGTTCCGCTAACAGTCGAATTCGTACGGTGGACCAGAGCAACATCGCTCTGTTCTGGGCGGGCGCAGCGGGAACAGCCACGCCTCCGGGCCAGTGGAACATGATTGCTCAGACCATTGCCGAAGGCGAAGGCCTGTCAATGGAAGAAAGTGCCAGGATGTATGCCGTGTTGAACATCGCATTAGCCGATGCCGCGATCACGTCATGGCATGCGAAGTTTACCTACGATCTGTGGCGACCAATCGGTGCAATTCAGAACGCGGACCTTGACGGAAATCGATCCACCGTTCGAGACGCCTTCTGGACACCATTGCTGAAAACACCCGCGTTTCCAACGTACACCTCGGGGCACAGCACGTTCAGCGCTGCGGGGGCAGCCGTGTTGACGGATGTCTTCGGCACCGATGCGAT
>CAMAXD010000513.1 GCA_945861975.1 Candidatus Kuenenia stuttgartensis | reverse complement strand
GGCACTACATTGCCCATTTCGTCGATCGCCAGCAGCCAGCTCCTGCGCAAGGTGATCTATCCGGATTCAACTGGCACGAATGGCGATTTTGTGACCTACGCCTACAATCGCCAGGGGCAACAGATATTGGTCATTGATCAGCGTGGATGTGAGCATGCCTATGACTATGACGGTTTAGGGCGTCAAACTCAGGATCGCGTACTGTCGCTGGGCAGCAGTGCAGTGGGAACCGCTCGTCGGTTATCAACCAGTTACGATAATCGCGGGATGGTGGCGACTTTGACGACATGGGGCGATCCCCGGGTCGGCTTCGGATCGGCATTGAATCAAGTTCAGAACGTGTATAATGACTTCGGTCAGCAGACGCATTCTTACCAGGAACATGGTGGGCTGGTGAATACCTCCACGACGCCGAAAGTGCAGTACAGCTATGCCAGCGGGGCGACAAATACGATCCGCATGACGGGCATGGTGTATCCAGATGGACGCGGTCTGGTTCAAAGCTACGGTTCTGCCAACGGCATGAACGATGTGTCCAGTCGAGTGGAATCGATGAAGTTCTCCACCGAAGGCTTCAATCTGGTGGACTACCAGTATCTTGGTTCGTCCGGGTTTGTGAACGCGGCATCTGGTCAGCCAGGGATTTCATGGACATTGATCGGCAGCGGCAATGATCCTGAGAGCGGCGACATTTACTGGGGGCTCGATCGTTTTGGTCGAGTCGACAAATGTCTGTGGAAAACATTGTCTGCCACGCTGGCTCAGATTGAGTACGGTTACGACCGAGCCTCTAATCGCACATGGCGGAAAGATGGCGTACTCAGTGGTTACGACGAGCTCTATTCTTATGACGGGCTCTATCGGCTGACTGATCAACAGCGAGGCACTCTGAACGGGACTCACACCGCCATCACCAGCGGCACGTTCCAGCAGCAATGGGGGCTGGATGCGACCGGCAACTGGAAGACCTTCAAACAGGACAATGACGGAAATGGCACATGGGAGCTGAATCAGGCTCGCACGGCCAACAATGTAAACGAGATCACCAGCATCACCAACTCCGCGGGAGCAGCCTGGGCAACGCCGTCGTATGACCGAGCTGGCAACATGATCGGCATTCCCAATCCACCGGCGACAACCCCGGGCTCCACGCCAGCGTGGAATCAATTTACTGAAAGCCAGTGGAACAGCTTTACAGAAGCTCAGTGGAATGCATTCACACTGGATTCCGGGCCTGTACCAACCCAATTGTCGGCCCGGTATGACGCGTGGAACAGGCTGGTCGAGATCCAGAACGGGACCACGAGGCTGGTGGAGAACGTCTATGACGCTCGCGGCTATCGTATTCGCAAAGACACATACGTCACTGGTACGCTGAGCGAATCGCGTCATTACTACTACACACCCGGCTGGCAGTGCGTTGAGGAACGCTTGGACACAAGCACCACGGCCGAACGGCAGTTCGTCTGGGGACTGCGATACATCGACGATCTGATTCTGCGAGATCGCTCCACTGCCAATAACGGAACCATGAACGAACGCCGCTACGGCATGCAGGACGGCAACTGGAACATGGTCGCCAACTGCGATACCACCGGTTCTGTCACCGAACGGTATGCCTATTCCGCCTACGGTGCACCGGTCTTCATGACCGGAGCAGGTACGGTTCAGACCCGTTCTACCAGCGATTTCGAAACCCTCTACGCCGGCTACCGCTGGGACGACGATTCCCCGCAGATGTATTATGTGAGGAATCGATTCCTCTTACCGGTGATCGGGACGTGGAATCGAAGAGACCCGATGGGGTATATGGACTGGTCGAATTTCATCGCTTATGTGCAGCTCTCGCCAACTAGTCAGACAGATTCAATGGGGCTCAGAAAAGAAAAACACCATTGGTTTCCCCGATTAGGAAATGATGGCAAAGCGCATGTCAAAAGGCTGTGTGGAGATCATGGCATCGCCCTGAATATCGACGACTTTACCACACAATTGGAAACGAACCCCGGACCACATAGTTGGCTGCATGGCAACTTTTACTACCACGAACGCGCACGACTAATCTATTCAAATTCAAAGAACTGCTGCGAGATGATGACCAAGATGCTAGAGTTGGCTGCTGCGTCTTGGCAAGCGCTTCGAGTCCTTTACGATGATCTGGGGTTTGCTCCCCAACTCGTGCCATACCGTGGCGTTGCTGATGGCGGCGAACAAGGAAGATTGCTCCTGCTATTGGCGAAAGCTTGTAAGGACTGCACCCAGAAGCCCACTTTTAGCTGCGAAGCAGATTTTCAGATTTGCAAGTCCCAAGCCGTCGACGCTTATAACCAATGCGTAGCCTCGGGCGCTTATTTCTGCGGTGCAAAGTATGCTGTCGCGTTGCAGGCGTGTTATGGTGGGCACCGGGCATGCGCGGAAACGCGTGCATTAACGTGCGCGGGGGAAGTGTTGGCAGAACATCCCGAGGTCGTCGTATTAGTGGTCGTCGGAGTGGTAGTCATTGTTGCGCCTGAACTTTGTCCGGTGGCCTTGCCAGTCCTTCGAACTCTCGCCCCCGCAATATAGAGTTCTCTTCCATGGATAGAATCGCGAGTAAAGAATTTTGAACGCCCGAATCGCCTCGAATGTTGCTGCTGAGCTGTAGTGAATTGAGAAACGAGCTGTCGAAGGGGAACGCGACCTCATGAAGCGACCGGAGGAGTAGTGAACGACGTCGGTGATGAGATGAAGAGGAGACAGTCACTCTGCTTGTACTTCATCGGATTCTCAGGGTTTGAATTACCCTCTCCTCCTAGCCAATGCGTCTCACGCACTCCACACAACGTCAATTAGCCCCATCAATATTTTACCATCGAGCAGTTATTCCATGACGAGGATTACTTCGAATCAGATTTCAACGTGGCAGAATCTCATAGTCAAATCGAGAAAAGACACGATCTCGACCCTATGCAGTCGTGCGTTGTGCAGCCCCTGGACCGTAGCGACTGCATGTGCAGCTCGCATTGACCAACTTCGACTCCGCCCAGGGGAAATTGTTGTTCCCTGCGACCTCCATGTCATGGGGAAGGGACCTGCTCCCGATAGAACGTCAAGTCGCGTCGGTGGCCTGCCGTACCGCCCAATTGCATTGGACTGGCCACACCACGTTGACGGGGTACCGTATAGGTTCTTTTGCCAATTCGATTTTTCTAAATCGCGAGATCTCTTCTCCGGGCTGCCTGGCGATATCTTACTTGTCTTTACTCGAGATGAAACGCTTGTCGACAACGTTTCAGATCATCTGCGTTTCGAGTGGCACCCAATAGATTCTGCGACTAAACTCGTGGAGCAGGGTGACATCCCAAAATACGAATGGTGGAATTTTATAGGCTACGGATTTCCATGTCGGACTTTTGACTTCCTCGACGAGAATGCTGCACAGAGTGCTTATTACGAACTGCTCGGGGATTCGTCAATCGTTGATAGTACTCCAGACCAGAGTCCCGGCCGTTTCGTAGGATTCAAGATCGGAGGATTGCCCTCCCTTTGGGGGCAAGATCCCTTGGATCTCCGTTGGGGAAACGCCGAAGGAGAGATGAAAAGTCTTGGATCCGACCAGTGCTATTTAGGAGGCATTGGAATAATCTTTCCCGAATCAACCTGCCCGCTTCCATGGTTGAATAGAGCCGCTCAGTACAGTATGTCGGAGGCCACGAGTGGTGACCGTTGTTTGAACCTTTACGATGGATTCTATCTTCATTTCTGGCTGTCTAGCAATGGACGCGTTCAATGGGTTC
>CAMAXD010000512.1 GCA_945861975.1 Candidatus Kuenenia stuttgartensis | reverse complement strand
ACTCAGCACGATCCATAGGCAGCGCGGCCCGTGCTCACATTCGCCCCAGTGCTAACTGGGCGTTGACTTCCAACTTGTCGATGATCTGGTCGTATGTGCCATTGTCAGCGACTGACTGAGGAAACGACGACAGCCGCAGCATACGGCTGCCCGAAAACTGTGCGCGAATCATCGTGAGCAACTCGCTCTCGCGGCTTTCCTGCCCGTCAATATCCAGCAGCACAGCGACTTTTGAGTGTGCCGCATTCGCTGCGATCAACTTCTTGAAAACTCGCTGAAGTTGGTCCAGTGAGGTGCCACAGTCAATGACCTGAGTGGCGGAGTGACGCAGCATTTCTGCAATCGTTTCCCGCAGCGTGCGATCGTCGGAAACAATCAGAATTGCATCATTGGCATCCGGATACCTGACTGACGCCACCGCCACGCGATGCACAAAGACTTCTTCGGCTGCAGCCATCGGCAATAACGCAGGCAAGCCCGCTCGAATGCTGCGGACTTCCTGTTCAAGAACGCTCCAGGCCGAGCCGACAGAAATTCTGGCGACCACCGGCCAGATGTCGTGCGTTCGGCCGTCGGAAATGCACCATGGACCGTAGCAGCAGAGCACTCGACCAAACAACATACGGCCGATCAACTGGCCAGCGTCAACCGCAGAATACTCATCCGAGAACGCCTGCAGCACGACTACCACGTCGGCCAGGATGCGTTCGGCAAGACCAGCCGCTACAGCTTCCTCGATTGTGTCGAACTGCCCCACGACAACAAGGTCGCGAGAGTTCTGAATCTGGCCCACCAGTGTTCGAAACTCACTGGCATGAGAACGTCCGATGATGGCAACGGACGTGAGTTGAGATTTGCGTTCCTCATGCATTTGAAACTCTGACCAATCCGTTTCCAGCAACACAGTCGGACATGCTGAACGAGAATTCTTCCTCAGCGAGTCTCAACCACTAACGAGTTCGCGAATGGGTCGAGCTTCTTCAGGCAGAATTCGTACGGGGCGTTCGGCCGCGTCACGAACATAGTTTGTGCTGTCGATCCCGAGATTGTGATAAACCGTTGCCAGGACATCTCGATAATGAATCGGGCGGTCAGCAGCGTACGCCGCGGTCTTGTCCGTCGAACCAATCACCTGCCCAACCTTCATGCCGCCGCCGGCGAACAGGGCCGACTGCACCGGTGCCCAGTGATCGCGGCCGGCTTTGTCGTTGATCTTTGGTGTTCGCCCGAACTCGCCCCAGACGACGACAGACACATCCTGATCCAGACCGCGAGCATGCAGGTCTTCAATCAATGCCGAAACGCCGGCGTCAAAAGTAGGCAGATGGCTTCGCAGGTGAGCGAAGTTGTTCCCATGAGTGTCCCAGAAACCGTAAGCCACAGTCACGACGCGAACCCCAACCTCAACCAGTCGACGTGCAATCAGTAGTTGATCATTCCAGGTCGGCGCGCCATCGCCAAGATGTTTCGCAGAGCCTCGACCGTAGCGTTCAACAACACTCTTCTCTTCGAGGTCAACGTTCATGGCATCGACCAGTCGAGATGACGTCAGTACGTCAAACGCACGGCGATAACTTTCGTTCATATTGCCGACACCCTCGATGTCTGCTCGACGACGAAAGCTGTCCAGTTCGCTCAGCAGATTACGGCGAGTCGTGAATTGCTGAGATTCCACATATCGCAATCGCATGCTGGCCAGATCTTCGCCATCGGCTCGAACCTGATTGTACGCGCTGCCGAGATAACCGGCCCCCGTGCTATTATACGGACGATGTTGCATCGTCGGGAACAGGTCGACAAACGGCGGAGTGACTTCATTGGTCTGCCCCTGAAGTCGGGCCACGACGGACCCGAAATTTGGGATCCCATCGCGCTGCACTTCACCCATCGTGTAGCCGGTCAGGTTCTGAAAACTGGAATGCTCATCCCGCTGACCTACGATGGAACGCACAATCGCACAACGATCCGCAACACTCGCCAACTTCGGCAACAGTTCACAGTATTCGATGCCCGGAACGGTTGTTGCGATCGGCTTGAATTCGCCTCTTACTTCCGCTGGCGCCTCGGGTTTCAGGTCGAACGTATCCTGATGAGGCATCCCGCCGGACAGGTAAACCATGATCACGGACTTGTGCCGAACTTGGGTGGGAGTCTTGCTGGCCGCTTCAGCCGCAAACAGATCGGCCAGCGACAAGCCGCCCACGGCCAGCGATCCGACCTGAAGAAAACTCCGGCGAGTCGCTCCGTCACAATACGTATGTGATGGACCAGAAATTCTCATCATGGCTGGTACCCCGCGTCACTTCCCGATTCGACAAGTAATGAGTTAGCTGTTGGGTTCGGAACAACATCTGTGATGCTTGAATGGTGTGCCTGTGTTCGCCGAGCGAACTTGTCACACCCTACAAATTGCATGGTTTTCCTGTAGGGTGTGACAAGTGAGCTTTAGCGAACGCAGGCTCACCGAGTGAGTCTTATTTCAAGTCAGAAGTTATTTCGGGACAGTTCCTAAGTCATGCAAGAAACGTTCCCCGGTGATACAACCACCGGGCCGCACTCTACGCAGCCTTGGGATCGTAACATCCGCAGAGTCGTCTGATAACTCTATTTCGCCCCGCCCCGTGACAACGCAGCACTTTTGGCCGTCTCGATCGAGTACGCTGGGTGTGCCGTATTTTCGCGACCCTGGGCAAAAACAGGCTCTGTTCGTCACTGGTCCCGTAGATTTGCCGCAACGAAAGCTTTTGCCGCAACGAAAGGCCACTGGCCGTAGCTCAGTTCCTACATCGGACTTCGAGTTGACGGCCATTTCTTGGTGAGATGGCCTTGAGCCGCGTGCAGAAGTGGATCGATTGTCCATTCCTGAATCTGGTGCGGTGGACTCCAGTCAAACCAGTGATAGCCGTCATGCTCGGTCAGGACGATTTCGACCGGGCGAATGAGTTTGGCCAGAAACACCAGCAGCCGTTTTTCGATCAGACCTTTTCCGCCGTAGCGTTTCTGATTCACCAGGTAACGGTTTTCGAAGCGGAAATACGGATCGACTTCCAGATCATTGCCGGCGATTCCGGTTTCTTCCTGCAATTCACGCAAAGCGCACTGGAGTTCCGTTTCGCCCTCATCCACATGGCCTTTGGGAAGATCCCAGCGGCGCGCGTGCTTCATGAGCAGAAAAGAATCGACCGGGTCGCCTCGAAGAATCAAAAATCCGCACGAAACAGGCTGTTTCACGCCTTTATACTCCATCATCAGTGACAGCAGACAGGTGTCGGGATCTTAACCAAACCTCCGGCAATTCGGGCAGTCGATCTTACCATTTTGCGAGGAATAATTTTTTTGATTTCGTCGGGACCTTCGCGAACGACAGTTCAGGATACGGCTCAGGACACAGAGTCATGTCCTGAACAGAGTTATCCCTCAAGCCGTCAGCCTGACTTCTTGCATGAGGGCGTCGCCTGCAAGAGTCAGCCCCGTGATCTCTTGGATTTAGCCGAGGTCCATTCCAGCTTTATTTTCCCACGCGGTGTGAATTGAGGCCGGTTGTTCGCGGGGTGCTGTCAGAGGATTGCCTCAATCGTGCGCGAGCACAGCATAATTTTGCTCCGCCGCCTTCCGAAACGGCACAGTATCGCGGGTTGCCAGAATATCGAGTTACCCTTTTCTGCTCACCATTTGTCGACAGGCTGGTTGGGCACCGGGATTTCCACTGACTGGCCGATTCCCTCTGGCACTCCATCGTCCCTCTACTTCTGCCTGCTCGTTCTCCCCGCCTGCTCGTTTGCGC
>CAMAXD010000511.1 GCA_945861975.1 Candidatus Kuenenia stuttgartensis | reverse complement strand
GAACATAGGAGCCAATAGAACGAATGGCAACGCCAGTCAGCCGCTGAACTCGGCTGGAGCGGCGAAACAGAAGACGAGGTTGGTCATCGACTTTTTCGCGGGGAATTGGCTGCAACTCGTTTCGCACCTTATGAACATCGATGGTCGCTTCAATCGATTCAGTGAGGGGGGAATTCATGTTTTTCAGGTCACGGCAAGGCGCAATGGTCGACTTCTCCTTTGCATCCAGCCCCTTGCCAGTGCATCGATGTTCAACTCTCTTCCCGTCGTCCGTTGACGAAGTCTACTCATCTTTCCAAAGATTTGAAACCACGGCCGGACCCCCTCAATAAAAAGTTCGTCGGACAATTGAAGAAAGGGCTGACACGGGAAGGGCACGACGGCGGACAACCATGTTTACTCGTGCAAAAGCCGCACTTCCGGATCGGTCGGAGGGCCACGCGGGCCGGGATGTCCATAAAGTTGTCACACATCCGGGAATCGCTGGCATTCTGGAGGTTTCTCAGATTCTTAACGTCGAAAGGCTCTGTCGCCCGTGGAGATTCTCACGATTTCAGCAGGCAAGATGTTAAGCCTTTTCGATTGGGGAAATCTTCAGGAACAGGCCGATTCCCCGCAGCATTGCTTACGGCAATTATCTGTCATAAACGGAAGCCACTGAGGAATCGGTGCGTCATCCCGAACACTTCAGGCATGCCTTTGAATTCTGCTGCGGTAGTTCAACGCAGCAATCCGAAGACATTGATACCGGGCAACACGGTCGTTGACACCGGGGCTTTTTCTGAAGTCAGGATGACAGTCATGGCTCGTCTCGTTTCACTTTGCGTTTACGTCGTTGCAATTCTGACAGTACACGCCGCCAGCATGGCTCAGGATACGGGACTTCCGCCAGTTGAAGGTTCGCCCACCTCCCAGCACCCACGGGCAACCAATTCACTCGCAAAATATGCGGCCGTCAGAACCGGCAATGCCACACTTCCAGCTGGTGCATTCAATGGCTTCCGTCAGATTCGAGTTACACCGGACTTAGGTGCTCCTGGTTCTGCCGGAAACGGATTCAATCATTTTCCGCTGCCGCTCGACAAGTACACAAACTGGTATCGCCCGCGAGCAGCATCGCTCACTCAATATCAGCGTTGTGCGCCCGATGAATTTCGGCCACGAGGATTCGGCCATTTGTTTGCTCGCCCTTGTGATGGCTTTCGTATGGAATACGAGCCGTATGGCATCAGCGACGGCATGTCGAACTACGGCCCCGCCTATTTTTCGCGACTACCAAATCCGCAGTGCGAGAGCTGTGACCACTGCGATGACGATTGCAAAGATTGCAAGAAATAGAGGCCACCGGCGATTCGCCGAAGCGTTGCTTTCAAAGAGCGTAGTCGCGGAACTCAGTAGGTTCTGCTTACCGAGTGGGACTTCGCAGCCCGTCGTGAAATTGTTTCCGGCAAAGGGCCTGCAGAAATCCGCGACCACATCCGCCTTCATGGTCTGTGGTGGCTCCCGCTGTTGAATCTCGTTCGTGTTTTGTAAGATATCTGCGGAACCGAACCCGTGATCACGCGGCTGTCTGCAAACGATGTGAATTCGGCCTGCACGGCGGCGAGATCGAAGTGGGTGCATCATCGGTTTGGATGACGGACTCTTCCCGGCATCCGCGTTCGCTCATGCCGTGAGTCTACTTCTATGTGTCGTCTGAAAGCTTTAGGGTTGAGTCTTCTGTTCGTCGGTTGCGCAGATGTTTCTGAGCCCGCTGCTCAGCAGTCCAGTGCGCCGGCAAAGCCTGCTGAGATTGGTGAGTTTGATCATGAGGCGGGGAAGGAAGTCGTCAAGCTCGATGCCAAAGTCACCGATCCAATCACCGGGCCGCTTGAGATTCTGAAAAAGGCAAGAGTGGAGCTCCCGATGCTGGCCATCGAGCATGCTCTGAATATCTTCAATGCCAACGAAGGAAGATTCCCGAAATCGCACGATGAATTCATGACCCAGGTCATTGCGGCGAACAACATTCGGCTGCCGGTTCTTCCGAGCGGACTCGACTACCAGTATGACGTGGCCGGTCATCGGCTTGTGATTGTGAATACTGCCGATGGGAAAACCGTTGAATAAGGCGTTCTTCCCCTGAGAATCTGCCATAGTGGCCAATTCTGGGCGGGTCGCGACGAACTCTTCAGATACGATTGTGCTGGAGAGCGGAGTCTGCTGGACCGCGGATTCTGCTGGACAGCGGAGTCTCTGAAACATGCCTGTACCCTGCCCAGAGGATCTCATCTGCCTGCAAATTCCTTCCTGCACGGTCCAGCAATCGACATTGATTTCCGGATCAGCCGGTCCAATGCTCGCTCAACAATCGAATGAAAAGTGCCACATGAAGCCTTGAGGCTGATGTGGAACACCAGTTCGGGCTCAAGCTCATGATGATTCAAATTCGCTCCCAACGCGGTCTCCATCTTTCTCTCTGGGCGGTCATCGTGCTCATGGCGCTGACACCGTGTTCCGGTAAGGCTGCGCACGCCGATGAGCGAGGTGATTTCTTTGAGGCCAATATTCGGCCGCTGCTGCTTGATCGCTGCGTCGAATGCCATGGTGGAACAAAGCAGGAAAACGGCGTGAGGCTGGATCGACGGGACGATCTCCTGCAAGGCAAGGCGAGTGATGCTCCGCTGGTTGTTCCGGGAAACCCGGCTGAAAGTCGCATCGCGAAAGTGCTGGAGCATTCGAAGGAAGACATCGCGATGCCTCCTTCAAAGAAATTGTCAGACGCTGAAATTGCAGCCGTGCAAAAATGGATTGCCGATGGTGCTATCTGGCCCGAGTCTTCCGATCTTGAAACAGAAGCGCGGCGCAGGGCGGAGAAATGGCGGGAGCACTGGGCGTTCAAGCCCGTCCAGTCACCAGATGTATCAACTCTTCACGAAGGACAACATCCGGTCGATTTTTTTATCGATCAGGCTCTGGCAGAAAAGAATCTTGATCGATCTCAGCCCGCGTCTGCCAAATTGCTCGTGCGGCGACTTGCTTTTGCATTGACGGGTCTTCCGCCAGAGTTCGCTGATCTCACCGCAGCAGAACAGGCCACCGCAGCAGAACAGGCCAACGCAGCAGGGCAACTTAATGAGTGGAAGTCGGGCTATGTTGATCGTTTGCTGGCTTCGCCGCAGTACGGCGAACGCTGGGGACGATACTGGCTGGATGTGTCACGATATTCTGACACCAAGGGTTATGTCTTTACAGAAGATCGAGAATACCCGGATGCCTGGCGATACCGCGAATGGGTCGTTCACTCGCTGAACAACGACATGCCTTATGATGAGTTCCTGAAGCGTCAACTGGCCGCAGATCGCATGCCCGGTTCAGAGGATCCCGCTCAATTGGCAGCGATGGGTTATCTGACTTTGGGGCGTCGGTTCCTGAACAATACTGCGGACATCATTGATGATCGCATTGACGTGGTCAGTCGAGGAATGTTAGGACTCACGGCATCGTGTGCTCGTTGTCACGACCATAAGTTTGATCCGATCCCGACGGCCGACTATTACTCTCTGTACGGCGTGTTTGCTTCGTCTGATGAACCGAAGAATGAACCGTCCACGTTACGTCTGGTTGATCGTCCGCAGCCTGTGGAGCCGGTGATCTTTGTGCGAGGTCAGCCTCACAATCATGGTCCTCAGGTTCCTCGAAGATTCTTTACTGCCCTGTCAGGCCCGAATGCCGAACCTTTCAAGGATGGTAGCGGACGACTGGAATTGGCCGGTGCGATCGCATCATCGGCAAACCCGTTGACGGGGCGAGTGGCCGTG
>CAMAXD010000510.1 GCA_945861975.1 Candidatus Kuenenia stuttgartensis | reverse complement strand
TTCGATCCGAAATGGTTGAGTTTAGCGAACAGGCAGTGTCGACTGCCTGCGTCAATTGTTTCGCGTTTCTGACATCCCTGGGTGTTTTGTGAACTAGGTTTCCGGCAGGCTGCAAAAGGTCTGAGACTGCGCTTGGGGTGTTCCCGGACGTGATCGACCGACAGCCTGAACAGATTGGCCCCTGTTTTCCCTGGGGAAATCGGCCATCCTGTGAGGTTGCGGAGGAGATCCGCAGCGATCGGAGACGCACGACAATGACTTTACAGACTCCGGATCCTCGAGAGGCACAAAATCCGACTGGCCGAATCAGCAGTCCCCCCGACGGGATGTCAGGACGCAGCGGGCCCGCGTCTTTGGGCCGAGAACTGACCGCCCTCGGGATTCTGACCGCCTTCCGTCGCCGCTGGGTTCCAGCTCTGGCTGTTGGCATTCCGGCCGCACTACTGGCGACGGCCCTGGTCTGGGAATTCATCCCAGCTTCGTTTCAGTCGGTCGCTATTCTGAAGATCGAGCAGAACGATCCGAAACTAATCAACAACAATAGCGGTGGTCGCGAGACGGACTTCCAGTTCTATCGTGAATCCCAGAAAAACTATATGCTCAGCCGTCAGGTCATCACGGCAGCTCTGCGAAATCCGCAGGTCGCCGAGTGCCCGACACTGAAGCCGATTACTCATCCCGTCGACTGGTTGATGGGTAAGTTGAAAACTGACGACACGATCAGTCCCGAGTTCCTGAAGGTTGTGCTGGAAGGTCAGCATCCGCGCGACTTGGCAGTGATTCTGAATGCCGTAAAAGATGCGTATCTGGAACAAGCCGTGTTTATGTCCAAGAACGCCAAGATTGACGAACTGCGTCGACTGGAGGAACGCTTTGACGAAATCAACAAGCGAGTCGTCGCGGCACAGGATCGCATCGACAAGCTGGCTGAAAATCTCGGCACAGGCGACTCCAAGACGGCCATCATTCAGCAGAATCTGATCCAGGATAATCTCGACGATCTTTCAAAAACACTTCGTGAAGTCAACAGTCGTATCCGCGCAGAGGAGGCGGCACGAGCATCTTTGACTCAACAGGGAGTACTTCCGAATCAGATCAATGCCGACGGCTTGATGGGACTCGGCGGCGATATGGCGCAAGCGGCGGAACCAAACATTGCCAACAACCCAGCCCTCGCTTTGCAGCGTGAACTGATCGTTCTGCGTATGAGGATTTCGCAGTTCGCAAGTCAGATCCGCAACCCGGATCATCCCGACCTTAAAAACATGAAGAGTCAGGAACAACAGATTCTGGTGGCACTGGGTGGCGGCAATCCCGCTGTTCCAGGAGCCATTCCTGTGTCACGCATGGATTATCTGACTCGTCAGCGTGATCAATTGGCTGCCGATATCGAGCAGCAGAAAGAACGCCTGACGGAGTTCAACTCCCGTACGATTGAACTGGAAGCAGAGAAGCGAAAAATCGAAACAGACATCAAGCTGCGAGACGATCTGCGCGTGACTAAGGATCAGCGTTCAATCGAACTCTACGCTCCTGACCGAATCAGTGTTGTTCAGGATGCGAATATTCCGGAAGAGCCGGAAGTTAAGAAGAAAACACAATTGGCTTTGCTGTCCGGCATGGCTGCTCTGGGCTGTATCGTTTGCGGATTTACACTGGTGGAATGGTTGTCGTATCGGATTGGTGCGGCCACGGATATCTCGGGCGAAGCTGGTTTGCGACTGGTCGGAACAATTCCGTCACCAGATCGCGGCGGTCTGCTGGGCCTGGGAATCTTCGCGGGTCAAGTTGACTACGACGAATGGAACCGGGCGGTCACGGAGTCGATGGACGTGGTGCGAACATTCCTGATGCGTCATATCGATCCTGCTCGTTCGGCTTCGATTCTGATCGCTGGTGCTTCCGCCAACGAAGGCAAGACGACGGTTTCCTGCCAGTTGGCCGCAAGTCTGGCGCGCACAGGCAAGCGAGTGGCTCTGGTAGACTGTGACTTCCGTCGTCCCTCCGCGCATCTGATGGTGGAAGGACAGCAGGGACCAGGTCTTAGTGAATTCCTGCGAGGCGAAAAATCTCTGGATGAAATACGTCAGCAGACGCAAGCTCCGGGCCTGTCCTTTATCGGGGCCGGTCAGGTGGATCAGCGAGTTCTGCAGTTGCTGGCGGTTGACGGCGGACGCAATCTGATTCAGCAGCTCAAAGCTCGCTTTGATTTCGTCATCATTGACACATCTCCTTTGCTGTTTGTCGCAGAGCCATCAATGATTGCACAGAACGCGGACATCGTGCTCCTGGCAACTCGCAAAGATTACAGTCGAGTTCAATACGTGATTCAGGCTCGCGATTCTCTGCGAAGTCTGCAGGTTCCTCTGCTGGGAGCGATCATGGTTGGTGCGGATTCAGACTTCCAGCGCCAGACCTATGGATATCAGCAGGAAGTTGTGCGAATGGTGCAGTAGTTTTGTCCTTCACGCCATTGGGGTTTATCCCGGTGGTTTAACGGCCTCTGCGCAACTCCATGCTGCTGAAAGACGATGCCAGGCCATTGAGTGGCGACCAGCAAATTAATTCAAGTTGTCGGCAAGTGAGGCAAAAAGCCTCGATTCCAACGGGGGGAACCCGGTTGGGGGCTGGTCTGATAACCGAATCGCGAAAACTAAATACGCATATGGCAACTTCTGTCCCACAACTTGACGGCACATTTACGGTGGACGTGGAAGATTACTTTCACGTCTCCGCGTTCGCATCCGTGATCCGGCCCGAGAACTGGGATCATTACGTCTGTCGAGTTGAACAGAGCACGCGGACGATTCTGGAACTTGCAGCGAAGCATTCGACTCGTGGAACGTTCTTTATCCTTGGCTGGGTGGCCGATCGCTATCCGCAGCTTGTTCGCGAAATTCAATCGGCCGGGCATGAGATCGGATGTCACAGCTATTGGCATCAGCTCATCTATGAACTCGGCCCACAACGCTTTCGCAGCGATCTGATCAAAGCTCGCGATTGTCTGCAATGGATTACCGGCAGCCCTGTGAAGCTGCATCGAGCTCCCAGTTTTTCCATCACGGAAAAGTCCCTGTGGGCTCTGGATATTCTGATTGAAGAAGGCTTCCAGATTGACTCCAGCATTTATCCGGTCCACCACGATCGCTACGGAATTCCGGGCTCACCAACTTCTCCTCATATCATCGCGACGCGCATCGGACAGATTCATGAGTTTCCCGGTATGACATGCAAAGTTGCCGGAATGACGATCCCTGTCGGTGGCGGTGGTTATCTGCGACTGTTCCCGTGGGCTGTAACCTCGCGACTACTACATCAGATTCGCAAGCAGCAAAGACCGCTCAATGTTTACCTGCATCCCTGGGAAGTGGATGTGGATCAACCGCGAATTGCCGCTTCTCTGAAGTCACGCTTTCGACATTATCAAAACCTGAAAACGATGGCACCCAAGTTGTCAAGAATGTTGACCGAGTTTCGACTGGGCGCGATGACAGACGTTTTGGTCAAGCTCTGGAGCGGGCACAACGACGTGGTCGTCGATCGTACCGAGATGTCTTCCGACATGATGGTTGCCAGCAACTGAAAGATTTGTGAACACAGAAAAAGAGTACGAACAAGTCCGCAAGGAATCAGACCCCGTTGAAGAAATCTATGCGTCCCAGTGTCCTTTACATTACTCATCGAGTTCCCTGGCCACCCGATCGCGGTGATCGAATTCGCACGTGGAATGTGCTGCGCTATTTGTCGACTCGGGCGAATGTGGATCTGGCCTGTCTGGCTGATGAACCCGTCAGCGACGAAACGATGAAGGA
>CAMAXD010000509.1 GCA_945861975.1 Candidatus Kuenenia stuttgartensis | reverse complement strand
GAGCGTAAGATTGGTCTTAGCCGCAAGTCAGAATCAAAGGAAGCAGAAGCCACATCCGCTACGACAGAAGGCGATGCTTCAGCTTCGGCCGCAGCACCAGCTCAGGCCAAGCCTCGTGAAGAACTGAAGGGTGGTACCGGTTCCGGTGCAGGCCCGCTGTTCTCACTCGGTGGCAGCGAAGAGTAATTTGATCTGAAGATTCGAATCCCCGGTGGACCTGGTTCACCGGGTTTCAGTCTGCAAAACCAATAAAGAAAGCCCCTCGGTTTAACGCCGAGGGGCTTTTTTCATGGATGAATCGCTGTGGCGCAATCCTTTCCGTGTCGCACACTTCATTCTCTGCAGAATTGTGATGTCTGCAAATTGTCCCAAATGGTTCTTAACGACTCCATCAGCGTCAGCGGAGTCGTTCGGCACAGCACGCAACGCGAACAACATTGCGGCAGCTATGACTCGCGATCAGTCTTCGGTTACCCGAAGACTCGAGACAATCGCTCCGCTATACTGCTACTGCACATATGGTCGAGGTAGAGAATCGCGATTGGTTTGAGCAATGAACGAGTACATGCCATCTGGTAAGAATCGTAAGCGGATCCGCAAGGCAGCAGCCGTTCTAGCGGTAGCGTTTATCACTTACCTCGTTCTTTTCGCGATCGCCGTTCGAAAAGGCAATGCCATGTATGACTTCGACTCGCCCGACAAGCGAGGGAGTTTTCAGTTTTACTGGTTCTCTGATGAGCCGGCACTCAATCGTGCAGGTTGCAGGTTGTTTCAACCAGTCTTGCTGATCCTGCTCAAGAGTCGGCCTTACTCGTCATTTCAGACGGAGCAAGATCGCATCTCCTGGTGTGAGCAGGGAAACAACATTGTCATGGACGATCTTGCCGCGGTAGGAATTCACAACGAATGATTCCTCCGCCGCGACATGGCAAACGAACGGTTCTCCGCGAAATCAGACTGACCTGACAGGGCCATCGACATTCAGCACGATCTTGCCGGTTAATGTATTGGCTCCCTGCAGAGTATTCTCTTCCTGCAGTCGATGAGCGGCGGCGGCTTGTGAGAGCGGGAAGCGAGCACCAATCTTTGGTCGCCAGGTTCCGGCGGCCAGCATGCGATTCAGATCTGTGGCCGCATCACGCTGCTCATCCGGTGTCGCATTAAACATCGCAAACCCGATCGCTCGCAGATCACGAGTGTAGAACTGCCCGAGCGGAATGACCGGGCGAGCATCACGGCCGGCCATAAAGATCAGGCGACCTCGCAGTGCCATCAGCGGCAGGCTTCGTTCAGGCGTGGGAACTCGATGTGTTTCGAACCAGAGATTGATCTGTCCCGTCGTCTTCAGAATCTCTGCCAGCCGCAGATCGACATCTTCCGTACGGTACTCGATCACATGGTCTGCTCCATGTTCACGGCATTCAGCCGCCTTTGTAGGAGAACCAGCCGAAGTGATCACTGTGGCCCCTGCGGCTTTAGCGAGCTGAACGACCGCCGAGCCTACTCCACCACTTCCTCCATTCACAAAAACAACTTCACCAGACTTGAGGCTGCCGTGGAAGAACAAACCCAGATGAGCCGTGATCCCAACCATCGCACCGGCTGCGGCGGCTTCAAAGGAAACTCCATCGGGAATTGGATACAGCCATTTTTCTTCGATCGCACACAATTCGGCAAAGGAGCCCTGACGGCCAGCAAGTCCCTGATTACTGCCCCAGACACGATCGCCGACTGTAAATCGAGCACACTCCGGGCCGACCGCCTCAACGATGCCAGCGAGATCACTGCCGACGATGTAAGGATCCGGAAGACTCGCCTTCACGCTGCCAGACCGGATGTACGTGTCAATTGGATTGACCGCGACGGATTGAGTTCTCACCAGAACTTGATTTCCCGTCGCTACCGACGCGGGGAGTTCTGCGTATTGAATGCAGTCCGGACTGCCGACGGTCTTTAGAAACGCAGCTTTCATGGGACAATTTCTTTCAGACGGACTGTTTTGATCGCGTGAATTCAGCATGCTGGCCAACTGAGGTCAGGCGATTCGCGATCGGCACAAAAAGTGGGCAGCCTCGGCGTCAGTTTACAGGGGCCGGCAGCGGCCGGAAAGTTTCGCCCCTGAGGCCAGTTCGCAGAACACGGGCTGCGATGCGGCGTTCACCTTGACCATCGCCAGGCCAATGATCGACTGGGCATTTCCTTGAACCGCGGATGTCACCGTTCCGACGATTGCGTTGTCAGCGGTCAATAATGAACGGCCGATGACCTCCTGTCGCGAACAATCTCCGGTCAAATCGATCACTCGGAGTGCTCGATTGACGTGCCCCATTGCGTCGAGGCGAGCGATCGGTTCCTGCCCAAGATAACAGCCCTTGGTATACGAAACCGCGATGCTGTTACGTTCTGCTTCCGGAGCCAGATTCTCGTTCGACATATCCTGACCGATCACCGGAAACCGCTCACGGATCCGCAATGATGCCAGCTCATCCGAACCCACTTCCGCTTCGGAACTGATCGAAACGTTCCGGCGGAAGTTTGAAATCTGTTCGGCAGAACCAGCGATGGCAATGAGTCGCTCAGACGCCCACATGACCCGTAGAAATGTCACATTGAAGTTCGTCGCCGCTGATTCATTGAGCTGCCCACACAGAGTGTCCTGGGTGTTTGCTGCTGCACCATGAAAAGGCGGCAAAGCGAACAGTTCTGGCGTCTCCCTGAATACCACAACGTGATTGTCTGTAGAAAAATCCGTGACAGTCACATCTTCAGTAATCACATATTTGCTGAGATGTTTGGCCAACGCCGCCGCATCTCCCGGCAACATCCAGATTTCATGAAACGAATCAAACGCCAGTACATAGCCATGAGCCAGAATGCGAGCCTTCACATCGGTAAAAAAAGCTTCGCAGGCCGTTCCTGCTGTTAACGTTTTGATGTTGTTCGTGCAGAAATTATGCAGAAACTTCGCGCGGTCTTTTCCCGTAACTTTGAGTCGGGAAAAACCTGGTTCTGAAGCAGCAGGCATCGTTGTTGAGGTTTCACTCTGAAAATTGACAGACGAGGGATTGGCAGGCTGCCGCCCTGCATTGACGCCAAAGAAGGGCATCGCCCGACGAAATGCAGGACGGTGATCATCACTGAACTTTAATCCCGCTCAAGCTCAATGTCCAAGAGGACGTTGCGGCAGGCTGTGCAGCAATCGTCATCCACGACGGTAATGGAGAAAACTCTGAGCAGTAAGGCATGAGGTCGAAATTGAACACGACTGGCCTGGTCTGGCGTGCGCAAGTCCTCCAATGCTGCGAACCTCATCACTCCAGTTGCGTTGGATCCGCAGTTCCCAGAACTTGCCGAAGGATCATCGGGCCGAGCACCATGACATGCAGCACGATCGCGACGATTGCCCCGACAATCGCTGCTGCAAGCCCGAACGCTCCCAGAACGGCACATGACAACAGTCCGAAGACAAAAACGACACCGGCGATTGTGAACATGCCGCCACGAGACGCGATGAATCGTTGTAAGCCGGAAGCCTGCTGTTGATAGCGAGCGTAATAGTCCGAGATTCGCTCCTGGGTATCGTCCCATGCAAACTCACTGATGGGAAATACGTCTTCACATTCGCTGCAATAGGTTGAATGCATATTGGAAAGCGGATCGGCCAGAGATTGAAACTCCGGTCCCTCGATTGTGGTGACTCCGCCGCATTGCGAATGAACATAGTCACGAGAACTCTGAGGTTTTCGCAGACGTGGCCGTGTTCGTGCAGACCGACGCTCCGGTGCCTCCGCCGGTCGACTTTTAGGCTCCGGTCGGCGAGCTTCCGGACCTCC
>CAMAXD010000508.1 GCA_945861975.1 Candidatus Kuenenia stuttgartensis | reverse complement strand
TGCTGTATGCTCGCGATCCGGAGCCTGCGGAGCTTGAACTTGGATTGAGTTTTGTCAGTGCGGCCAGTGATGGAAGCGAGTTGTCCAGTTGGGACAGATACGCTCAGGTCCTATTAAGTTCCAACGAATTCATGTTCGTGAGGTAATCGCCATGTTTCATCGAAATCCTCTGCGTCCGATCGATCGTCGTAATGCGCTGCGGCAACTGGGAGCCGGGTTTGGAACGCTGGGCCTCGCGAGCATGCTGGCGCAGTCGAATACAGGTTTGGGCGTCGCTCGTGCGGATCTGGTGAGCAATTCAGAATCTCCGTTGGCTCCGCGGGCTCCGCATTTCGCCCCGAAGGCGAAGCACGTGATTCAGTTGTTTATGCCGGGAGGGCCATCGCAGGTCGACACGTTCGATTATAAGCCGGAAATTGCCAAACACGCGGGCCAGCGGCCGGAATCTGTCGATCGCAAGTCGTTGCGAAACACAAAAATGGGACTGATGCCATCGCCGTATGCGTTTCGGCAATATGGTCAGTGCGGCCGGTGGGTCAGTGAGATTTTTCCTCACGTGGCAGAACTGGTCGATGATCTCTGCTTCATCCATTCGATGCATACGGACACGCCGGAACATGCCAGCGCGATGATGATGATGAACGTCGGACATCTGCAGCCGACTCGTCCCAGCATGGGATCGTGGTTGACTTATGGTCTGGGCACCGAGAACCAGGATTTGCCGGGCTTCATCGCCATGAGTCCACGTGCGGAGCCTCGGAATAAACTGGCCAACTGGGGGAACGCGTTTCTGCCGGGTGCTTATGCAGGAACCTACGTGAATATTCACGAGATGAAGCCTGATCACATTATGCAGGATCTGAAGAACAATTGGTTGCCCAAAGTGGACCAGCGACATCAGGCGGACCTGCTGACGAGACTCAATCAGCTGGATCTGCAGAGGCAGCAACATGATCCACAACTGGAGGCCAGTATTCAGACGATGGAAATGGCCTACCGCATGCAGTTCGCGGTTCCAGACGCGTTTGATACGAGCAAGGAATCGAAAGAGACGCTCGAGATGTACGGTGACAGCGAATACGCCAAGGGGTGTTTGCTGGCACGTCGCCTTGTCGAACGCGGCGTGCGCATGGTTCAACTGTCTCTTTCCATCGACGGTTATGACATCGCATGGGATACAGGGCATGAGAACATCGTCGACGGACATCGCAGATTAGCTTTGGCCTGTGATCAGGGCATCGCGGCTCTGATTAAAGACCTTAAACAGCGCGGACTGTTTGAAGAGACGCTTGTCATCTGGGGCGGTGAATTCGGCAGGGCTCCGACATCAGAAGGCCAGATGGGCCGCGACCATGATCACTATGGTTTCACGACCTGGATGGCTGGCGGCGGCGTGAAAGGCGGGATCAGTTACGGATCAACGGATGAGTTTGGTCTGACGGCTGTGGAAGACCGTGTGCATGTCCATGATCTGCACGCGACCATTCTTCATTTGATGGGACTCGACCACGAACGACTCACGTATCGTTACAGTGGTCGCGACTATCGACTGACGGACGTGCATGGAAAAGTGGTCAGTGAAATTATCTCCTGAAGCAGTTCCCTATGCGTGAACACTGCGGCGCTGATGACCTTCGGCGAATGCGAGTCGGCGCTGGGTGGCACAGCCTGGGCAGGCGGTGTTGCGGAGCAACAAGATGCCGCAGTTTGAACGTTGAATTCTCATGGCATGCGGGCTTCCAGAAGGGAGTCCTCACGAGCTTACCCAGAACAGAAGCCCCCTTCGCTACTCCGCCCAACACGCCGACGCAACTCGATTTGACTTGCCGCATCGGGAGTACTCAATCAACTGACGCATTCCAGCAGTGTGAGGGTACTGCCGCATCCCTATCCGCAAGATTTCACTGCACTGCGGATCGCAAAATTAATCACGGCACGGGAGATTCCATCAGCCGCATCAACCGTGACCACAGAAGCCCCTTGGCCTGAATGTTTCACACCCTCTCGGATTGCCGCCGAGAGGGCGCGATGTCGGTCCTACTCACTTCGACTTGGGTTGAGCCTGTTTCCCCTTCGTCTTCTGTTCCTGTTTGTCGGCGTTCTGTTTCTTGCTCTTTTCCTTATCCTTCTTACCGCCTTTGTCGCCCATTTCATCATCCTTTGTTATTGCGAGTTGTCGTTCAGGAAAATTCGTAGCACGCGGATAATGTCGCCAACCGGGTCTGTTTTGTCCAATCGTATTCAACGGCTTTCCTGGACATCCTACGAAAGGCTTCTTTCCTTAGACCGTGCAGGTGCCTCTGAAGACAGTGCAGGTGCCTCTGAGCCCCTTCGCCGGATCGCATCCGCGGCTGGAGTCTGTCCGTTTCCGAACAACCGCCACGTTCACCGAGCAGTATCGGAATGTCAGGAACTCAGCGATTCGGAGACTCTTCCGTTTGAGGAACGCATTCTGGCGCGAACCTCCCCTTACATCTCGGTTCACACTTCAACGATATTCCGGCGAATACGCTCTCCCGCATCCCCGCAATCCGTTATCCTGTCGCCACTGAGACAACTGAGGCGTCGTCGTCGACTGTGTCCAGAACGAACGCCACGCCGCTTGATCCTCTCAACCATACGGACAACAGATTTCCGATCCGTTGGTTTTCGTGAGATCGCCTGGGAAAAAACATGACCGTAGTTGTTGTCGCCGAGAAGCCGTCGGTTGCGCGTGATATTGCGCAAGTGGTCGGCGCGCAGACGCGGGCATCCGGTTGGCTGCACGGCAATGGATACGTGGTGACGTGGGCGATAGGGCACCTCGTGGGATTGGCACAGCCCCACGAGATTAATCCCGATTGGAAAGCGTGGCGAGCAGAGTCGCTGCCCATGCTGCCCGAACAGTGGCCGCTGGCGGTGCTCGAGTCCACAAAAGACCAATTCAAAACTGTCAAAAAACTCATTCAGGGCCGCGATGTCGAATACGTGGTTTGCGCTACGGATGCGGGACGTGAGGGCGAGTTGATTTTCCGTTTCCTTTACGAGGCCGCGGGGTGCCGTAAGCCGGTCCGCCGGTTGTGGATTTCATCGCTTACGCCCAGCGCGATCAAGTCCGGGCTTCTGGCGATGAAGGACGGGAACGCGTATGACTCGCTGGCTGCGGCAGCCCGCGGTCGTGCTCAGGCCGATTGGCTGGTTGGAATGAATCTGTCGCGGGCGTATACGATCGCGCAGGGCGAGACTCTTTCCGTCGGAAGAGTGCAAACTCCAACGTTGGCGATGCTCGTCGAACGCGAACTGGAGATCCGCGAGTTCATCCCTGAGGCCTACATTGAAGTTGTCGGCACCTTCGGCGCGACGCCCTACACGGGAACGTGGTTCAAACCCGGCGAATCCCCTTCGAACGCATCCAAACGGCTTGCACCCGACGGGCAGGACGCGCGAGCCATCGTCGACCGAGTAAAGCTTGCGGGCACGGGGATGATCGAGTCCATGGCGCAGGAGAAACGTCGGATGCCGCCCCCGCTGCTCTACGATCTTACCGAATTGCAGCGGCACGCCAACCGTCTGTGGGGCTTCAGTGCCAAGCGAACGCTCGAACTCGCGCAGGAGTTGTACGAGTCAAAAAAACTCCTCAGTTATCCCCGCACGGACAGCCGTCATTTGTCGTCGGACGTGGCCGCTACGTTGCCGCAGGTGGTCAAGGCAATCCGTGGTCTCTATGAGACGCATCTTGCCGATGGAACAGGCGCACGGGCGCTGAGTCGGCGGTTTGTGGACGATGCGAATGTCACTGATCACCACGCGATCATCCCGACGACAATGGACCCGACGCAGGTTTCGCTCAGCAGCGATGAACGACG
>CAMAXD010000507.1 GCA_945861975.1 Candidatus Kuenenia stuttgartensis | reverse complement strand
ATTGTCAGAAATTCGGAGAATTCCTTTCACGAATTGCGGTCGAAAGGCATCTCTCTGGTGTTCAGACAGTGGAATCGTC
This sequence comes from Candidatus Kuenenia stuttgartensis, assembly GCA_945861975.1. GTDB lineage: Bacteria > Planctomycetota > Planctomycetia > Planctomycetales > Planctomycetaceae > SXXK01. Next base: position 3,788 of record CAMAXD010000507.1, on the reverse strand, counting down.
GACGTCCTGGTCCCTATACTCAAATCGGGCAACACCACCACGTTGAATTCCTCTGAGAGAACCGGTTCGAAATCTCGTCGAACAGGTTCGTTGAAATGTTCTGAGGTTGTTTTCCACACGGTATGAATTGAGGCAGGGTTTTCGCGGGATACCTTTATAAATCAGCCTCAATCGGTGCCGCGCACAGAATAAAGCTCTGTCGGAGTTGACAATGAAGCATCTGCTCTTGCATGCTCGGTGTCTGGTCCTTGCGATCTGTCTTGCGACTTCAGCGAAGTACGCTGCGGCTGATGTTCCAGAGCCGTTGCAGCAGCGACAACAGCAACTCACGTCAGCCCTGTCGAAAGTTCGATTGGCGGTTGTTGGTGTTTCAGATGGAATGGGCGTTGGCAGCGGAATTGTCGTCAGTCGCGATGGTATCGTGCTGACGGCTTCGCATGTCGTGGATTCGGGCCGCAAGTCACGCCGCAGTACGGTGACGATTACGTATCCCGATGGTCGTGAATATCGCGCAAACGTGCTGGGGAAGAATCGCGATGCTGATGCTGCAGTTTTGAAAATCAGCGACCCGGCTCCGGGCAGTGAAGGTTTTCCTTTTGCCGACATGGGGCGATTGTCAGAAACCAAAGTTGGCGACTGGTGTTTCGCAATGGGACATCCGGGGGGTTATCGGCCCGACCGAGAAGCACCCGTTCGAATTGGTCGAGTGCTCTCTGTTGGCAACCGAACAGTCGTTTCCGATTGCGCTATCCTGCTTGGTGATTCGGGTGGTCCACTTTTCAATATGAAGGGTCAGGTCATTGGTATTCACAGCATGATCACCAGCCTGATCACTGAGAATCGTCATGTATCGATCGATAGCTTCCACGATGACTGGGATCGTTTGCAGGCCGGAGATCGATGGGGCCGATTACGATCGATGGATAACGACATTGCGTCGTCCGGTTTTTTTGGAGTGAACCTGAAGTGGAAAGATTTTACTCCGGAAGTTACTCGAGTTCTGCCCAACAGCCCTGCAGAAAAAGCAGGCCTTATGAACGGCGATGTGCTGCTGAAGATCGAAGGCGAACCGATTGCTGATCGGCTGGACCTCGGGACGACTCTGGAACTGCTGGAGGAAGAGCAACCCATTGAAGTGATGATACGTCGTCGTAACGGGACAGAGGATACTTTGAAGCTGATTACCGGAGACGATTCTGATCCGGAGGTTCAGGACGATGGAGGTGACGGTCCGGACAGAATTCCTACACTCGATGACGAAGAGCGTGAACGTGAGATTTTGGAGCAACTGAGTGACGACCGCAGCATCGGGAAGTTTGAGAAGCGAGCGGCTGAAGAACTGAAGCTTTACGACAGTGTTGCTGGCATCAGTGCACAGAGCGTCGTGGCGGTTCGCGATAATGGTCTGCTGCTGTGTCTTGGTACCGTCATGTCAGTGGACGGTTATATTCTGACGAAGGCGTCGGAACTGGATGGAGCTATTGATCCGGAGATTATTCTTCCCGACGGTCGCCGCTTCCGAGGAAAGGAAATGGCTGCTGATTATTCTTACGACCTGATGCTGCTGAAGGTTGATGCAAAGAACTTAGTTCCTGCTGTACTTCGCACGGAAGCATTGGCGGCAGGCACCATGGCTCTCGTTCAGGACCCGAGGGGCAAAGCTCTGATCCCAACCGTGATCAGCGTTGTGGCTCATACTTCGGAAAGTGCGATGCGAGCGTTCCTTGGAATTACGATGCCGAATCCTTATGAAAATCCGAATGAGCCAGTGGGTAACGGCGTGCGGATCGTGGAAGTTCTGGCGGGAGGAGCTGCTGTCAGAAATGGCCTGAAGCCTGATGACAGAATTCTTTCTGTGGACGGCCATGATGTGCATGACCCGGATTCGCTGAAGCACCGCATTGGTGGATTCAAACCCGGCGACAAGGTGTCGATTCGTTTCATGCGAGAAGACATGATTCGAACGATCGAGATTGTGCTGACGTCAAAGTTTACGAACGAGAATGCGTTGCTACCGCTGTACCGTGATCCAGAATTAACGGGGCAGTTTGCGAGTACCCATGCTCAGGGATTTCCCCGAGCACTCCAGATTGACGCAGATGTGTATCCAACCAAAGTCGGAGGCCCCTTACTGGACCTAAACGGGCAGGCTATCGGGATCGTGATTGCACGAGCCGACCGATTCCCGACCTACGCGATTCCGGCAGATGCAGTTCAGTCCGTTTTTGAACAGCTTAAAGCGGAAGCCGCTAACAAGAAGTCTGATCAGCCAGCGGCTGAATGAGATGCGGGACACCTCGACATTGCAACAGATTCAACGTTCTACAGCATCAACAGAGAAGCAGTCGGTCGTTCTACTGGGGGCCAGCAACTTGACTCTGGGCTGGAAACCGGCAATTCGTGCACTGCAGCAGGTGGTGCCCGGCGAAATTGACCTTAGGGTTTGTCTCGGGATGGGTCGCTCTTACATGGACTGGAGCGCAGTTCTGATTCGTCGTCTGCCGGGAATCATCCAGTGTGGACTTTGGGAGAATTTGCCGACCACGGGATCTTTTGCGCCGCTGGTTCTGATCACCGATATCGGTAACGACATCGTCTATATGCGTGATCCCGAAGAGATTTTTCAGACCGTCGAGGAATGCCTGCGACGAATTCAGGCTTGGCGGCCAGATGCGAGAATCGCAATGACGGGATTACCTCTCCCTTCTGTGGAAGCAATGGGGAAAACACAGTTTCTGCTCATGCGAACCATGCTGTTCCCTGGCTGCACGATGACTTTTCAGCAGATCTGCGAACGCTCAAGAGTGCTCAATGCGTTACTGGAAAACTATGTCCAGAAACATCAGATTCCATTTATCAAGCCGGAGGGAGCGTGGTATCACCTCGACCCGATTCACGTGATTCCGTCGCTAAGAGAAAAAGTCTTCCGTCAGTTCTTTTCATTCTGGAACACAGGAACCCCCAGGAACTCTGGTGTTCAAGCAGTATTAACTCCAGCACTGCCAGCAGCAGCCATACGAACGGTGGCCGGGTTCGCTCGTCGAACCTCGCAGCCTGTTTATCAGTCGCCACAATTGGTCGTTTCGGCCTGGTAGATGTTGAACGACAAACGGCATCTTTGACGAGGAAGGATTTCAACTCCTGAAGGGATCCGTTTCCCGAATCAAGTCCACAGATCGCAGAGCCCCCATCCCGGCCTTCGGTGAGATGCCTGAATCCTACTGGATGTAACTCCATTGTTGGCATGCCGGCTTGCATCTGAGCTTTCTGGTGAGCAAGTGATCGAACAGGATGGGGCCGATAGTTTGTCGCACCATCGTGCCTATTGACCGCTCGATCCGATACCGTGTTGCTTGGCTGCGTCCTGAAACAATGGCCTGGTGTTGAAAAACAATGGCCTGGTGCTGAAAGAGGTGTCTCCTTTTGAACGAAGAATCTGGAACTCTCCGAAGCCACCTGATCGCCAATTTCCTGTGACGTCTCCAATGCTTCAAACACCTTTTCCAACGGCGTGGAGGCTTTTCCGGTTTAACGTGCAGCAACTGCATCCACCGATCAGCGAAGATTCGGTAGCCCGCTCGGACAACCACCTGAAGGTTTAGGTCGAAAGGGCGAGATGCACAGCCTATGAAATGAGACTTTAGTGTCCTGATTCTGTGCAATACACGGAAGAAGCGTAAATCATCGATAAACAACCTTGAAGTTGTCTCCTACGAGGGATTGAGGGATTCGGCAAGTTTCGTTAGACATCGCAGTTGTTTGCGTCGTGGAAGTTTGAACAGTTTTCA
>CAMAXD010000506.1 GCA_945861975.1 Candidatus Kuenenia stuttgartensis | reverse complement strand
TTAACATCAAAACCGTTGCCAACTCCGGCTCCCAGAGTTTCCACGATGTCCCGAATTTCATTGCTTTCCATGATTTTGGACATCGACAACGCTTCGGTGTTCAGAATCTTTCCTCGCAGAGGCAACACAGCCTGCGTCGCCGCCTTGCGCCCCATCACCGCTGTGCCACCAGCCGAATCTCCTTCGACGATAAACAGTTCCGAATGCAGAGCATCTTTGGCCTGACAATCAACCAGCTTCCCGGGAAGATTGGTTTTTCGACCGCCCACCGTTTTCCGCCGAACTTCCGAGACGGCTTCGCGACTGGCCTGACGTGCGCGAGCTGCCAGCACCATGCGGCCCAGAATCACATCTGCCAGAGAGGGGTTGTTGTTGAGCCAGTTTTCCAGAGCCGGCCGGACAACGCCATCGACAGCCGCGGCCGTTTCCGGATTATTTAAGCGTTCCTTGGTCTGCCCCTGAAACATCGGATCGCCAATGAAGACGCTCAGGATGCACACGATCCCTTCACGAATATCGTCCGACGTGATCGTGACGCCGCGCGGCTTATAGCCGTGGACCTCCATGTAGTTGCGAACAGCTTTGACCACTCCAGTCTTGAAGCCGTTTTCATGAGTTCCCCCGGCATGAGTTCTGATGCCGTTCACATAACTGCGGATATTCTCTTCCGTCGAATCCGTCCAGCGCAGAACCACTTCGACTTTGGCATCCTTGTCGTCCTTCATAACGGCAAAGAGTTGTTCGTGAGCCGGTTTCTTGCCGGTATCTTTGGTGACTTTTTCAATGTAAGCCACGATGCCTTCCGGATGATGCAGCTCGATGGTTTCTTTCTTCTGCTCATCATGAAAGACCAGCGTCAAGCCACCGTGAATGAACGAGATATCCTCAAGATGCTGACGAATTGTTTCGGCGTTGAAGATGGTTCGGCGAAAGATCTCTTCGTCAGGGCGAAAGAAGATCGTCGTGCCGCGGCCACGAAACGGTTTTACTTTCTGTACCGGTGCTTTGGGCTTTCCGCGTTCAAACGTCTGGCACCATTCGAAACCGTCACGATGCACGGTCGCGATCATTTCTGATGACAAGGCGTTGACCACGGACGAGCCTACTCCATGCAATCCGCCGCTGCGCGCATAGTTCTTGTCGCTGAATTTTCCGCCCGCATGCAGAGTCGTCAGGATGACTTCCAGCGTCGACTTTTTCATCTTCGGATGTTTATCCACCGGAATCCCGCGGCCGTTATCCTGCACGGAGCATGAGCTGCCATCTTTGTGCAACGTCACGGTGATACGATCACATTCACCGGCCAGAAATTCGTCGACCGAATTGTCAACGATTTCCCATAACAGATGATGCAGCCCGCGTGAGTCAACACCTCCGATGTACATTGAAGGACGACGGCGAACCGGTTCAAGCCCTTCAAGGACTTCGATATCTTCGCCGGTATAGCTGGAACTGGATTTGGTCACGGATGCCATCGTTTGCTTCCTGCAGATGTCAATTTTGCCAATTCGACCGCCCCAAAACTCGCGAATAGGAATCTACAGTAACCGCGGGCCGTTTCAGAACAGAGCATTTCCAAAGCTGTTTTCTCTGCGTAACTTCGCAGTCCTTGATGAAACTGGGAGAACTGGAAGAGCTGCGAAAACACAAGTTGCGGAGTTTAGCGGCAACCCGGCTTCTCGCACAGGCTTCCATTTTCAGATCTTTTTCCGTTCTCGACCAGCGACGAAATCCACTTATCTTCACTCCGCATGATTCCAATCGCCCCCACGCATCCCGAAAACAGGTCGAGAAAAACTCAGCAATCGACGGGTGCAGTCGGTCGCCTGACATCGGCCGCCTGACATGGATGAGTTCATCTGGTAGATTCTGAACAATCGTCAGATCATCACATATCGCCACAGTCATGTACTTGCCTGATCACTGAGCAATGCTCTCGGGAGAATTGAGGGAGCAGTCGAGCAGGCAATTCACGAGGACGCATTCGACTTCCATGTCTATTCGGAACTCTACTCCGGAGTTAGTGAACGATGCCGTAGACGCGGTGAATCGCCTTCTCCTTTCGCACCGCAATGAGCAGGGTTGGTGGACCGGTCGATTGTCGACATCGGCATTGTCCACGGCGACCGCCGTAATGGCTCTGCATAAGGCGGCCGAAGCCACCGATAATGAGTGTCAGCGACTTCGCTGGAGGTCCTTGATGAAGGGTGGCCTGCACTGGCTGGCTGACCATCAGAACGCAGACGGCGGCTGGGGCGATACGGTTCTTAGTATCAGCAACATTTCGACCAGCATGTTGTGTCACGCTGTTTTTCGAGCCACCGCGGAAGTCGTCCAACAACAAGCACTGCCGGATGAGACGATCGCCAGGTGGCAGCAAGTCACGGAATCTTCTGGCCTGCACATTACGAAAGTTGGTGGTGTTCCCGCTGTGATTCGACGTTATGGAAAGGACCATACGTTTTCCGTTCCTATTCTCACACACTGTGCGTTGGCGGGAATTGTGGCATGGAAGGACGTGATTCCGCTCCCGTTTGAATTGTCGTGCGTGCCGCATCAGCTTTACGCCGCCGTAAGAATGCCGGTTGTCAGCTATGCACTACCAGCGTTGATTGCGATTGGCCAGGTGATCTTCAAGCATCAGGGACACTGGAATCCCATCGTGCGTCTGATTCGTCACGCGGCGATAAAGCCATCATTGAAGGTGCTGGAATCGATTCAGCCGGATAACGGTGGATTTCTGGAAGCGACTCCGCTGACCAGTTTTGTCTGCATGAGTCTTCTCGGATGCGGCCTGTTTGACCACGTGGTGACGCAGCGCTGTCTGCAGTTTATTGAAGCGTCTGTTCGCGAAGACGGCAGTTGGCCCATCGACACAAACCTGACCACGTGGGTCACAACGCTCAGCGTGAATGCTCTCAGCGTAAATAACCTCAGCGAGCGGCAGGGCGTCAGCCCTCCGTGTACTCATGTTCCATCTTCTCCATCGTTTGTCGCGCCCATCGCCTTGCAACCAGAAACAATCCGTAACTGGCTGCTCGACCAGCAGTACCGCGTCGTACATCCTTCGACTCACGCAGCACCGGGCGGTTGGTCGTGGACGAATCTTCCCGGCGGAGTGCCCGACGCAGACGATACTCCGGGAGCAATGTTGGCGGTGATGAATCTTCGCTCATCAGCAGAATCGTTTTCTTCGGCAGAGATTTCCTCTCTTCGCGCGGCGGCAATTTGGTTGCTCGATCTGCAAAACCGCGATGGGGGTTGGCCGACGTTTTGTCGAGGCTGGGGAACTCTGCCATTTGACCGAAGCTCCTGCGATTTGACGGCTCATACATTGCGAGCATTCGAACTGTGGCTGCGTCGAATTCCGGGGATCGACCAGACGCTGCGGACTCGAACGGAAAAGTCGATGCGGCGAGGAATCCGGTATCTTGAAACCGTTCAGCGAGCCGACGGAACCTGGCTGCCGCTCTGGTTTGGCCATCAATTCAACGAAGACGACGAAAATCCTCTGTACGGGACATCGCGAGTCGTCCGCGCTCTAGGTACGATAGGACAGAGTTCATCGGATTGCTGTCGCAGGGCTGTTCGCTGGTTGCTGGAAAATCAGAACGACGACGGGGGCTGGTCAGCTCGTCGCGGTCTGGAAAGTTCCGTGGAGGAAACCGGACTGGCATTAGACAGTCTGGCCGACTTTCCGGTGGCTCGGCTGGCAAATGACAAAGCGGCTCTGTGGCTGGCAGCCCGGGTGAATGAAGGCACAGTGGATCGGCCCAGTCCGATCGGATTCTATTTTGCTCGACTCTGGTATTTTGAGGATCTTTACCCAATCATATTTGCGGCAGCGGGGTTAAACCGCTGGCAACACGGACAGCGGTTCG
>CAMAXD010000505.1 GCA_945861975.1 Candidatus Kuenenia stuttgartensis | reverse complement strand
CGCATGGCCTTGATCGGCGTCACGCTGATGACAACAGGCTTTGTGCTGATCGGACTGACGGGGCTGAGAATTTTCCCGCCACCGTCACTCTGGTTCATTCTGCCGATCGTGGTGATTGGATTCTCAGCAGTGACACCATCACTGCAGTCCTTGCTCTCTCAGGCTGCTTCCAGCGATGAACAGGGCTCTGTGCTTGGAACAGGACAGAGCTTGTCATCACTCGCTCGAATCCTCGGACCATTCCTGGGTATTCAATTGCTGGGCCTGTCGACCTCAATGCCCTACTTCCTTGGTGCCTGCCTCATCCTGAGTGGCGGCGCTTTGATTACTCGACTGCCGGGCAAGAAGGCGACGGCCGAAGCTGCCGCCAACTAAGTTTGAAAAGATATGCGCCCAAACCGCCACCGGGTTCACCCCGGTGGTCTAACGGCTTTTGCACCAGTACTTCATCGATCGCGGCAGTGAACCCGCCAATTCCTCGAGAACGACTATTCTTCCTTCTCTTCCGGTGGCAGCGAACGCACTCGCACGTTCTTCAGACGTCCGGTTGTCGAATACGTTGAAAAGCCAAACGGTTTTGATCGATCAACTTCAAACCGAGTTCCGATCTTCATATCGGTTGTATCAACGTCAACAATCCTGGCGTCATCCAACCATGCATGCAGATGCTTGTCCCGCACGACGATGCGGACCTTGTACCACTGGCCCTTTTCAAACGTCTGATAGCTGGTCGTTTGATTCTCTGAAGCGTCCATCCCGTTGAGGCTGGAGATTCCGCAAACGCCACCACCCCAGCCGCCCAGAATCAGAGAGCAATAGCTGTCCTTGACCGGAAACGTCAGGCCAGCGAAGAAATCGCTGCCAGCTGCTCGTTGAGCTTCGAACTGGATTTCGTAGTCAACCTTCGGGATCTCCTGCTCTGTGTGAATGCCGGAAAGGTCGGCTCCCTGACTGATCACGACTTCACCATTCTCGACGTACACTTCGCCTTCGCCGCCGAAGTTGGTGATCTTCCAGCCTTCCAGATCTTTGCCGTTGAACAACTGTTTCCAGCCGTCCTTGTCGGCCTTCCTGGAATCCGATGCTTGAGGCTTCTCTTCCGTCTTTTCTGCTACGGGCTTTTCTGCGGCGGACTTTTCAGCTTTCACGTCTTCCGCTTGAATTGGTGATGATCCCACAACGGCAGCACACAGGGCTGCAGCGAAGACGGGCCTTCGGCAGAAGAAACGGAACAGGGTTGATGACATTGGTGGGACTCCTGAACAAAGGAGGATTGGGAATTTCCATGAATCATGGGCCATGCGGAACAAGCATAAACACGATTGCTCACTGAAACATTGCTATCCCGCCATTTTCTGGCGAAACTGCGAGGCGCCGGGGAGAGCCGGATTGTTGTCGATCGGAGTGACCGTTTCGTTCGCAGTGCTGACTTCGGCCAGCATTCCAGCCTGAATTTGAGCCCAAAGACCAACGAAAATCGGCACCACGAGGCAATTCGACCGCCAGGTCAGTTGGCTCAGACCGCTTCCCAGCCCCGGGAAATCCTGACGGAGCCGTTCGAAAATCGCCGATCATGCCTGCCAGAAGCAGCGCTACGCGGTAGGATTTTCGGGCAGCTTCCGCCGCATTCAAACCGGAAATAAGTGAACATTTAGGCAGTATCCACGATGACGATCTCAATGACTGACTACTTCCGGACTCGACAGTCTGACCGGAAGAAGGAAACTCGTTACATCAACGTCATTAACAAGGACAACTGCACCTCCTGCAATTCCTGCGCGACGGTGTGTCCTGTTGACTGTATCTACGAAGTCGTCAGCCCGGTTCCATCTGAGAGCTATCATCAGATCGACACCAGCCGCTGCATTGGCTGCCAGATGTGTTACCGATCGCCGAACGACAGCAGTGAGTTTTACCAACTCACGATCTGTCCATGGAATGCGATCGACATGCTTCACAATCCCAACGTGAAGCCCGACGACAATTCGGTTCTTGAACCGTATTACCGCGGCACAGGCACGAAGCTGCCATGGCCAAAGCTGGAAGAATACGGCTATCAGTTGTTCCTCGACGGTGAAGTCTTTCTGCCAATTGCAGAGGAATCACTGCACAAGTACTTCCACATTCTTCAGGAAGAAGCGTGGATGTACAGCGAAGAAGACAACATCCGGATCGTTCAGGGCGACGCAGAAACCGGCGAAGGCTTTGTTCGTTATCAAGCAACGCAGGAAGGTCGCGATCTTCTGGACTGCATGTTCCGCGGCTACAAGCGGATCTTCATGGACTAGTCCTTTGTGACGGCGATGATTTGAGGTTAACCTTATCAGCCATCAAACGTCGGGCTTTGGTTTTTTGAACCGGGGGTCGGTGTTGCTGACTAAATGATGCAAACCCTCAGATCGAGTGATCACGAAGTACAAGCAGGTCCTTATGATCTCCATTGATCTCAATGGCAAAGTAGCAGTCGTTACCGGAGGCGGGCAAGGACTAGGTAAAGCGACAGCCACCATGCTGCATAAAGCTGGCGCGGCAGTTGTCATCAATTATCTGAATGACTCGTCCGGCACAGGAAAACGCGTCGCCGAAGAAACCGCCGCAGAACTCGGTGAGCGTTGCCTCGCGATCGACGCCGATGTTCGATCACGCGACGATCTTCAGCGGATGTTTACAAAGATCGAAGCGCACTTGGGTCGTGTCGATATTCTCGTCAACAACGCAGCAATTCTGCGTGACCGCACAATGAAAAACCTGTCCGACGCGGACTGGGACGATGTCATCGAAACCAATCTGTCGGCTGTCTTCAAAGTGAGTCAGACGGCCGTTCAGTTTATGAACGATGGCGGTCGGATCGTTAACATGGCGTCTATCTCGGGCGTAATCGGCTTCTTCGGTCAGGCCAACTATGCATCCGCAAAAGCCGGCGTGATTGCGTTCACGAAAGTGCTCAGCAAGGAACTGGCCAGTCGACAGATCAATGTCAACGCCGTTGCACCGGGCGTCGTACTCACTGAAATGGGTAAGTCCATTCCCGACCAGGCTCGACAGCAAATGCTGGCTCAGATCCCTCTCCGTCGATTCGGCGAACCCGATGAAATCGCCAGCACGATTCTCTTCCTCTGCAGTCCGCTATCGTCTTACATCACGGGTCAGACGTTGCATGCCAATGGCGGATGGTGGGCATGACGACGCCTTTAACGAGTAAGCTGTGTTCAGCCGAAGAGGCGGTTCAGCTGATTCAGAACGGTGTTACGATGGCTTCCGGAGGGTTTGTCGGAGCCGGTCATCCGGAAGCTCTCACCGCAGCTCTCGAACGACGTTTTCTCGCCGAGGGAAGCCCAGCCAACCTGACGCTCGTCTATGCGGCCGGGCAGGGCGATGGGAAGCAGCGAGGCCTCAATCACCTGGCTCATCCGCGTCTGATCAAACGCGTCATCGGAGGTCATTGGGGGCTCATTCCGCGACTGGGCACAATGGCTCTGGCTGGAGAAATTGAAGCCTATAATTTTCCTCAGGGAGTCATTTGCCAACTGTTTCGTGATATCGCCGCCGGACGCCCAGGCTGTGTGACTCATGTCGGACTCGGAACTTTTATCGATCCGATTCACTCCGGTGGACGCCTGAACGATCGTACGACCGAAGAACTCATCGAACGCGTGCAGTTGCGTGGTCAAACGTGGCTGTTGTATCACGCTTTTCCGATTCATGTGGGGTTGATCCGCGCAACGGCGGCTGACCCATTTGGCAACCTGATCATGGATGATGAGGCGGTGATTGGCGATGTGCTGCCCATCGCTCAGGCTGCTCACAATCATCATGGCATCGTGATCGCTCAGGTCCGACGAATTCTGGACAAACCGGCAGCACCTCAACATGTGCGAGTTCCCGG
>CAMAXD010000504.1 GCA_945861975.1 Candidatus Kuenenia stuttgartensis | reverse complement strand
ATGTCGGTCATTCCGGTGAAACAAAACATCACAGGAATATTCTTCTGATAAAACGGCAGGTGATCGCTGCCAGCGAACGCTCCTGGAACAATCGTAATGTCAACCGGAGTCACTTCATCGGCTTTGCGAACGATTGCTTCAAATTCCGTAGCCGTCCCGACTCCGTTGACTTCCACTCGATTATCTCGCAAGTTGCCGATCATGTCGAAGTTCAGCATCGCCACAGTACTGTCGATGGGGAATGCGGGGTTTTTGACGTAGTAGTTGCTTCCGATGAGTCCTCGTTCTTCGCCAGAGAAGCAGATAAACACCATGCGGCGTTTTGGTTTCGGGCCGGACGCGATTCGTCGAGCAAGCTCAACCACGGCCGCCGTTCCTGACGCATTGTCATCGGCTCCGTTATGAACTTCACCAGTGCGATTCTGAGTTCTTGAGCCGTAACCGCCGAAGCCAAGATGATCGTAATGGCCGCCGATGACGATCGTTTCGTCAGCCAGCGGACCTTCCCCTTCGACAACGCCAATCAGATTGTCGGTCGAGATCGTATTGGCTTTAAAGACGGTGGATACAGTGGCGTTCCAGCCGGGCAGTTCCTGTGAGACAGGTTTGAGGTTGAGATCAATGTACTCAGAAACCGCCGCGAGACTTCCAAGTAATTCATCGCCAACTTTCAATGGTGTCGTTTTCAGTATGGCATCGACAACTGATTTTTTCACATGCACAAACGGCACAGCCTCGCCTTCGTTTCCAAAGCTTGAAGGATCAGCCAGTTCGTCGGCACCCGGATCTGCAGGACTTTCAATATTGTTAACGAACAGCACTGCGGCTGCCTTGGACTTTCGAATCAGCTCCAGCTTTCGATCGATATAGGCGTTGGGGCTCGTGGCCTTACCGCCGAACGCTCCACCATCGCGACTTTGCGGTTCCCGCCGGATCAGCACGACAACCTTTCCCGTCAAGTCGATTCCGGCATAGTCGTCGTAGCTCTCTTCGTCGGATGAGATGCCGTAGCCGATGAACGCCATCCCGCCAGTCGCTTCACCGTTTGCACCGCGACGAATGGGCTGATATTGCTCGGCGAGCTTCAGTGATACTGTCGTGCCGTCCGGTTGAATCAGTTCAACTTTGGTGGAATCTGCTACGGCCACATCGCCAATCGTCACTGGAAAAGGCTGTCGGAATTTGCCGTCCGGCATGCCAGGCTTCAAGCCGAATTTTTCGTATTCTGCGAGAATCCGTTCTGCTGCCAGTTCGATCCCCTTGGTCTCGATGCCACGGCCTTCCAATTCGTCAGACGCGAAGTACTCGATATCAGCTCGTACGCGGGAGACGATCTCTTCTCGTTCAGGCTTGCCTTCTCCCGCAGACGACCCCTCTGAAACGCTCCCAAGAACAATCACCAAGACGCTTCGGACGAGAATTGAGGGTTTGAAGATCTGATTCAGGAGCATGCCATCGATCCTTTGAGTGGCTTGATAAAGTCGAAGATTCTTTAACTCCAATCGCGCTGCGTAAACACTATTGCGAAGGGCAGACTGTTATCAAGCCCCAGCAAACGCCTGCGAAGCATCTTTAAGAAGTATAGTCACAAGGCGTCTGTTTGCTAATTGCCGGGCAAATGTCCTCTCAAAAACACAGGCTCGCCAGAACCATTCAGGGAAATCGCCAATCCGGAAGTTCAGTCGACGCGAGATAAAAAAATCAACCGTCCGGCACTTAGCACCGGACGGTCGAGATTTCACTCAGGGCGGGAAGCCATTCCCTTTGGCAGTGCAGATTACTTCTGCAGGAGGACGTTCACACCCTTCTTGTTCGACAACACAATATCCGGCTTCTTGTCGCCATTCATGTCGTGAATCTCAAACTGAGTCCCAACGCCGGTCCCCAGACCTGCTGTTATCTGATGCGGAGTAATCTTCGGAGCATTGCCTTTTTCTCGCACGACTTCATACCAGCACATTCGCACGGGATCATGTTCGCCGGGATCGCCGCCATTGTGAGCAAAGAAGCGGCTGCCTGTGACGTAGTCCAGTTGACCATCGCCATTCACATCAACAGTTTCCACAGCATGCGTCTGGGAATACGACTTATCGATTTCATGCAGAGTCCATGCACCGTCGCCGGTATTCTCGGCCCACCACACACCGAACGCATGTGCAGACGAAAAGAACAGATCCATGTCGCCATCGCTGTCGAGATCATCCGCATAAATATTGGCACAGCTCGGCAGAGGCTGTTCGCCGTTGTCCGTTTTGACTCGCACTGGATGAAACGCCCAGTCCTTCGTGCTGGTCAGATCTCCTGGATTCTGCCACCAGCCATGAGCAATCAGGATGTCTCGATGGCCGTCTGAATTCATATCGCCGACGCCGAGGCCGTGATAATACTTGAAGGTGCCATTCTCGTTGGGATTGCCCTTTTCGCTGACCGCGTGAAAACCAAATGAACCGTTCACTTTGTCTGGCTTTGGAATGACGTTGAAGCCCATCTGGGCTTCTGGCTGTGACCCCAGTACGATTTCTCGCACACCATCGCCGTTGAGATCTTCAAACTCCGGTGATTCATTGCACGCACTGGTCCAGATTTCGAAGGCCTTCCAATGACTTTCTTCGCCGGGGCCAGGATTCTTGTACCAATGGTACGGATCACCCGGGAAACCGATAATCACGATGTCCTGCAGGCCATCAGCATCCATATCGTGAGCCAGGTTGACGAAGCTGTTGCTGTAGCCAACGCCCGCGACGAATTCACCAGGCATGCGAATCTCATGAATCTTCCACGCGGTGCCGTCAGCATGCTCCGGAGTTCCCGCCTTTGGAGCCTGATACCAGACATCTCCGGCGACGACATCAACTGAACCGTCGGTATTGATGTCAGCGGCGGCGACACCCTCCGAACGGAATCGCTCGTCCAGCTTGACGCGCACCCAGTTCGGATCATCGTCAGCTTGAGCCGTATGCGCCATGGCGGCAATCGCCAATAAAGATATCCAGCGTTTCATTGTCAGTCGTCCGGCAGAATAGGTGGAAAGAAAAAAGGTCGAGTGCTCGGTGAAGATTTGATTTTGGGGTAAGGCAGGCATTCTTACCCGAAGAAACCCAGTCCGACAAGAATGGCCAACCTGCAATTTAAGGTCTGACACCTCGGGAGATTATTCTTCGATACGGTACAGGCTGGTTGCTGTTCGCAGGAACAGGGCTTTGCCCGCGACAGCCGGGGACGCCATAAAGCCTCCGTCCAGCTTATTCTTTGCGAGTTCTTTGTAGGCGTCTCCGGCTTCCAAAACGGTACAAACACCATCCTGATTGAAGAAGTACAAACGGCCTTCAGCTTCCAGCGGAGATGCGGAATAGTCGCCGTCCAGTCGTGCGAACCAGACTTCTTCGCCATTGTCAGCTTTGAGGCTGCGAACGATGCCCTGATCGCTGACAAAATAAAGACGTCCTCCCAGAGCAATCAGCGACGGCTTCTGCGGAATCTGTCGGTCCGATGTCCAGCGAATATGGCTGCCTGTAACATCTCCCTCGCCGGTGAATTTGACCGCAACAAGTCGAGACTGCATGTAGCTGGTCGCGATGTAAACTGTATCCTCTGAAATCACCGGACGCGGAACCGTTGAGAAGCCAAGCTTGCCGTAAGACGCTTTCCAGATTTCTTTTCCATCACGAGCATCGTAGCCATAAACCCAGTTGGCCGCGGAGGAAATCACCAGCGGTCGATCGTTGATCTCCAGAATCAATGGCGTGCCATAAGCTTTCTGCAGTTCCGGAGTCTTATCCATCTCACCCGAGCGTTTGGTCTGCCAGACAACTTTGCCCGTTGCTGCATCCAATGCGACGATGGACTGAGTGTCCGTGCCGTCCAGATGAATGATGACTCGATCCTGCCA
>CAMAXD010000503.1 GCA_945861975.1 Candidatus Kuenenia stuttgartensis | reverse complement strand
GCATTGGCCAGTTTGATGGCTGAAATCATCCCGCCAACAACGACCTGCGCACCGTCTTCCATCTCTGCCAGTTCCGCATTGCGATTGGCGGCATAGCGTTCAATGCGTCTCGCGTGCTGCGTCAGCGGATGTGAGGTCAGATAGAAGCCGATCGTCTCCTTTTCCCAGGCAAGCTTCTGTGAGTGCGTCCAGTCCGGCACATCCGGAAACGACATCGAAACTGCGGTACCTGAGGCATCATTTTGCTCGTCGTCATCGCCACCGAACAGACTCTTCTGCCCGCGAGCTTTATCCTTCTGACGCGACAACGCTGACTGAACAGCTCGTTCAACCACTGCGGTTTGCTGCGGACGTGTGCCGGGAAGACTGTCGAACACGCCGGCCTTGATCAACGTTTCCAGAGTTCCCTTCGTCAGCACCTTCGAGTCGACTCGTTCCGTCAGATTAAAGATATCTTTATACGGACCATTCAGGCGTCGTTCAGCCACGACCGCATGCACGACGTTTTCTCCGACCCCCTTCAACGCAGCCAGTCCAAATGTGATGCGTCCTTCGATAAATCCAAAGTCGACTTCGGAGCCATTAATATCCGGCCCCATGATCTCAATCTTCATGCGGCGCGCATCATCAATGTGTTCACTGATTCGCTCGGTACTCTCCATTTCGCAGCTCAACAGAGCCGCCATGAACTGCACGGGATAATGCGCTTTCAGAAAGGCGGTCTCGTACGCAATCAGACCGTAGGCCGTCGAGTGCGATTTGTTAAAACCGTAACCCGCGAACGCCACGATCAGATTCCAGAGTTCCTCGGCGATGTTTTCCGCAATGCCATTCGACATGGCACCGGCGACGTATTCGGCATGGAAGCTGTTCATCACATCAGCCAGCTTCTTGCTGATCGCCTTAATACACTTGTACGACTTCGACAGGTCAATGTTGCCCACTCGATTCAGAATGCGCATCACCTGTTCCTGGTAGACCATCACACCGTAGGTCTCGGCCAGAACTTCATCGACCACCGGATGAACCTTGCGCGGCGGCTTGCGTCCGTTCTTCACGTCGACGTATTCCATCACCATCCCGCCTTCCAGCGGACCCGGGCGATAAAGAGCTGATGTCGCGATAATGTCAGCGAAGCAGTCCGGCTTCATCTTGGTCAGCAGATCCCGCATCCCGCCGGACTCGAGCTGAAACACGCCCTTCGTCTCACCTCGCTGCAGCAGCGCGAAGGTCTTGGCGTCGGTGAGATTATTCTTGACCTCTTCAAGGTCGAAGCTGGGGTTCGACCGTTTTACGTTCTGAACAGCCTTGTCCAGAATCGTCAGGTTTCGCAGACCCAGAAAGTCCATCTTCAGCAGGCCAACTTTTTCAACCGTCGGTCCGTCCCACTGAGTAATGATATCGTCTTTGCCTGTGATCGTTTGCAAAGGCAACACGGTGTCCAGCGGAACGTCAGCAATCACCACGCCCGCCGCGTGGGTTCCCGCACTCCGCGCCAGGCCTTCCACGGCCATGGCATAGTCGAGTAGTTCCCTGGCCAGCGGATCGATATCATACGCTGCTTTCAAGTCCGCACTTTCCGCCAGCGCGTCTTTGAGTTTGATGTTGAGCGTATCCGGGACAAACTTGGCCAGTTCGTTCACTCGTGACAACGGCACGTTCAGCGCGCGGCCGACGTCGCGGATGGCGTTTTTGGCTTTCAGAGTTCCATACGTACCAATCTGCGCAACGTTGCGGGCCCCGTATTTCTGCTTCGTATAATCAATGACCATCTGCCGGCGATCGCGGCAGAAGTCGATATCAATATCAGGCGGTTCTGTTCGGCTGGGGTCCAGAAAGCGTTCGAACAGCAGGTCATATTTCAGTGGGCAAACGTCACCCAGTCGCAGCAAATAAGCCACGATCGCTCCGCACGCCGAACCTCTCGCCCCACAGGGAATACCGTTGCGGCGTGCAAACTCGACAAAGTCCCATACGATCAGAAAGTAGCTCGCGTAACCCTTCGATTCGATCACGCTCAGTTCATATTCCAAACGCTTCCAGTGCCGTTCAGTCAGCTCCTCACCATAGCGTTCGTACATGCGCTGCTTACAGAGATCTCGCAGGTAATCAATGTCGGTCTGCTGATTTGGTGGACGAAACACAGGATAGAGCTTGCGATCACCCAGCTCGATGTTGACTCGGTTCGCAATTTCCTGCGATCGAGCCACGGCATGATCCAGCCCCGGGAAGCAGGCATACATTTCATCCGGAGTGCACACATAAAGACCGTCGTGCTCCATCTTCATGCGTTTTTCGTCATCGCGAGTTGTCCGCGTATTCACGCACAGCATCACGTCCTGAACCTTGGCATCTTCCTTGCGAAGGTAGTGAGCATCATTCGTGGCGACGAGTGGCAGTCCCACACGATTGGCCAGATCCACCGTCAGTTCCATACAGTCCTTCTGAATCTGAAAGCCTGCGTTCTGGATCTCCATGTAAAAGCGATCGCCGAAAACTCGCGAGTACCACTCCACGAGCTTTTTCGCGGCATCCTGATCGTCGGCCAGCAGTAAGCGAGAAAGTTCTGAAGACGCGCAGCCGGAGAGACAGATGATTCCCTCGTTGCACTCTTCCAGAATCTCCCGATCGATACGCGGCTTGTAATAAAAACCTTCGAGATACGCCGTCGAAGACAGGCGGATCAGGTTATCGAAGCCCTTGCGATTCATCGCCAGTAGGGTCAGGTGGGACGACGCTTCTTTCTGCCGGCTGGAAGTTCGATCAGACCGTCGTCCCGGTGCGACATAAGCTTCGTAGCCAAGGATGGGTTTGACGCCGCCCTTTTTGCAACCGGTGTAGAATTCAATCGCGCCGTAGAGATTTCCATGGTCCGTGATGGCAAGTGAATCCATGCCCGACGCTTTGACATGCTTCACCAGCTCCGGAATGCGATTCACGCCATCCAGAAGGCTGTAATGCGTATGACAATGCAGGTGGGCAAAAGGCCGAGTTGAGACAGGAGCTGCCGGAGTCGGGGCAGCAGGGGCGTCAGCCATTTTCGTCGATCCGTCGGAACGAGTAATTTCAGGGAACCATTTTTCGCTGAGTATACCCGGAGGTCGCCGGAGAGAAAATCGAGGGCGATGTTCTGACCACAGGCGTCGCACAAAACGACAGGCGAGCGGCTGGGCGTCAGCCCTCCGTGTGATTTCCCCAGATTTATGATCTCTGCAGATCCATCCCTCCACTCCACGCAGTCATGAGTGAGAAAAATTGGCGAGCGGCAGTGCGTCAGCGTGCCGGTACAAAAACGACGTACCGGAGGGATGACGCCGCTCGCTGGAATCATTTCACGCTGAATGAAATGGCATTCGGGGCCGCAGATGAAGGGGTTATCGAAACACAGCTACTGCTCTGTCAACCTTTAAAGTTGGGGTTGAATTGTATTTGTACGACGGACTTCCAGTCCGTCGGCGGTAACCTTTGTAAGACGGACTTCCAGTCCGTCGGCGGTAACCTTTGTCGACGGACTGGAAGTCCGTCGTACCCGAACATTGAGCCTTGACAGAGCACTGCGCGCGTGAACACGGAGGGCTCACGCCCTGCCGCTCGCTGGAATCATTTCCTGACCACAGGGTTGACCCAAGGGCCCTCCACCAACACACCCGAAGGACAACGTGCAGGGCCGAAGCCCTTACGCTGGCCGGGACTCGATGGAAGCCCTTTCTCGGCTATCCCCTATGAATTCCTTTGCTTCTCGATGAGGCCCCCTGCATGATGCCGCGCTGTGGCGGGGCAAAACCGGTGAGACGAGAACACGATTCAGCAGGATGCTGGCCGGTCGTGGTGCTGTTCTCTGGCTGGATTTTCGAGGTGCCGGATGTCGCTGATAAGGACTGTGATGCAGAAA
>CAMAXD010000502.1 GCA_945861975.1 Candidatus Kuenenia stuttgartensis | reverse complement strand
TGAAGGTTTCAACAGCCGCATCCAATCCATCAAGTCCAACGCCAGAGGATTCAAGTCCTTCCAGAACTACAGAATTCGAATCCTCTTCTTCTGCGGAAAACTTGACCTCAAACCAGCTCTCAGTTGCCACTAAACTCCCGGAAGAACCCTCCGTTGGGCGTCATGCTTCCAACAGCCTTTGCCTGAGCGATAGGACGGTGTCCGGAAAACACGCGGAAGTCCGAACAATCAACAAGGACCTGTTCGTCAGAGATCTCAACAGTACTAATGGCACGCTGTTGAATGGCCGACGCATTCAGCACCTGACGGGGCTCCGTTCGGGCGATGTATTGCATTTTGGCAGCGTCATGTACACGCTGCAGTCATCCACCGACGAATGCACCAGTTCGACAGTGACAGCAGATATCTCCGCCGATGCACTCGGGCAATTGCAGTTTGACAAACTCCTGCGGCGTCCTGCCCTGCGGCCGTATTTTCAGCCCATCATACGCCTGAGCGATACGGCTCGAGTGGGTTTTGAAATTCTGTCACGCAGTTATCTGCTGGGACTGGAAACGCCTGAGAAAATGTTCCGCGTTGCCGCATCGCGAAACGTAGAGGCAGAACTCAGTCAGGTCTGCCGCACAGAAGGGCTTCGCATTGGTGAATCTTTGCCGTGCACACAGTTCTATTTGAATACGCATCCGGCCGAGATTGTCGGAACCGAGCTATTTCCTTCGCTGGAACAGCTTCGATCCGAGTTTCCGGAAATGCAGATCGTGCTCGAAGTTCACGAAGGTGCAGCGGCCTCAAGTGCCTTGCTGCAGGAAATTCGTCGCGTGACTCGAGAACTAAAAATGGGACTCGCCTATGACGACTTTGGAGCTGGCCAGGCACGCCTTAAAGAAGTCTTCGAAGTCCCTCCGGATGTCTTGAAGTTCGATGTCAAGTTTGTGCATGGTCTGCTATTCACGACTCCTCAACACAGAGCCACGATTCAATCGCTGATCCGAATTGTGAAGGATCTCAACATCGTGCCGCTCGCCGAAGGCGTCGAAACAGTCGACGAAGCTTCGGTCTGCTTTGAACTTGGATTTGAACTAGCTCAGGGCTTCCTGTTTGGCCGGGCGGAGTCCGCCGCGCACTGGATTAATTCCTGATCGGCCGGATTTACCGATTCGGTGTACAGCCTCCCTATCTTGTCTCACTCTCTGTCGTTGAAACATCCCGCAAATGTTGATGCGACGCCATCCCAGGGCAGATCGAATGAGTCCGCACTGCTGATCGCTTTGCTGGCCAGGCGAACGATTGCTGGCGAATTTTGCATCCCGTTCCGGATGATCGAAGCCCTGATGGAACGGCTGAAGAGCCGCCTCATGGTCTCACATTGTGGCAGTGCCAAGCTGAATGAGTGTGGTAACTCCTCATCAGACCGACTTGACCACTTTTTGTAAATTCAAACGCGAACACAAATTACGCCGCGCACTTCATTTGTTGTTGAACCCAATTTTCAGCCGCAGTTATCATCGGGCGGCGCACTAAAAAACCACCCCTTCGCGACGGTACTTGCAAGCAGTTCTACAGGGTTGAGCAATTGAGCGCCGCTGGGTTCAGGATCGCTGTTGGAGATTGGATCACACCCGTCTCTATATCGCATTTCGATCAACTGTTCTCTTCCCATGCCTTCCGATTGGCGATCGCTGTCGGACTCCGCTATGTTGCCGGTTTTGCCGATATGCAGCGATCGGGATGGTTCGCGGGACTCAGTAACAGCCTGTCCCGGCAGATCGCACGTTGTCTGATCGGCCACAGAACCTTTCAATAAGATTTCTCAGTCGGAAGAGTATCTTTATGATGCCGTTGAATCGTCGAGGCATGCTTCAGTTGAGTGCCGCCTGTGGCCTCAGCACGGCAATTGGTGAGGAGGCGATTTCCGAACAGGCCCTCGCTGCTGACTCCGTGATCGCACCGTCAATTCAGGAGCAATCACCAATTCAGACGAGAATGTTCTGGACGTGGGACCATAGCACGGAATGGGCTCTGAATCGCCTTGGTGCTCACACGCATGGGTCGTGCAACGAATACGGACGTACCACGCAATCCTTCATCGACGACTATTCCGCTTTGCTGCGCTGGTGCGGGCGCAATGACGTCGATGCTGTTGTTGTTTGGGGTCTCCTGCGGGATGGCCACGGTGGCCTTGAAGCGGCCAAGCGACTTTGCGAAGTCGCGGTTAAGGAGAACGTTCGCCTGTTGTGTGGCGTCGGGCTGAATGCCTATGGTGGTGTCTATTACGAAGGGGACTCGCCGCACAACCTTGAGCGACACTTACAGGCAAATCCCGATCTCTATGCTGTCGACGCCAATGGTAATTCGACGAACTTCAGCATCGACGCCATCGGAACCAGAGTCAGTCTCAGCAACACCAGCACACCCGGTCCACGGGGATTCTATCATGCCTGTCCATCGCGACTCGAGAATCAGGAATTCGTGGCCGAGTCTCTGACATGGTTGTTCAAAAATCTGGAACTCGGTGGTGTTCAGATCGAAACGGGTGACACCGGCGTCTGTCAGTGCGCGTTGTGCCGGGACCGCAGAAAGCATCCTGCCGACACGTTTTCCTGGGAAGACATGGCTCTGATGTATCCTCTGGCCGCAGAGGCAATTCGCTCTGTCGCCCCGGAAGCGTGGATCGTGTGCGAAACCTATTCTCATCCCGAACCGTACAAAGGTCCCAAGGCGGCACCCGGCTTCGGCGACGGAAAAGCGGCGTGGGCTGATGAGTCGCTGGAGAAATTTCCACGAGGAGTTTTCGTCCAGTGGGTTGCGGACCGCTATTTGAGGCAGGGAGATCCGGACAGAACCTGGACTGACAAAGGGCGAGTCTCCGGCAATGGGCTGCGTCATGTCATGCGAGCCCACGTGGGGACGGACTGGGGCTGGGGAGCGTTTCGCGGCGAAGTGGCTCTGGAGTGGATCGCCAAAATGGTACAGCAGAGCGCGGCTTCTGGATTCGATGGTATCTCGTTGTTCGGCGAAGTGTCGACGTTTCATACAGGTGCCGAGTTGAACTATCTGGCCCTCGCGGATTTTGGCAGTTCCGCAAATCCGCAATCTGATCAGGACAGCTTTATCGAGCGTATCGCCGGGCCACTCCTGGGCGGCCCTTCACATGCAGTCGACTTTGTGAAATTCGCCGGATTGCTGGATGCTCGCTTTCCGGGCAGACGTAAAGACATTCCGACTGCAATCGCCACTATTCACGGCCGTCTGGCGGCAATGCCTCCCGACGCAGCCCGACGCTGGTGCTGGCTGGCCAACCAGCTGGCGTCGTTTGCTTACGCGGGAGCGGGGCCAGGGGATTGACGGAGAATTTTTCTTTTGGGCTGAATATGTTCGACAAGAATCACAAGGCGTCGCTTTTCGAACCGTGCCACAAGTCGACGAGTCAGCATGTTGGCCACTTCAGCATGTTGGCCACTTCATCGGGGGATAATTCAGCACTTCGTCCAGCCAGACGAGAGAAAACTCGTCGGGGTCGCCTCGCCCCAGTGAACGATCTACTCGCACCAGAAACTGAACCATAGACGTGGACGTTTCATCTTCTTTCAGCTTCGCAATACGGATGGCGTCATGGAGCTGCTTATTGTTGTTCAGTCGATGAAACAGCAGCGACAAAAAATGGTCCATCCGGGATTATTGTGGGTAGAGGCTGAGTCCAACGCAGCAGAAGAAGATAGCCGTAGTCGAAGCAGATAGCTGTTTTGAAGTTTTGGCGGTTTCTAAAGCCACCGACGCGGCGCTTGATGGACATAATTTTGCTGTTCATGGCTTCGGCTACGGCGTTGGTGATTTTGTGAGTGCAGTAGCGCACAAGATTTTTCAGGCGTTCCTTGATCGATTTTGCGACGGTCTTCATCGGCTCGAGCTTT
>CAMAXD010000501.1 GCA_945861975.1 Candidatus Kuenenia stuttgartensis | reverse complement strand
AAACGATGTCAACACCACTCAACGCGGTGTCGACTGGCAGATGAGAATCGACGATGCCCGCTGTAAACTCAAATCCGTCTATCCCAAAATTAAGCTGTGACAAAGCACTAGCTGGAAACAATGGGAGAATCAAACGGTGAGCCTGCGTTCGCTGGAGCTCACTTGTCACACCCTACGGAAACGCAAGAATTGCTAAGGGCAATATCACGCTGTCCGGTTACGGTTTCGTATTTGGCACAGCGATCATGTCCATCGTCAACCCAAGGCTGGGGACGCCGACAGAATCGACCGCAGCTTTCGAGGCAGCTGGAGGACGTTGTGGGTTGTAATAGCCGGGGCGCAGCTTGTTCAGGCTGGCGCTGGCGGCATCGGAAGACACATAGTACGTCGCCTTCGCCAGATGTTCGAAATCGCTGTTCGCCTTCGCCAGTACATCTTTCAGCTGAGCGAACACGCTTTCCACTTCCAGATCACCATTCACGGCGGTTTCGGGATGCTTTGTGCGATCATGGTCTGAGTACAGACCGGAGACGTAGATCGTTCCCGGATGATTGATCCGGCACACTCGACAGTAAATCGCCGGCGTCGTCATTCCCGGAGGCGTCAGGTACTCCATCGACGGTGCGTCAGCAGGTGGCTTGCCTCCTGCTGCGATCAATTCAATTTCAATCGGCACTGTCGCGCCAGACTTCCATTCGACCAGAACCAGCGGTACCTCAGGCTGTCCGGCATAGAAGGCATCGACTTCCGCCTGAACAATCTTCCAATCCTGCATGGGCTGGATAAACGCCTTCAACTGCACGATGTCGGCATCGCTGCGGCCAAGGAAGACCACGGTTTTCCGAAGACTTTCCAGAGTTTTGCGGGTCGCGACGGCCAGAGACATGTCCTGCTCCGCTTGACCGGACACGTAGATCCTGGAACCCTCGGGGAGTTCGCCCATTCGTGATGAACGAGCCACGGCGGGCTGATCCTTGTCAGCAACAACCGAAATAAAGTCCGCCGCAACATCAACTGTCGGCGATGGCAATTTTGTCACCACCAGCGACACGGCCGGCTGGTTGTCCGGAAAATATTGTGGCAAGGCTTTCAGTGCTTCAGCCGCGACTGATTCCGTCGTAACATACAGGTTCAGCTTGACAACAGCACCCGCATTAATTTCAGCCAGTGATGTTTTTGCTTGATTCATCACACTGGCGAGTTGATCGGCCACCGATCCTTTTGCCTCGTCAGTGACAACAAACGGAAAGATCTGGCCGGTATGGATCAATCGTTCGCTTTGGACAACAACGGCGGTGGAACTTCCTCGCTGTTTTCCCTGGTCGATGCGTTGAATCGAATCATGGGCCATAAGACTGGTCCCCATGAAGAGACTTGTTATCGCGACGCACAGAAGGGAAAAGCCGGATCGCATTATTCACTTGCCTTAAAAACCATCTTCACAAAAATCATGCGTCCCGCGCTGCTCTGCAGAACGCTGGACACAATCACGTTAATTTCCTTGCCAAGCATATTGGCTGCATTTTCGCAGACAACCATCGTCCCGTCATCAAGGTATCCAATCCCCTGACCAGGACCTTCGCCTTCCTTGATGACCTTCATCACCAGCCGTTCGCCGGGGATGTAGCGCGGCTTTAAGGCATTGGAGACGTCATTCAGGTTGATGACTGGAATGCCCTGAACGCTGGCGACTTTATTCAGGTTGAAGTCGTTGGTGATAACTCCGCCACGAATCTGCTTGGCCAGCGCGACCACCTTTTGGTCCACGGTCATCATTTTGAAGTCGGTTCGAGATGTCTCCATGACCTTCACGTCCACGATGGTGCTCTGTTGAAGCTTGGCAAGCACTTCCAGACCACGACGACCGCGAATACGACGATTCTTGTCGCTGGAATCCGCGACATCCTGAACTTCTGACAATACAAAATCGGGCACAATCAATTGCGATTCAATAATCTGAGTCTCAACGACATCTGCGATTCGGCCGTCAATCAGTGAACTGCTGTCGACGACGAGTGGACGGCCACTTTTCAGATCCCGTTGGAATTCGACATAGGGGATCACAAAGCGGAAGTCATCTTTTGTCTGCAACAGTAGAGCAACGCAGATGTACGGCAAGATCAGCAGGGTCATCAGGACCACAGCAGTGTGATAAGGATTCGAGATGGGGACGACCGGCGTCAATGCCTGGATCATCAAGAAAGCCAACAAGACCCCGATCAAAATCCCGAAATAGATCGCCGAAATGACCTCAATGCGTTTCTTTCGAACCAGAACGTCGGCGATCGTCACGATCTGCGAGATAAACAGCAGGGCAAAAAAAGCGACGGCCTTGTTGTTCTCAATAATTCGCGGCAGCATCGCTGGCTGACCAGCAACTGTTTCAGTGGTAATGTAGGCAAGAATTGCCCCTGCCGAGATCAGCAGGTAGGCAACTCGAAGAAGTATCAACAGCATTGGCAAGGCTCTCAATCTGGTGTCTGGGGCGACAGTGAGGGAGTCAGGAATCCTCAGCCACCGGCGCGAATTTTCGCAGAATTCAACTTGATAACAACCGGAGGTTCACAGAATGAATAGATTCTCAGGTTATCCCCCACGAGTATTCCGCAAAGATTCACTTAAAGTGATAACGCGCTCCATGTTGATTTCCTGTTAAGCGATTCTGGCTGCTGGAGTTTTTTCTCATGGATTGCTAGAACGCATTTTTCAGAAGTCTGCCACTCTTGATTCTTGCAATGTCGTGGTAGCAGCAGTTGGTTTTGATGGAGATGCCGTAATGCGTGCGGACTGCGTTTATCGTCGTATGTTGCTCTCAGCCATTTTGGTTTTCACGTTGACGTCAGATAGTAGTCGTGCGGACGATGTCGCCGACTCCATCACACTTCTGCAGTCGGTTGAACCCGGCGGAAAAGGCACCGGGATTGCTCGCCACGCTGTGGAATCCCTCGCGTCGTCCGGGGCAATGTTGCCAGTGCTGAAGGGTTTTAAAGGTTCTTCTCCTTTGGCTGTGAACTGGTTAAGAAATGCGTTCGAAGAGATTGTGACGGCAGAAAAAGCAGCGTCAAAATCATTGCCTGTGGAGGAGTTGAAAGGTTTTATCGCGGACCGCTCTGAGTCCCCGATCGCCCGTCGCCTCGCTTACGAAACCTTGCGAGATCAGGACGCGGCGATCGAAGCTCAACTGATTCCGGATATGTTGCTGGATCCCAGCGCTGAGTTTCGACGTGATGCCGTTGCAAAATTGATCAATGCAGCAGCCGCCGCCGAGGCTGCTGCTGCGACTCCGATCTACCAGAAAGCCATGTCAGGTGCTGTGCACGAAGATCAGGTCAAACAGATTGCTGAAGCGCTACGCAAGAATGGCGAGACGGTCAATATCCAGAAACACTTTGGCTTCCTGTCACAGTGGATGGTGATTGGCCCATTCGACAATAAGGAAGAAAAAGGATTTGCCGTGGCTTACACGCCAGAGACGACGGCGGCCGAGGGCAAGCCACTTGATCCCGCCGTCGAATACGACGGCCAGTTGGGCAAAGTGAAATGGCAGGCCGTGGTCACGGAAGATGATTATGGTGTCTTGGATATTGCCAAGCAGATTCAGAACTACAAAGGTTCGCTGATGTATGCCTCAACATCCTGGAAAAGTGATCGCGATCAAAACGTGGAAGTCCGCCTTGGAACTCCGAATGCCTGGAAACTGTGGGTTAACGGAAAGCTTGTCTTTGAACGCGAAGAGTATCATCGCAGTTCGGCAATGGATCAGTACAAAGTTCCTGTGTCTCTGAAGGCTGGGGAGAATGTTCTGCTGCTGAAGGTTTGCCAGAACGAGCAAACTCAGGATTGGGCTCAGAAGTACCAATTTCAGTTGCGTGTCTGTGACAGCACAGGTTCGGCCGTTCTTCCTGTTTCCACC
>CAMAXD010000500.1 GCA_945861975.1 Candidatus Kuenenia stuttgartensis | reverse complement strand
CAGCGACTGCTCAAGTGCTCGTCCTTGTGAAGGGCTGAGATTGTTATCGAAGATCACCAGTTGCGCGTCTGTGGTTTCGATCAACTGCTTCAGCTCTTCCAGCTTGCCTCGCCCGATGCACATGGATGGATGAGGCGTCTCGCGAAACTGAACCATTTCACCGACAACTTCCACCCCGGCCGTCTTGACCAGTCCTTTTAACTCGTCCAGCGCATCGTACCGTCCGAACCCGTCATCCGGATGAAAGACGCCGACAAGAATGGCTCGCTGACTGCCGACTTTCAGAGTTTCACGTTTTGGATCACCCAACTGAACTGGTCCTTCGATCTGGATTTTGAATTAAAACTTCAATAATTATTTTGTACGCCGTCCCTGTTGTTTCAGGAATAAACTCGGCTTCGTTTGCCGACGCGTTTGTCCTGAAACACTCGAAAATGCACAAAACAAGTGATCACCTTCGCCGGTTCGGGTCATCTGGGCTCGTTTTTCCACTTGTTTCCTCTGTCACTGTAGGGCAGTGTTTGCCGGGAGTCGAGGCCATGACTGGTTGCTCGGAGTATTAATTTTTGACGTGGAGGGCCGGAATTTCAAAATTCCACACTTAACTCTGCAGGGGAAAGTTGCCATGATTTCCCTTTCCGATTTTGGCTGGCTGAGCTGTTCCCGATGCGGAGCACCTCAGTCATTTCTTTTTTAGGCTGCCGAACAACGCGAATTTCGTTGTTCTGGATTTTGATGCGGCACCATGAAGCATCTGACTTCTCTGCTGGATTTAACCTCCGAAGAACTTACCGCAATCCTCGACAAGGCTGCGGAACTGAAAACGAAGTTTCGCAACGGAGATCGCCCGCAACTGTATCCGGGTCGAGTGCTCGCGCAGCTCTTTGAAAAACCGTCGCTGAGAACTCGCAATAGTTTTGAAGCCGCCATGATCCATCTGGGTGGCTCCGGAATTTTTCTGACCACGGCCGAAGCGGGCTTGAACGGTCGCGAAAGTCTGCCTGATGTCGCGAAGGTTTTAAGCTCATTCAGTGACATCATTACGATGCGGACGTTTTCGCAGAAACTGATCGATGAGGTCGCGCGTTATTCATCCTGCCCTGTCATCAACGGGTTGTCCGACGAGCGCCATCCGTGTCAGGCCATGACCGACCTGTTGACGATACGTGAGACATTCGGATACCTCAAAGATCTGCACCTGGTCTTTGTGGGTGATGGAAACAATGTCTCCATGTCGCTGGCGATTGCGTCCGCTATGACGGGAATGCGATTAACACTGGCGGCTCCCAAAGGCTTTGAGTTTGAAGCAAGCTTCCTGGAATTAATGGCTGAGAAGTTTCCAGCACATCGTGTGACTCAATCGAACGATCCGAAGTTCGCAGTGAAGTCGGCGGATCTTGTCTACACAGACGTCTGGGCCAGCATGGGTCAGGAAGACGATGCTGAACGTCGCAAAAAGGCGTTTGCCAATTTTCAGGTCAATGAAGCTCTGATGGCGGTTGCCCCGAAGTCAGCCAGGTTCATGCATGATCTTCCAGCCAAGCGAGGCCTGGAAGTCACCAATGACGTGATGGATGGCGATCAAAGCATCGTCTTCCAGCAGGCCGAAAACCGCATGCATCTGGCCAAAGGCCTGTTTGTGTGGTTGCTGGAAAATAAGTAGCGTTTGTCAGTGCGGGACGAGTGGCTCGTCGCGGATGTCGATGGGTCTTGCCCGCAACATCGAGTCAGTCCGAAGTCAGTTCATATCTCTCCTGAAAATCATGCCGTTTCCAGCGATCAATCCTTCCGGCTCTTGTCGCTTGTATTCACTTGTAACTTTGTCCGGGTGAAGGTCGGTCTGGCAGAAAGCTGCAATCACAATCGTCTGCAATCACAATCGTCTGCAAACACATCCAGAGGTTGCTGAGCGTCCCTGTGCGACGCGTACAATCGACAGAGGCGGAAGAATACGCAGCGTGCGTGCAGTTTCTTAACATGCATGCTTTCAAAGAGGCGTGTTGACGATTATCGTGAGATGGCTGTGCTGTTCCGTTTACTAATTTGAGTATTTGGCTCTTTGGACCCTGTCGCAATGGTTGTTGATTCATCCACAGAATCGCTTTCCGCTGCTCTGAGCAAAAAGATCGCTGATAAATCAGCGTTGGTGGGCATCATTGGGCTGGGGTACGTTGGTCTGCCGCTGATCAGTGCGTTCACGAACGCGGGCTTCAAATGTATCGGTTTTGACGTAGACCCTGAAAAGGTCCGCTTGTTGAAATCAGGCAAAAGCTACATCAAGCATATCTCGTCTGAACGAGTGGCCGACTGGATCAACCGAGGATTGCTTGATCCCACCAACGATATGTCGCGACTTGCCGAAGCCGATGCGTTGCTGATCTGCGTTCCGACGCCGTTGAATGCCAGTCGCGATCCGGATTTGCAGTACATCGAGTCAACCTCTGAATCAATTGCCTCTGTGCTTCGTCGAGGTCAATTGGTCGTTCTGGAGAGCACCACCTATCCCACGACGACTCGCGATGTGATGGTGCCAATTCTCAATCGTAATCCTGCGGGCCTGGTCTGCGGGAAAGATGTCTTTGTCGCTTTCAGCCCGGAGCGTGAAGACCCGGGCAATCCGGATTACACGGCAGCAGGGATTCCGAAAGTTGTTGGCGGTATCGACAACACCAGCGGTGACCTGGCCTGTGCGTTGTATGCTCATTCGATCGTAAAAGTCATTCGAGTTGACAATGCCGAGATAGCAGAAGCCTGCAAGATTCTGGAGAACACTTATCGAGCCGTGAATATCGCTCTGGTCAATGAACTCAAGATGCTGTTCGATCGGATGGGAATTGATGTCTGGAAAGTCGTCGACGCGGCGAAGACAAAGCCGTTTGGATTTCAGGCGTTTTATCCTGGACCCGGACTGGGTGGGCACTGTATTCCGATCGACCCGTTTTATCTGAGTTGGCTGGCACGCCTGCAAGGCATGAATACTCGCTTCATTGAGTTGGCTGGCGAAATTAATTCCGGCATGCCGCGATATGTGGTTGGACGTCTGGCCGAGTTTTTGAATGAACAGTGTAAGCCGGTCAAGGGTAGCCGAATCTGCATTCTGGGTATGGCTTACAAAAAAGATGTGGATGATCCTCGCGAAAGTCCCTCATTTGAATTGCTGGAATTGCTGATGGAGCGAGGAGCGTTGCTCAGCTATAGCGATCCGCATGTGCCTAAACTGCCAAAGATGCGGCACTATCAGCATCTGCCTACGTTGACCAGCAGTGATTTGACACCTGAGTTCCTCGCAGCGCAGGACTGTGTATTGATTTCGACGGATCACTCGGCCGTTGACTACAACTTCGTAGTCGAGCATTCTCGGATGGTGCTTGACACCAGAAACGCCACCAAGAATGTGACTGGCGGACGAGAAAAGATCTTTAAAGCCTGACAGGTCCAGGCAGAGCACGTTTGCAGATTCTCCAACGCAGCGTATGTTGCCGAGCTGCGTATGCCGTTGATAACCATGGATTTCGTTTCGAACCGTTGATAGGCCTTTGATAATCAGCGACGATCATGTCGCAGACGCCTCGTTGACCCGTCGGGCGGCACAGATTGAGGCCGACTGTTCGCGGGATGTATCATTCAGATCATTACTTCAATCGTGGCCGCGTACAGAGTAATCCGTGGCTTAGCCAGCGTTCATTCTTTCCAGAATGACACATGAATCAGAGTGGCTCTGCGAGTGGATTTTCAGCGTCCTGAACCGAAAGCCAACGAATGAGCCATGGCGTGAACCTGCCGGTGATCCAGTCCTGCAACGATTGCGCGGCATGCTGCATGAGAACACCGATTCCGCCTTTTCAGCCCGGTGAAGAGGCAGCTCTGGGAGTTCCCGAGGAGCTGCTGCTGCCGGTTCGACAACGAGTGGCCGCC
>CAMAXD010000499.1 GCA_945861975.1 Candidatus Kuenenia stuttgartensis | reverse complement strand
GAAACGACCGTCTTTGATGCGACTCATCCAGCCCCGCCGAAAACAGAAGATGCAGAAGTCGCAATGTTGCGAGCGATGGACGCGGCATCTAATCAGCAGATTGCTGCTCTGGCTCCGAAGGACGCGGCGGGGTTGAAAGAGTATCGACGAGTCATCGGCGGTGCTCTGGAAGTGATGATTGGTCGAGCCTTCCCGGCGGCCGGCGCGACGGAGTTTGAAAAGACCGATGAGGCTTCGAAGGACGGGTACATTCAGTTCACCGGAAAGCTCAAGCTGAAGCCACATGGTGAGGAACTTCCAACGGTCTATCTGTTGCCATTGAACTGGAACAAGCAGGCCGTTTTGTGGTTCGACGGCGAAGGCAAGTCGAAGATATTCTCCAGCGATGGTGCGCCTGTCGCGGATATGGCTCGGTTGTTGAAGGCGGGATACGCACTTGGCAGTGTTGATCTCTATCTCACCGGCGAATTCACAGAAGACGGCAAGCCGATTTCACAGATGCCAATCGTGCCGAATCCTCGTGAGTTTGCCGGGTTTACGTTGGGCTACAATCATCCGCTGTTTGCACAACGAGTGCATGATGTCATGACGTTGACGTCATCGACAAAGCATCATCCGGAGAAGCCCGAGAAGATTCATCTTGTGGGCGTCAACGGAGCCGGGGCGATCGTGGCCGCTGCTTGTGCACTGGCGGGCGATGCTGTCAATTCCGTCGCTGTTGATACTGCGGGATTTCGATTCGGAAAGATCACAGAGATTCGCGACGTGAACCTGCTGCCAGGAGCTGTCAAATACGGCGATGTTCCCGCGTTGCTGGCGTTGTGTGCTCCAACAAAGCTGGGTGTCGCTGGGGAGACAGCGGAATCGGCACCAGTGACTGCGGCGGCTTTCAAAACCGCGAAAGGTTCGATCAAGTACCTGCCAGGTGCTGAAGCGATTGTCGAGTGGTTGTTGACCTGAGGCCGGTGCAGCCACGAACGTTTGCCAAGGCGTTTCGGCGAGCGGCATAGCGTCAGCTATCCGTGTTCTTGCGACTCATTTCCGCTGCAATGAGAACAAGCAGAATCAGAAGTGAGCGGCGTCAAAGGGCGGGCAAGTCTTTTTCTTTGGTCTCTTTTCGTCAGCAGACCAACGGGTCAAGGCTAGCAACCCCAACCGCCCTGTACAATTCCCGCGTGGTCAACTCGGTTCTCGTGGTGAAAGAACTTTAGACTGCTCGTTAGACCGAATTGACCACTCTTCGTAAACCCTTCTCAACAAATCGACTTAACGACGCGCACTTTATTTCGCACAGAGCCCATTTTTGGACATGGCTAACGATGTCGATTACGACAAGATGCGAATGCGGGCGAACCATCTGCTTACATAATGAGCTTGCCGGAAGGTGAATCCGTTGCCCGAACTGTGGGTCCGTATTTTTAGTTTCCTTGCCGACAACAACAACACAATTAGACCGTGAGCCAACAAGTCATCAAAGTGAGGACAAAACTTACGTCATCGACTCCGCAGATATTTCAATCGCTGTGAAGCCGCTCGAAGTTGCGATCCAAACGTTTCGCATCAACTGAGCGAAAAAGGGGGTAGGTCCGGGTTAGGTTCCTCATTGGTTTTGCTTTTCGGTCATTTGTGGTTTCGAGACCCAGTCGAACGGCACTGCTTCTGGGCCAGGTGTCATCGCCAAACTGCAAGCCGCGTTTGACACTACGGCGAAGTGAGTGCAATTCTGCCTCCGTCTCAACCTTGTTCACCCATGAACCCCAGTTTCAAGCTTATGGCACCAATGTTTGCACTGGCCGGTTGTTAAAGTAGCCGTCTCGCTCCGCCGAGACGAGTCCTTGCAGCCCGCCTGCGGCGGAGGAAACTCCGGACCGATCTTTAGCACCGCTTTATCAACGCTGTTTAGATTTGGTAGCCTATTTTGGCGACATAACGTGCATCGCAAAAGGGTCATCTCGGCGGAGCGAGATGGCTACTATAGTCAGCACAAGTTCGACAAGCAGACTGTCCCAGCCACTGACACTCGGCATAGTCGACTGATTGGGAATGGCAGACGGGGTTCAGGTCTCTTTCTTTGTTCCCCTTGGGCGAGTTGGACGCAATCAAAGAGACCTGCCCCCTTTTTGGCCTTTCCGCACGGTTCCCTCGCAGCGTTGGCTTTAGCCAACGCGCGTTTGACCGTCGACCAACAATGTGGACTGAAGTCGAGGCTACAAACGAACGCTTTTTCGCCCATTCGAAGGAAAATTACGTTCAAGTTTTCCGTCCGCGACGACTGGACCACTCCCGCCAGTGGCCACGATGCGTTTTTTGTCGTGTCATGCCTTGAGCGTTCGTTTCTTTTCGAGGACCATGCCGACCTCGCTCCAGGCTAGCGCTCTGTCCACGTTGACCCTTCGAAACGCTTCAATTGCTCCCAAGGAATTGTTCAATGGCCCAGCAGTACATCATGACGATCGAAAATCTGACTCGCATGTATGACGAGAAGGAGACTCTCTCGGACATATGGCTGTCGTTTTATCCTGGTGCCAAAATTGGAGTGCTGGGCAACAACGGCTCCGGTAAGAGTACGCTCCTGCGCATTATGGCAGGGGAAGATAAAGACTTCATGGGTACGGTTCGTCCGGCCAAGGGCATCAAGATCGGGTATTTCTCCCAGGAACCTCGCCTGGATCCCACAAAGTCTGTCGGCGAATGCATCGAAGAAGCCGTGTCAGAGTCGCGAGCTATCCTCGATCGCTTTAATGAAATCAGCATGAAGCTCTGTGAAGATCTCACGCCCGCAGAAATGGACAAGACGCTGGAGGAACAGGCGAAGGTTCAGGACCTGATCGATCATAACAATCTTTGGGAACTGGATCGAACTCTGGAGATCGCTGCTGACGCGATGATGCTGCCACCGGCCGAAGCGAGAATTGAACATTTGTCGGGGGGCGAAAAACGTCGAGTGGCTCTCTGCCAATTGTTGCTGATGAACCCCGACATGATCCTGCTCGACGAACCGACAAACCATCTGGATGCAAACTCCGTCCAGTGGCTGGAACAGTTCCTGAAGAACTTCCCGGGCACAGTGGTCGCGGTGACTCACGATCGCTATTTCCTGGATAATGTCGCCAGCTGGATCCTTGAAATGGATCGCGGCAAGGGAATGCCGTTCGAAGGAAACTATACGTCCTGGCTGGAGCAGAAGCAGAAGCGGCTGGAACTGGACGAGCGTCGTGAAAGCCGTCGCCAGAAAGAACTGAAGCGAGAATTGGAATGGGTGCGGATGTCGCCCAAGGCTCAGGCCACCAAGAACAAGGCTCGTATGGAACGCTATAACGAGATGGTTTCTAAGGAGTACGATGTTCGTGACGAGGCGGCTCAGATTCAGATCCCGACCTCACGCAAGCTGGGTAAGTTGGTTGTCAAAGCGGACAAACTCAAGAAGAGCTTTGGCGATAAGCTGTTGTTTCAGGATCTGAATTTTGACCTGCCGCCGGGCGGAATTGTGGGTATCGTGGGACCAAACGGAGCAGGCAAGACGACTCTGTTTAAGCTGATCATGGGGACGGAAACCGCCGACGCCGGAACTTTGCAGATCGGCGAAACCGTGCAGATTTCATACGTTGACCAGTCACGCGATGAGCTGGATGCAAAGAAAACGGTCTATCAGGAAATCTCCGGCGGCTACGATCTGCTGGAAGTCGGCAGCGCTAAGATTCATGCGCGAGCTTACTGCGGACGTTTCAATTTCAAGGGATCTGATCAGCAGAAGTTTGTGGGTGACTTGTCCGGTGGAGAACGTAATCGCGTCCACCTTGCGAAGCTTTTGCGTTCTGGCGGCAACCTGCTGTTGCTCGACGAACCAACGAACGATCTCGACGTCGATACTCTGCGAGCACTCGAAGAAGGTCTGGCCGACTTCGGTGGCTGTGCG
>CAMAXD010000498.1 GCA_945861975.1 Candidatus Kuenenia stuttgartensis | reverse complement strand
TCAGAGCTGGTTCTGTCAGGCGAGTCCATAGCAGGCCTGGAGCGACACCGTTCACACGAATTCCCATCGGGGCCAGCGATACGCACAACGAACGAACCATCGCGTCTATCGCACCTTTGGAAGTGTCATAGGCCACATGAGTCTGCTCTGCCAGCTTGCCATTGATGGAGCCGATCAGCAGAATTCTTCCGGCAGTCTTCTGCTCCGCCCAACGTCTGGCAAAGTGCTGAATCAGGACAAACTGAGAATACACGTTCAGCTTTAGAGTTCTGTCGAACGTCGCAAAGTCCATCTCCAGAAACGGAGCATCGATAAATGTTCCGGCGTTACAGACCAACGTGTCGATCCCGGGATTCAGCTTCAGAGCCTGCTCGGCCAGGGCCAGTGGAGCCTCCGGCATTGGTTCTGCCAGATCACCCACAACCACCTGCGCCAGACCAGCCGTTGTCCGACATTTCTCTGCCGCTTTCACGGCCGCTTCATGCATCCTTGTCCCGTGCAGAACCACGGAGGCTCCGGCCTCTTTAATCGCGAAGGCGATTTCGAGGCCGATCCCCTGAGTACTTCCGGTGATAAACGCATGACGGCCAGACAACATGTTCATGATGGACTCCGGATCGAGAACTATCCTATTTCTTGCGCATGCTATCAAACCCCATGCCTCTGCCCGAGCGTCCTGCAGAAAGTCTCATAGTTTGATAGCGATCTCGCCGGGCGTTCGGGTGCTCTCCCGCGGCTGGAATGTGACGAAAGCGGCCTTCCGCTGCGGATCAGCGATCAGAAGCGGTGCCGCACCCTGGGATATTCTACCGGATTATTCCGCCGGGCAACTGTTGGCGATGAACTCGTCGTATTCTGACGGGAGTTTTGCAGATCCGCCGACTACAATTTGGGGATCCCACGAAACCAAAACCGTGTGATTCGGCTTTCTAGCTGCCCATGGTGGAGCGGGTTGAGCCTTGTCGATTATGGTTTCACGGTTCTTCGCCTCGCCTTGTCGATGCGTGGAGCGTTCAATTCAGAAAGACGGCGCAGACGTTATTCATGGCCACAGCAGGTTCCGAAACACAACATCAATCTCAGCCGCGCAGGCGACGCAGAATGGTCGCGCGGCGCTGGCTTACGTGGTTGATCGTGTTGGGATGTGTTCTCGTCGGGACAGGCCTGCTGACGTTGCAGGTTTCTCTATGGCGAGCCAGAGTTGCGATTGAAGACCGTCGCCATTTCACAGCAGAGCGATGGCTGAGTGTTGCTCGTTGCTGTTGGCCTGCGAATGGCGAATGGCATTTTCTCTCCGTGATTGTCAGTCGCAGGGCGGGAGAATTCGAACGTACAAAAAGAGAACTGAAGAAGGCCTTTGACCTGGGTGCAGTCGTGAACTGAAAACCAGTTCTTTATGAAGCGACAAATACGGCGGCATGACCTTCAGGAAGAACGCTGGATTCACAAAATGTATGATGCCAGCAGCGATCCTGAGGATCGCCAAGAGATACGTCGAAATCGCCATGATCTGGTTCATCTGATTTCTTCAGCCTTCACATACAACTCTGCCGGTGCCACTTTGAAGTAACGAAACAACGCCGGACACAACCAGCCTTCCATCGGTGGCACATCTGTCCGATACCAGTTGCCGCCAAACTCAGTTCGAACCCATTCCAGCTTGCGTTGAAAACTGGGGAACGGTGCCGAGGAAAACAGCATACGAAAACCCTGACGAGCATTCGGAATGTCAGCCACAAGATCGTTGATCATTTCCGGGACGCCGGAAACAAACGGTTCTTGGACAAGGTCGGTAGAAGGGTCATCAAAGACCCATGTGCCGAGATGCAAATAGGGTTTGATGACAAGAATTTGATTTGGCATATCGTTCAACTGGTCCTTGTCACTATGAAAAATACCGCACCAACCACATGATGCCAGTCAACAACAGACTCAGCAGGATGCAGGTCGTCAGCGGGAAGTAGAAGTTGAAATTCTCCCGCTCAATACGGATGTCGCCGGGCAGTTTTCCGAACAGTGGGATTGACGGAGCGGTTAACCAGACGACGCCAATCCCAGTGACCAGCAGCCCGATGATGACCAGAATCCAGCCGGGATGACGCATGATTTCACTCCTTCGTTCGCATTCTATCCGGCCAACCGGGCAGAGGATAGAATTTGACGCCGCTTTCGATGAGAGCATCTGTAACCATCAATGAGAACATAACGATGACTCAATCAAAGAAATCCAAGCCCTCGACCAAACGTAAGATGTCAGAGATGATCTCGGAAATGGCAGCAGGCTTCTTGGGAGTGGGTGATACGATTGGAGAGAGGCAGAATCGTCTGAACGCCGCCTGCACCGCTTGGAATATGGCCTGCGGATCACCTGAGATTCGACAGCGGCAACTTGAGCAATACCGGCAAGGATACCTGCAATTCAATCCTGCCACCTCTCCCGCCGCTTTGGCCAATATCCTCAAGGACATGGAATCGCTGGTTGAACGGAAGCTGAACCTTTTCCCCGATGACAAACGGCAGATCGTCGATGCCAAGGTCGTGAAGGTCGGCAATAACTTCCGCATCGAAGTGGCATCTGCGACTTTGGAGTGATTGTGATGGAATTCCCATCGGAAGATTGCAGAGGACGAAGGGCGGAAAGAAGACGAAGCGATGATCGTAAACATCTCGATACCGACTGGTCCCTACTCGGTTATGGAAATCACCAAAGTTGGTACGATTCTGCTTTCAGGATTCAGAAAGCAGAATGAATATCATTGGAGGAAATAGGGATGGTCAAGAAACCAGCCGGTGGAAGAATCTCAGATGAAGTACAACCAGCCTTCGATGGAATTTCCAAGATGGTCGATGATTTTTGCCGAGATCACC
Organism: Candidatus Kuenenia stuttgartensis; assembly: GCA_945861975.1. Taxonomy (GTDB): domain Bacteria; phylum Planctomycetota; class Planctomycetia; order Planctomycetales; family Planctomycetaceae; genus SXXK01. The sequence continues at coordinate 1,064 of CAMAXD010000498.1, read as the reverse complement.
TCAACGAAGAATATGCCATCCTCTGTCGCAACCTGACGGAGAAGTTGGCCCGGAAACGTCCGTCACCATTGGTCAGCGGCAAGCCGAACACATGGGCTTGTGGCATCATCCGCACGATTGGCTGGGTAAATTTCCTCGACGACCGCAGCCAGACTCCGCACATGAAGCTCCCCGTCATCGACAAAGCGTTCGGCGTTGGCGAAAGTACGGGACAGGGCAAGTCGAAGCTGATTCGCACCATGCTGAAGATCCGGCAGTTCGATCACCATTGGACATTGCCGAGCAAGATGGACGACAGCCATGCGATGTGGATGCTCGAAATCAGCGGCTTCATCTTGGACGTTCGTCGTTGTACCCGTGAAGTCCAACAAGCCGCATTCGAGAAGGGACTGATTCCGTACATTCCCGCCGACCGGCCAGACAACAGCGAGACTGAATGACGATGGCGAAGAAAGAAAAATCAAAGTGCCCACTGGAAGGCCGCTGGCGGATCACATGGATGGACCAGTGGGATCAGGATTTCGTGGACGCAGAAGTCGAAGGCTACTTTGAGTTCGGCCCGAACAACATGGGATCGTTCCAATTCGGATATGTCCAAGGTCAAATCGACTACCGCACCGGCATTCGTGACACCAAACCGTGTGTGGAGTTCACATGGGACGGCAACGACGAGTGCAGTGCCGCTCAAGGGCGAGGCTGGGCCATACTTGACGGGAATGAAATCACGGGGATGATTTTCATTCATCAAGGCGATGAATCTGAGTTCAAAGCGGAAAAGAAAGCGAAACGGAAATAGTCATGGGCGACATCAGCAAAAAGCTGCACCGAAAACTCGCATCAAAGTCAGGCAATCTGCCAACAAAGGTGCCGAAAAGGCGTCCGGGAGAGCCGCTCCCCGGAGGCATCAGGGATATAGAGATGCTGATCAAAGACGGACTCGACCCAGTTCACGCTGCTTACGTCTACATCCAGCAAATCAGTTCTCACTTTGCTGAGGGTGTGTCCAAACTGCCGGAGATGAAGTTGTTTGCGAAGCTGGCAGGCGATGCCGAGGAGGAATACAT
>CAMAXD010000497.1 GCA_945861975.1 Candidatus Kuenenia stuttgartensis | reverse complement strand
AGAGGTTCCTCGGCGGCCACGGTGTTGAGTAACGCAGCTTGATGTGGTGAGAGGCCCGGCGTCCCGGTAACTGCGGCGATGCCAACGATCGTGGTCAGAACCAGTTTGCAGATGCTCTTCATCCTGGGACCTCATTCTTCTTGTTTTGTGCCAATGAAATTTGCGTAGGGTGGGACCAGCGAAGCGCCGGCCCACCAACTTCGATGCGGCAAAAGGCGGGCCGGCGCTCGCAATGCTCGCTGGTCCCACCCTACCTGAATTTGACCATCGCAATAATCAAAACGCCCGATGCATGTTCCCCGCGCCGTCGTCGACGTAGGGAAGCCAAAGCAAAGCGATCCGATCGACCGCGGTGTCGGTCTTTCGAGGTGAGATTTCCAGACTGTCGAACTTCATGACATCCGTGTCGAACTGATGCACGATCTCATTGGCTTCTCCTTCCACCGTTGCATTTAGAGCTTCACGATCCTGCAGCAACGCGGCATACTGTTCTTCTGCGACACGAATGTCGTTGGATTCTGCGGCCACATTGGTGGCCGACTTAATCACGGATCCGGCCCGCGTGACGTTTGTCGATGTGCCCAGTTTGCGGCCAAACAAAGCCCCGAGAATACTGGTGCCGAAGTTGACCGCTGTGCTGAGCGTCTTCTGAGATTTCTGTTGCTTCTCTTTCTCAATCTTCTGCTCAGCTCGCCGAATCTTATCATCCAGAGTTCCGAACTTCGTGGCATACTTGCGACGCAGTTTCTCCACGAGGCGATCTCGTTCCTCTCGCGCGGCGTGACGCAGACGAATACGGAAGTCGTTTTCAGATTCACCGGGCTGCGAAGTTTGCTTCAGCTCTTCACATGTAAAGACGACCAGCTTACGGTCTCGGTAGAGATGATTTTTGATGGCTGTCGTCCAGCCGGTATAAGATTTCTTCTGAGTCAGCTCGGCCGGCAATTCACGAAACGACGCATTGCCGAATTCGGGCTCTGGCAACAATTGCGGCACATCGGCTTCGTCCCATTCATCAGCTTCAAGCCATGGATCTGCAGGAATGGAATCGCCGCCCAGACGAATCAGCGTAACCGGATCCCACAGGTCGATGCTATTCTTTGCATCGATGAAATGGATACGCGTCTGTCCCAGTAACGCCGGTCGATACACAAACCGATCCGCCTGCACATGAGCTGGCAGGAAAAATTCGGCGATTCCCGGCGGCAAAACCGGTCTGGTAGGCTGACTGGGGAGTTCCGTGGCTGGAGCTGCAAAACGAGGAGCGACCGGAGCACTGCTCATCACCTGGGCCGTCGTTGATGGTGCCGGGCTGTTGCCCTTCAGCGGAGCCATCAGAGTTTCGATCTGCTGACGACTCACGGGCCCGCGAAGATACGACAACGCCCAGCGGCTGCGAAAGACAGTCGGAGCATCCTCATGCACATTATTCATCAGGAAGACTCGACTGCCCAAACCGGCCAGGGTCTGTTCCATCTGCTGGCGATCGAAGGTTGATCCCGTCGAAAGGGCCGCACCTTCGAGTCCTTCGAGAACTCTCATCTTGTCGCGTTCCGTCTGCAGCCGTCCCAAAAACCATGTGCCGCAGTTGGACAGACCTTTATAGTCGAGATCCACTGGGTTTTGAGTCGCCAGGACGCAACCCAGCCCAAACGCTCGAGCCTGCTTCAGCAGAGTCAGCATCGGCAGTTTTGACGGCGGATTCGCGGTTGGCGGGAAGTAGCCAAACACTTCATCCATGTAAAGGATAGCTCGCAGGCTGGAAGTTCCTGTCTGACTCCGCATCCAGCTTAGCACTTCGTTCAGCAGGATCGTGACGAAGAACATTCGTTCCTGATCGGAAAGGTGAGCGATGGAGATAATCGCCAGGCGAGGTTTGCCGGCTGGTGTCCACAACAGCTTTTGGATGTCGAGCGGTTCGCCTTCGAGCCACGCGGCAAAGCTGGGAGACGCGAGCAGGTTGTTTAACGTCATCGCGAGTTTGAAGCGTTCGCCCTGAGGATAAAACGATTCCAGATCCAGAAAGCCAACCTTGTTAAACGGCGGCGCCTGAATGCTGCGAATCAGCGAACCCATATCCACGTTCTGACCACTGCGCCAGTAGTAATCGAGAATATTGGACAGCAGAATATGTTCACGACTGCTGATCGGATCGGCATTGATTTGCAGCAAAGCCAGCAGCCCTGACACCGCCGACATGATGCTTCCTCGCAGCGCGTCGGAGTCGGAGCGGACCGAATCATTCGGCGCATCGAATGATTTCAGGACGGTGATAGGTCGGCCGGCGTTGCTGGCGGGAGTATAAATCTCCACATCCGCGGCGGCTTTGAACTTACGAATGCGTTCTCCGGACTGGCCCCATTCAGCCAGTCCATTTCGCCATGTGTCAGCGGTCTTTTTGGCGAACTCGGGAACCGTCATTCCGTTGCGACTGGCTTCCTGAGGATCAACCCATGGTTGGAAATCCTGTGGCAACAAATCGGGAAACGCGAGCATCAGATTTCCCAGGTCGCCCTTGGGGTCGATGCAGATCGCGGGCGTGCCATCAATGGCGGCTTCTTCAAGAAGTGCGAGACACAAACCGGTCTTGCCGCTGCCGGTCATGCCAACGCAGACGGCATGAGTCGTGAGGTCTTTCGCGTCATACATCACGACCTGATCGGGCGAGGTGACTCCGGTTTTCAGGTCGTGGGTTTTGCCGAGGTAGAACTGTCCAAGGTTTTCGATGTCTGTCATGGGATGCTTCGAAGTCGGGTTCAGAGGATCCGGATTAGGGCACACAGCGGCGCCGTTGTTGAACCGAATGATAGGGGATTTGTTGAGTTCTAAGAAACAAACGTCAATTCTGGAAATCATTTGCCCGCGAGAGCCGATTGGCCTCTCTTCACGCTGATCGTCGCCATAATTCGGAGTTAGGGGAAAGTGATCACGGGCGGGACATTGATTCGGTGGTGTCTCTGGCGTTTTCGTTTAACGGCGAGCCGCAGGCGTAGGTGAAAATCGGGCCACGACGCCTGCGGCTTGCCGTTCAACGATGAAAGCAGCCACCCGTGTTTTCCTGTGTTTCTGAAGACACTCACCGGTGGCCAGCATTCTGCTCACTTAGTCTACGCGACCAGGGTAGACTTGGTGGTGATTGTGAAAATCGCTTGTCTGAGTCCGAACATTCCTCAACAAATCCAGCTTCAAAGGTTTCTCCCATGAGTCCTCGTCTGTGCCTTGTGCTGTCGGCTTTGTTTGGCATGTTGGCCGTCACGCTGGGAGCCTTCGGTGCTCATGGTCTGTCGAACAACACCGGTGACGGCTACCTCGAGAAGAAGTATGCGGACATGGAGCCGAAGATGATCGCCGGCCAAAGTGTCCCGGCCAGCTACAAGTACCTACAGGATTTCAAAACCGGCGTGGACTACCACATGGCGCATGCTTTGGCATTGGGGCTGACCGGAGTTGTGATGCTGCGACAGCGATCACGCTGGCTGTCGGCGTCGTCGGTGTGTTTTCTTGGAGGAGTCTTCTTCTTCAGCGGATCGCTTTACCTGCTGGTTATCGCCGGACCAAAATGGCTGGGAGTTCCCTGGGGAGCGATCGCCCCCATCGGCGGAACACTGTTGATTCTCGGCTGGTTGTTTCTTGCGATCGGCGCGTGGTCGACGATGAAGAATGCTTGAGCGAGGTGAAGAGTGGTTCTCACGTGAAGCGGCATGGTGCGAGCCATCCGGTAGCGTTCGAGATTTTCAAGCACTCACCCTATGGCTTGCGCCGTTACGCTTTCACTGTCGTCTTCAATGCCTCGCGGAGAACGGGTTCAAACACGTCGGCGTGGCGGTAGAAACCCAGATCGGATGGATGAGAACCATCGGTCGTGTCATCGCGATCGGCTCCCAGCAATGATTCGCCATCGATGTAGGACAATCGTTCCGTGCCGGCGTCCAGCAAC
>CAMAXD010000496.1 GCA_945861975.1 Candidatus Kuenenia stuttgartensis | reverse complement strand
GTCAATGTTAGTCAATGTTAGTTACTGGAGGGTCACGCTGCCGTAAGCACATTCGACAACAGTGACTTCACCACAGCCACAGTGAACCACGATTGCAACGACATCTCCGGTATTCGGATCAGTCTGAACGGAGACAGTGGATGGCTCCTTTGAGCAACGAGTTTGTTGTCCTAAGCGAACCGGGGCTTCACTGAATCGAACCTGCTGGCTGGATAAAACGCGACCTCGAGATGACAGCACGGCACTCATGTTTCAATCCGTTCCAGTTTCAATTCGGGGATAAATTTGAAGGGGCGGCTATCAACTGGCTGTATTCAAAACCACACATTGCCAGGAGAGATGCCGCAAAGAGTTTGGCTGCGGAAGTTCTCGTATTGCTCAGCCTGTTTTCCGTCTGATGATTGACTTGAGCTGTAATTCTGCGGCTGCCAGAAGTCGAGAGACGCGGGATTCCGAGAGTCCCAGCACCTGTCCAATTTCCTTCATTCGCATGTCTTCCATGTGATACATTGTGACCGCGAGCCGCATCTTTTTCGGGAGTTGTTCGATTGCATCGGCCAAAGCCATTCGTTCTTCGGCTCGGTGGGATCCCGCATCGACCTGAGAATGGCGATGATCGGGTGTCGGTAGTTCTCCCAATTCATCCGCCCAGTTTTCGGGACGGGTTAACCGCATGGCGGTCAGGCAATCTTCCACATCGCGGACCGATAGTCCGGTGGCATCTGACAGTTTCTCCGGAGTCAGCGGAGGTGCCATATGAACGGATGCGTCTCGAATCAGAGCCCAGCTCTGGAGGATTGTTTGCGGGACCGGACAGTTGCGTCGCAGTTCATCCAGAATCGCACCGCGGATTCGCTGGTAAGCGAACGTTGTAAACGCAGCACCTCGATCCGGATCGTACTGTCCTGCGGCTTCCACAAGCCCCAGAATGCCAGCCGATTCAAGGTTTTCGTTATCAACATATTCCGGCAGTGATCCCAGAAGCTTTCCCAGGATATGACGAACGTAAGACAGATGTTCGATGATCAGGCGATCTCGAAGATCCATCGTACAGACTTTATGATACGCTTTTACAGCGGAATGCATGCGAGTGCTCATTTGGATGATTTCGCAGTCTTAATTCTTGGCACAATTTGAGATGAGGCCGGGCGTTCGCGGGGATCCCATTGAGAGGTTAGCCTCAATCGTCACCGCGGACTGAATAGTTACTTCGTACCACTCGGAATTCTGGCCCAACGAATCCTGAGATTTACTCAGAACGATTTTCTGCACCGGGTTCTGCCATTGTCTGCAGCAGTCTCACAAACCCGCGGACGCATATTGCAGAGATGATCGCGGCCGTGAAGGCACGCAGCACAATCTCTGCCGGTCCGGTGCTGCGAATGATGCCGATGATCATCACCACACAGCTCACAAGCAGTCCGCAGGCCCGGCCCCACGGACGTCGATCGAGTATGATTTGACTGATATGCATTGGATTCAGATCTGTTACAACGAATTCTGATTACGAGACCATGTTGTTCAGAGCGATGAGGCAATCCTCGGGGATCGATCCGAGTTTTGTCGTTTTCACTGTCAGGCCGCACCGCGAAGCTGTCCGGCATCGTTGTTGGATTCCGGACCAATAATGTCGTCGAACTGCAGCATCACGGCTGAGTCAATCACCAGATCATTGGGGACTTCCTGATAGGCGATTACCCCCACATCCGGAGTTGTGCGTGCGAGCAATCGTTTCAGAGGACGTCGAACCTTCTGATCCACCAGCAGAGCCAGCGGTAATTGATTTCGTTCAGATTCCCGCGCGGCTTTGCCGACGGCTTCTATCAATCGCGTCAGCGGACCAGCTCCCAACGCCAACTGATCCTGATGCAGTGACTGCCGCATACGCGAATCCAGTTTTGGCTCCATCGCGACAACTCGCAGGCGACCGTCGGTTCCACGGAAGCGTTCACAGACCAATCGGCCCAGATCAACGCGAACGTGATCGGTCAGATCTTCGCTGGTCTTGGTCTGAGGCGCATGATTCACGATGGACTCGAGAATCAGAGTAATGTCGGCCAGGGGAATTCGATCCTCGGCCAGTTGAACAAGAACCTGATGCAGCATTCCCATGCGGATAGTCTCCGGTTTAATCTCTTCAACGATGGTGGGGGCAAACTCTTTGGCTCGATCGAGCATCTGCTTCAGAGCTTCACGCGTGAGCAATTCATGCGCGAAGCGTTTCAGTATTTCACCAAGATGAGTAATCAGCACACTGAGCGGATCAACAACGGTGCATCCCTGAATTTCGGCCGAACGACGGTTGTCGGAAGTAATCCAGCGGGCGTTCAGTCCAAAGGCCGGCTCGGTTGTCGGCTCACCCGGCACACTGGCCTGACGGCCTTCAGGCAGGATCGCCAGCAACTGTTCCGTTCGAAGTTCACCGCCTGCGACTCTGCGACCAGCGACGAGAATTCGATATTCCTCGGGCTGCAGGCCCGACAGATTGCTGTTCACGCGAATCGGAGGTATCCACAGGCCCTGAGATCGGGAGAACTCCCGACGGAGAGCTGTGATTCGCTCCGAGAGACCCTTGACTCGCTTACTCTGAATGAACGGAACCAGCCGTGCTCCGACTTCAACGACGGCTCGGTCTGTCAGCAGGAACTCATCGAGATGGCGTTCATCGTCAGGCTGCGTCGGCTTGTCCGGATCTGTTCCTTCAGCAACTGCTTCCACCGGAGGAGCCGGTTTGCTTCGATTTGCAATCAGTAATAACGCGACGGAGACGCCCAAAAACGGGATTTTGGGAAGTCCAGGCATCAGAGCAATCAAGGCCAGAATGCCAGCGCCGATCCACAAGGATCGCTGCGAATGAAAAAGCTGTCCGCCGATTTCATCACTGAGGCTGTCGTTCGACGTTGTTTTTGTGACCAGAATACCGGCCGATGTGGCAATCACGAGTGCCGGGATCTGAGTGACCAGACCGTCTCCAACGCTCAGAATGGAGTAGGTCCGAACAGACTGGCCGAATGACATTCCGTTGACGACGCCCATGATGACGCCACCGACGAGATTCACGCCGGTAATGATCAATCCGGCGATCGCATCTCCGCGGACGAATTTACTGGCACCGTCCATCGCCCCGTAGAATTCGGTCTCACGAGATAACTCCTCGCGTCGTCGACGGGCTTCTTTGTCGTTGATGCTTCCGGCGTTAAGTTCCGCATCGATTGCCATCTGTTTGCCAGGCATCGCATCCAAAGTGAAGCGAGCAGACACTTCAGCGATTCGCCCTGCACCTTTGGTGATCACCATAAACTGAATGGTGACCAGAATCAGGAAGATCGTCAGACCGACGACCAACTCTCCGCCCACGACGTAGTTGCCGAACGCAGTCACGATATGACCAGCGTCGCCTTCCAGTAGAATCAGTCGCGTCGTGGCGACGTTCAGTGACAGGCGATACAGCGTCAACAGCAGAAGCAGCGATGGGAATACGGTCAGTTCAAGGGCGCGTTTGGCACTTAATGTCACCAGCAGCAGCAGAACTGTGGCCGCCAGATTTGCCGCGAGCAGCAGGTCCAGCAGCCACTGAGGCAGCGGAACCAGCATGACCACGAGACCAACGATCATGCCGAATGACAACAGAGTTTCGCTCTGTTTCATCCAACTGCCGGTTGGAGGTATGGCTATTGCGGGTGTTGACATAAAGGGATCTGAAATTCAGCAAAAGACGGGGACCACGATGCAGACTCAGGGGCTCAGGCAGTTCTCAATGAAAGCTTAAACTCAGGACTTTCGCGATCAACTGCCAGCCGTCGACGAGGACAAACAACAGGATTTTGAACGGTGTGGAGATCACCATTGGTGGCATCATCATCATGCCCAATGACATGAGAATGACTGAAACCACAAGGTCGATCAGAATGAACGGGATGTAGAGACAAAAGCCCATGAT
>CAMAXD010000495.1 GCA_945861975.1 Candidatus Kuenenia stuttgartensis | reverse complement strand
GGGACCTGATCGAAGTCCACACCAGCGGCCACATCTATCACGATGACATCCTTGAATTTGTCGGACAGATCAACGCGAAGACCGTGATCCCGATCCACACCTTTGAGCCAGAACGATTCCTGCAGCACTTCAAGAACGCCGTGCTGCTTCAAGACGGCGAGACGTGGGAAAGTGATCCATTCCCTCCATCGACGATGTGACCGGTCCTGTGTGATTTTTCCTGAGTTTGCATCCAACACTACCAGTCCACCAAAGTGAGTCAGGCCTCGAAAGGCCACTCGCAGCATTCAGCAGGACGGATTGGGAACCTTGTCACTGAGCAGCCATTATCGTCCACGCCCTCGAAGGATCGTTTCATGCCTCGCAGTCTGCCCGATGAGTTTTTCAGCAATGCTGAGTTTCGGACGTTCTTCCAGAATGTCTGCAGAGACCCAGAGCTTTACCCGGCGATTCGAAATGGTTCAATGACCATCTATTACCGAGGAGCCGCCCTGATGCGTGATTTGCGAGTTCAGGATGGTCAGGTTGTTGGGCAAATGCACTTCAGGTACCTCCCAGCCAATCCACCGGACAAATCAAACTTCTTCCCTCTGCAACTCGGAGCTGGCGGATTCTTGTTTCCACAGAGTGCCGCCCTCATGGCGATTGGCTTCGGTACTCCAACGGTACTTTCTGAGTACAAACGAGCAATGAGATCTGTCAGCCATAATCTCGAAAGCTCCATTGTTCATAAAATTGTGTGTCGGCATCAGAACGTCATCCTGGACCGGGAGATCAAGTTTCAAAGTTCAGGCCAGACCGTTTCTGACACGATAGACATTTGCCACTTCGACACGCATTTAAATTGTCTGGCTCTGGTAGAAGTCAAAGGCATCCACGATGCACGACTTATGGCAGAGGATGACCAGATACCTGAAGTCGTGCAGCAACTGCAACGGGCCTGCCTTTGGATCGAACAGCAGCGAGCCGAAATTCAGGAGGACTATGAGCAAGTCGTCTGCCTGAAGAGGCGGCTTGGACTTACAGAACGTTTGACTGGTGTCCCGACTAACGGACCTGCCGCTTTGTTAAAGAAACCTGTCCTCGTCATTGGCAACTGCAAGCAAAAGGAAATGCTGGCCATCCTTGGACGTCAAAAGAAATGGGTGCCGTTGCTTGAGGGAATCAAGAACTACGTTGCCGGATTGATTCTCTGCGGTCATGCTGGATGTCGTCTGAATCTGGATCCTCGGCAGCAGGTGATGGTCTTTGACACAACAGCCTTTTGAAACGGCCGGCCTCACAATTTCGAAGCTGCATCCTGCCGTTATCCGAAACGCACCCACTCTGAAAGCCGTAATACAGAAAGGGAATTGTTCGAAATGTGAGCGTGACTTGAGTCAGATGGTGTTCCATACGCTGCAAAACCAAATCAATGCCCACCTTCGAGCAAATGAGGCTTGCGGGCTTCTCATCAAATGTTCAACTGCTCGCAGTGCGGAAACTGCATCTTAGCTAACCCTTCTCGGGCGTGGACGGCAACCATAATGTCGTCGTTCGAAAATCTGTGGCTGCTAAGTTCACACAGACAGAAGGGATAAAAACATCTCCGACCGCCGCGAGCAGTGGCCAATCTTTGCCGCGAATGCTGCGTGCCTGCCGACCTGAATAATAGGCTTCAGGGGCCAGGACCACGAGTGTTGGTCGAACTGACGCGTTTGGGACAACTCCGTTGAAACCATTCGGAACTGGGTGTTGCCGAGAAGTGATCCACGCATTGAAGCCGGTAAGAATCTTCTCAAAGTTTTTATCTCGCAGGAGGCAGGCGAGATAATCCATTCCTTCGGCAATCGCGATGATTGGAGCATCGCCGTTTTCTCTCTTTGCTTCGAATACAACAAGACCCCCATCGGTGGTCAGCCCAACAAGGTCTGCTCTGCGTCCCATCTCACCAACACCCCCCTGTGTCGGCCACTGAAACCCGAGCAGCCAGATTCTTTGTGATCCAAGATGCAGACAACCGTCATCGGCGAGAGCCAGGCGGTACAGCTGAGCCACTAATCGCTCCTCTTTTTCTCCCTCATCCAAGCGGTGGTCGTCTCGATTTTTGAAGACGTCGCCTTTGTACGACTCATCAATGGACCGCTGACGCTGAAACTCGGAGTCCAACGCCGCTCCAAGCAGCACCGGCCACAGAGGGCGGTGACCACGTACGTTCCGAAGTTGCTCCAGCCAGATTCGAAAGCTCATGAAGATCTCTCAATACGATCAAACGCAAAATGTTGAACGTATTGGAATCACTTACCGTGCCAACGGTGGGGCACTGACTTTTCAGCAAGTCCCCAAATGGCAGGGCCAAGCCATCGGTGACTACAGTGGGGCATTGAATGACCCATAGCTGACATCGCCTCCGGATATCGTCCCGGTACAAACTTCAGCAAGAAGCAAAGTACGTGGACGGGCATGGCAAAAAAGCAAAGAACAGATGCAGATCGGCGGGTTCGCCAGTGTGAGCGACTGGGGCGATTGCTTCGGATCTTGCACCTGATCATGGGTAAAGGCCGGTGGGACTCCAACACGCTCGCCGCCGAACTCGAATGCTCTAAGAGGACGGTCTATCGTCTCCTGCAAACCCTTTCATTAGCCGGTGTCCCCTGGTACTTCGATGAGGCATGTCGGGCTTATCGAGTTCGAACGGGTTTCAAGTTCACAGGGTTGGATGGACAGGCTGAGACTTCACGACAAGACATTGATTCAGCGTCTTTGAATCTTGCTGCGAATAAGCTGCTGCATGACGGTGAGAAGTTCATGGAATCACTGAGAACTTTTTGTGACCAACTCAATGGTAAAAGAGTCGATTCGCAGGAGTAGACCGGTACTAGCCGCGATTCAATACTCGTTCCAGAAATAGACCGGATGGAACCGACTTAGCCCTGTTGCTGCCAATAAAAACGTCTGTCAAGTTCGAAGCTGCAGAAAGTTTGAGAAAGTCGACGCGTTATAACTCCCACAGGCTGGGACTACAGCCGGAGGCGGAGTGGTGGTCGTCGTTACTGAGGGCTGCTAAGGCCAGATAAGTTCTGAACCAGTGATATACTCAACGCGATCAAGTTGCTATCGCTAAATCACCATGTTCAAAGGACTTCGAAGATGACTCCAGACCAAGCTCACCTCTTTTCAGATTTCTTCGATCAAGTCAGACGACGGATGAAATTGATCCGGGAGAATGGTCATCGTGCAGCTCCTCTAAATATAGAAGGTTATCGCGATGTCGAATTGGAAGACGCCTATGATGCAATTCGCCCATGGCTGATTTGCATCAGCAAACATCAACTCTACGCTGGCGTGGCATCATTGCCCGAGTATCAAGGTCCGTTCGTTGCGGAGAATGCCCTGCACGCACTGAGCATTCAATTTAATCCGCCGGAGTCGATGTATGGCAATCCTGCACTTCTCGAATCGGATGCCATTAAACACATGCTGCATCAAGCCGAATTTGTGTATTCGCAATTGGCCGAAATGCCGACAATTCCCGTGGCAATTCCTGTTCTGCCTCTCTGCGGCTCAGATATTTGGGAACCAGAATTTGTTCAGCGATGCAAACTTCCGGAAACGGCGAATCAGCTTACACCGATCACCGCCGTCGAAGAAAAGTCGCGAGGGAAACGACGGAATGTTGCTGCCAAGAGTCCATTGGTGCCAAGAAGCCGAGAGAACAGTCTCTCTCATCGGAGTAGAGCAAGAAGAGGACCGAATGGCGAATGGAGCGAAGACATGATTGAGCTTCACGCACTGCTGATGGCACATCACAAAGTTGCCTGCAACGGCCGCATCACAAAATCCGTTGGACGGCAGGGGGTAATTGCCGAGATGCTGAGTAAGAAAGGTAGATTCTGGGCACCATCGAGAGTGAGCCGCACAATGCAAGTACTGTTCGCGGGTAACCGGGGCTATGGCGGGACTGAAATCATGGCGTGGTATCGAAACCTGTGTGATTCACCAAGGAT
>CAMAXD010000494.1 GCA_945861975.1 Candidatus Kuenenia stuttgartensis | reverse complement strand
ATGTGCCAGCACAGGTTGCACAACTGGTGGGTGCAATCAAAGGTCGGATCTCCGGTGGTGCGATTGTTATGGATGCCGGCAGTGATCTGGCTCTGAAGATACAGTTGAATCTGACGGAAGAGAGTGCTGCCGGAGAAGCCAATCAGGCTGTGGCTGGCCTCGTGAGGATGGGCAAGCAGATGGCCCCGTTGGCGTTGGGTCAGGCGCCTCCGCCACTGCAGCCTTCTCTTGGTGAGGCTATCAATAGCCTTGCATCGACATCTGCTGATTCGTCGGTGGCAGTCAGCATTACGATTCCCGGATCAATCGTGCAGGTCCTCAAGGATAATCCCGGGTTATTAGGGCCACCAGCTGGAGGTCCTCCGTCCGGGGACGAAATTCGCTAGGACAGCAGGCTGAAACGAATTGCATCTGCGAGTTCATCTGCTGCAGTATCATGAGCACACAATGTGGCACACTCCGCTATGTCCCAATGAAGTCCGGGACATTTCACGGAGTGTGCCGGCTGTTCTTTTTCGATGTTCAGACTAGACGTCGGTCACCATCGCCGCATGACGGAATGCGAGCACAGGATCGCTCCACGTCGGAATGAATTCCTGAGCAACGAACCCCGTGTATCCCGTCGCGATGATTGCTCGCAGGACAGCCGGATAGTTGATCTCCTGCTTGTCATCCAGTTCGCGTCGTCCGGGGTTTCCTGCGGTGTGATAATGTCCGATGAGCGGATGGTACATCTGAAGACGACGAATCACATCGCCATGCATAATCTGCACGTGATAGACATCGAACAGCAGCTTGAAGTAAAGCGAATCCATTCGCTTCACAAGTTCGATGCAACGTTCGATATTGTCGCCAAAATATCCCGGATGACCCTTCATCGGGTGAGAGCTGTCGCGAGTATTCAGATGCTCAAGAACCAGCGTAATCTTTTTTGACTCCGCATACTCAATCACCTGCTTCCAGCAGTCGATGCAGTTCTGCTCAGCCGTTTTGTCATGCATGCCTTCGACACGCATTCCCGTGAAAGTGATCACACTGGGACTTTCAAACTCAGCGGCAATGTCGATGGATTTTTTCAGCTTCTGGATGCACTCCTGATGATTGGCAGGGTCGACCGGCCCTTTGGCAAACCCGTGACTGCTGACGAGTGCGATCTTCAGGCCTTTCGCCCGAGCGTCAGGGTAAAACTTCGGGTCAACTCCTTCGATGGCCTCAACTCCAACGTCGACGCAATGCTGGATCAATTCCGGCACCGGCATTGGGTTGAAGCACCAGCCCATGACAGACTGATGAATTCTCTTCTTCGTGATTCGAAAGTCCGCCGGAACCGCGGGCAAAGATGCGTTGGCCTCCTGCGATGAGTTCCCAGCGAAGCCAGTCGCTCCGGATAACAACGTGACTGATGCGGCTGTTGCCGAAGCCAATACGCTGCGGCGTGTCCATTTTTCCGGGGCAAATTCTGACGCATCTGACATAGGACACGAACTCCATCTGTTGATGATGTAAGACTGTTGATTCAGGCGAGCGGGCCATCAGTGACGGAAGCATGCGGGCTGCAGCCCGCGATGTCAATTCGATGGCGGTTCTGGCGTCTTTGCACGAACCTCTGATGCGATTCGGTTCGACAGTCGTTGAATCACTGTCTGGCTGGCTTCATATGGCTGATTGGTCAGGATCACGCACCAAATTTGCGTCTTCGGGTCAATCCACATCAAGGTTCCGGTCGCACCCCAGTGACCGTAGGTTTCGGACGAAACAAAGTCGCTGAAACAAGTGGCATGATCAGGCCAGTTAAATCTCCATCCCAATCCCCATGGACGATGGAGACGATCGGACTCCGTCAATCCGGACATGTGACAAGTCTGATTCTGTGTCGAACTGGAAATCACCAGCGGATGAATGATTGTCTGATGATCGGGCGACGTCCCCTGATTCAACATACAAACGGCCAGATGCCCCAGATCATTTGCCGTGGAAGTCATCCCTCCCCACGGCGCGCCGAGGCCTCTCCAGTAGCGACTATTCCAGTTCCAGTCCGGGGCCTGCTGCTGCCAAATTGGTAATTCACAGGGAACGAGCGTGGGCTCGAGTTCTTCGAATTTGCCTGAAGGAATTCCAAGCCACGAATCCTGCATTCGAAGCGGTCCGAACAGGTCTTGTTGAAGTAGTTCAGGGAGCGGTGTTTGCGTGATTTTTGCGATCACATCGGCCAGCACGGCGAATCCCATGCTCGAGTAACGACAGCCGGTTCCTGCTGGAAACTCCGGAGTCACTCGGGCAGTTTCACTCACAAATTCCGCCAATGAAGCGTGTCTGGCGCGGAGTTCATTGTTGTTCAGCAGCATGTCAGGCAGACCGCTGGTGTGAGTCAACATGTGCCGGAACGTGATGGCTCTCAGCGGTCCCCGATTAAAACCCTCGACAAACTCTCTGACTGGTTCATTCAGGGAAAGTCGCCCGGCAGAAGCGAGTTGCACCGCGAGCATGCCAACGATGGGTTTGGTAATCGATGCGATCAGATAACGGCGGCTGGAATCAGTCTGAGTTCCCGCAGCCCCCATTTCGGTAGCGGAATATTCCACGTGAAGGGATCGACCAGCTGCGGTTCCGGCCGCGATATCCGCGAATTGGACAGAACTGCCAGCCAAAATGGTCGTCAAATCACGGGTGAGTCTGCTTTCGATCGAATCGGGCTGGCCGTTCAAAATGCGACACTCCTTCGGGTGGCTGTGCGATTGTGCGACAGCCGATTGAACGCTCGGCGAGTGGGATGAGGAATTCTTCGGATTCTAATGATTTTTTGCAGATTGGCACACAGGATGCGGAACTGAAACGCGTTTATATCTCAGGCTGGTGTTTCCTGACCTCAGATTCGATCCTCCGTCGGTTCTGAGAAGTGTTGCAAGTGGGTGGATGGATATCTGCGGCAAAGATCTGGCGGTCCGTTTGTTGACGCCGGGGATTGAACCGTTGATACTTGCGACGCAGGATGGTTTTGACACGGATCGTGGAGTGGTTCGGCTAACGGCTTTCGCCTCGGCTGACCACTAAAGAAGCGGGTTTCTCCCATACCGGGTACGTTTCGATATGCCTCGACAGTTTTCTCTACACGGGTTACTTCGCCGTTTCGCCTTGGGCGCTGCGATCGGGGCTGCGATCATTGTCGCGCCGGCGGGGTTTGCGGACGAGGTGCCTCGTTTAGGCGCCATCGCCAACCATGATCACGCTCCGGTGCGAGTTCAGTCGAAGCCAGTCATCGAGCGATTGCCGGTGAAGGTTCTGGAACCAGTGGACCTTGTGGTGTCCGGGAAGTCGCGAATCTTCGTGGCTGATCGCAAAGCTGAATGTGTGTTTCGGTTGGATGAGCACGGCTCGGTCAGTCTTGCAATCGAGCATTTGTCGGGGATTCAACGGATTCAGGTCGACGCCGATGGTGCTCTCTACGTGATGACATCCAGTGGCGGGGAATCGTCGTTGCATCAGATTACCGAGTCTGGGCAGCACGTAATTCTACAGACTTTTTCGTTCCCTGCGTCTGGCTTTGTTCGTGACGAATTGGGGCGGTTTGTGTTTTCGTTCAAGCAATCGGGACGGCTCGTATCGCTTGATGCCGAGGGCCAGATGACTGATCTTGCCCAGCTGAATCAGCCCGTGCAGGATTTGATTCTTAACGCCGGTGGTCAGCTTGAAGCCCTGCTGCCCTCAGGAGACGTCGTTCGAATCGACGAAGAAGGTGCTGTATCGCACTCGGGTTTCGCAGAAATCGGGTCCACTCGATTGGCTTCGCTTAGCGACGGCAGCTTGTTGACTCTTGTCGATTCCGTCAGTGGTCGCTCACAGGTTCTGAAGATCTCACGCGAAGCTGATCGCCCGACGCAATTTGACATCGCCGCGACTGTGCCTGTCGGTACCAAGGCTGTTGGTTTTGATTCGCTCGGAAATCTTTGCCTTGCAAACCCTGACCTTCGTGCTGTCACGAAGGTCACCAGCCACTTCGAAATCGCCTGTCCGCACTGTGGCAAGCCGACTCGCATGATCTTCAGT
>CAMAXD010000493.1 GCA_945861975.1 Candidatus Kuenenia stuttgartensis | reverse complement strand
GCCCAGGTGCAAAGGCAACGACGGCTCAGCGACCGGTTGGCGTTTCTCGTTCCACCAGCGCTTATCAACGATGCCTTCGCGGAACTCTCCGGCAACGGCCACTCGCGCTGGGACAACTACCTCGCCCGCGTCGGCGACTTCCACACTCGCTGGCAAGCGTTCTTCGTCGAACGAGCCAGTCGTGACGTGCTACTCACCACCGCCGATTACAAATCGTTCCCGCGCTTCGACTCCGTCGCGCCTCCCTCAAGTTGGCTAGCCAACAGCAGGCGCCGAGTGTGTCTGTCGCTACTCTCGGTGGGAGCAATCACCATTGTTTTGTTGCTGACGGCCAAACGCAGGCTGTCATACACGTCGTGAGCAATCAGGAAGACGCATCCAATGTATGTACAGCATCGTGAAGGGCACCGGACGGATCGCATCGGTTGGCTGCGTGCTGCCGTCCTCGGTGCGAACGACGGCATTGTATCAACGGCGAGTCTGGTCGTCGGAGTTGCGGCCGCACATTCCACGTCGAGTGACATTCTGGTCGCAGGAGTGGCTGGGCTGGTTGCTGGTGCAATGTCGATGGCTGCCGGGGAGTACGTGTCGGTGAGTTCCCAGTCGGATACCGAAAAGGCAGACCTGGATCGAGAGCGAAAAGAACTGGCGACTGAGGATGAATCGGAACGGAAGGAACTGGCCGCGATTTATGCGAGCCGTGGCGTTGAACCGTCACTGGCCAGACAGGTGGCCGATCAATTGATGGCCCACGATGCGCTGGCGGCTCATGCTCGTGACGAACTGGGCATCTCGGATCTGACAACCGCCCGGCCCGTTCAGGCAGCCTTCGCGTCTGCGGGAACATTTGCCATCGGTGCCGCGATGCCGCTGGTCACCGCACTGGTGACGCCACGCACGGTATTGATCCCCGTCGTCATTGCCACATCGATTCTGTTTCTGGCTCTGCTGGGCGGGTTTGGTGCGCACGCTGGCGGAGCCCCTGTTGTAAAGGCCGCCTTCCGGGTCACCTTCTGGGGAGCGCTGGCGATGGCACTGACGGCCGGGGTCGGTGCATTGTTCGGAGCCGTCGTGTAGACCATTGCTGAAGATTGCTGGCAGACTGGAGAATGCTGTTTCTGCTGCTCATCTGTTTCACGCCCGAAGTCGCCCGCGCACACTGGACACGGAGTCACTGGCGGAGGTACGGTTGAGGGAATACTGCATCCGTTGTTGGGTCTTGATCATTCGCTGGCGATGATCACCGTGGGACTGTTGCTCGCAGAAATTGGCGGTCGCGCGAAGTGGTTGATCCCTAGATCATTTCTGGGATTCATGATTTGTGGTGGTATCGCGGGAATGACTGGGTGGCAGATACCCGGCGTTGAATTTGGAATTGCAACACCCATCGTTTTCCTTGGGGCAGCGGTGGCCGCGAACAAAAAATCTCCGATGATCGTCTCGCTGGTCTTCGCAGGACTGTTCGGTCTTTTCCACGGTCATGCTCATGGAACGGAGATGTCTGCCCTTGCGAGCCCTGGCCCCTATGCTTCGGGATTCGTTGTGGCAACCACTGCGCTGCATGTTTTTGCGTTATCCTTGGGAGTTGGGCCATGCAAACTCCTCGGCGCATGTGGGGACTTCGAGATTTTGGCGGGGTTATCACTTGAACGGAATTTGGTTTGCCTTTCTCACTAGATCGGCGTAGCCACAATCTCACCTCCGGTGAGACCCACGTGAGACCGACCGACGCGTCAAAGCCCGTGGCCGTTCACTGCTCCGGTCACATCGACTGATGTAGCGAACTATGTGGCTACAATCCTGCAGGTGTGTTCAAGTTGATGGCGAACAATGAGCATTTTCATGCCATGCTCGCCACTCTCATAATCAGGTTGATCTAGTGAGACTGGTGGCAAATATTTCTACTTCCTTGCTGACTCAGATCGAACCGGCCGGGTAGGTAACAGTCTGTCGGAAACGGGCGGCCAAGATTGCGACTTCCGCCTCGAATCGCAATCGCGACCCACGAGCGGACGTAACCCCAATGAGCCACCAAAAGCCGTTTCTCATACCTGGTTCCGTTTGCATTAACCGATGCAGCCAACGGGGACGCCCGATTTGCTTGCCTCCAGCGCTGTGTCGCGGCTGACGGCGGTAAGTGGTATCTGCCGATCGTCTGCTCCGAAAGCGCATATCTCGCTTCGCAGGGGTAGAGGAAGCAGACACAACTACCTCTTCTTGAACCTGGAGATGAACAATGGCAAAGTCAAAGCAGCAACCGGCCCATGAAATTCGAATGGGATCAATCCGAGCGACGATCTGGGAAAATCAGACACCCAACGGCACTCGATTCAATGTCACAGTCAGCCGACTCTACAAGGACGGCGAAGAGTGGAAGCAGACGGATTCTTTCGGCCGGGATGATCTGCAGTTGCTGGCCAAAGTGATTGATCTGGCTCATACGTGGATCTTCGAACAAGCCTCGTGACATCTCGTCGGGCACCTGTCACGGCGGGACTGTCGGAAGCAAATTGTAGCCGCTGACCCACCCCAGACAGTGTTTCCATCGACAATGACCGCTCCGGATGTTCTTGGGACGAGGTCACGGCTGCAATGGAAACGCTGTTTGAGGGTTTGATCGAACGTGGACAAGTTGAACTTCGAGCAAGATATCGCTGCTACCTCGATCCACAGGCAGTAGCTCTGCTCGACGCGGAAGTAGCTCTCACTCGAAGCAAGAACTTCATAGGCGCGCTGATTCAGATGCTTAAGCACGGAGATCGGCTGCGCCGGCGAGATTCCAATCTCGACGTGGTGAGATCGAGGCTTCTACGCGAGTCATCGACTGGAGTTCGAGCTGGTTCGGCAGCAGATTTTCGAGTTGGTTTCGCAGAGCGCGGAGAATGATAGTGGTTGAGCCAAAATCAAAACGAAGCAAGCCAGAGTCAGAATCGAGATCTGCGAAAGCTGCCGCAAAGAAAAGCATTCCGAAGACAGTAAAGAAAGATCGCCCGGATCGCGATCGACGAGTTCGTCAGGCGGATCGACTGGCACGAATACTTCGTGTTCTTGAACTTGTTCAAAGCCGGGGCCGCTGGACAACAAGAGCTATCGCTGAGGAAATCGAATGCTCAGAGCGAACCGTCTACCGGGATTTGGATGTACTGCGGTTTGCTGGGATTCCTTACTACCGTGAAGGTGACCAGCAGTTTGTTCGCGTTCGACCTGATTTTCGGTTCCCTGTCATGTCGCTGACAGAAGATGAGGTTCTGGGGTTTTCAGTCGCTGCGGTCATAACAAACTCGCCAGGACTGAATGTCACGTCGGGGGCAATCCCAGTCGCCCGAAAACTGGCTGCCGTTTCGAAGCAGGAAACGCAGGAACTCATAGATGATGCCATGCGGCTGGTCTCAGTGCTGGATCTTAAATTGGTGGACCATAGTCGCCATCATGAAACCATCAGAACAGTGCAACTTGCATTGGTTCATGGCAAGCAAATCAGCGGGTTGTATGAAAGCCCTTACGAGGCCAATCCAGTCCGTTTGAAGCTTCATCCCTATCGCCTGTGCCTCATCAAGAATGCCTGGTCCGTGATTGGCAAAGTGGCAAATGAAACGACTCTTCGCACCTATCGAATTGCAAGATTCAGGACCTTAAGAGAGCTGGACGAACCCGCTGACGTGCCTGAGACATTCGATCTCAAGGAGTACTTTGGGAATGCGTGGGCTGTCTTCCGTGGAAAACAGTCCTACGACGTGGAACTGAGTTTCACGGCACATGCTGGCCAGATCGTCAGCGAGACGATCTGGCATCACACTCAGAAAGTGAGTCCGCAGAAAGATGGCAGCGTCAGCATGACGTTCAAGGTGGATGGACTGGAAGAAATCACGAATTGGATCCTTTCTTGGACCGGACGATGCAAAGTGATCCAACCCATGGCCCTGCGAAAACTGGTGGTTGAGAAACTGACAATGGCCTTACAAATGAGGTTCAACGACAAATGAAGTGCGCGGCGTAACTTGTGTTCGCGTTTGAATTTACAAAAAGTGGTCAAGTCGGTCTGATG
>CAMAXD010000492.1 GCA_945861975.1 Candidatus Kuenenia stuttgartensis | reverse complement strand
AGGCAAAGACTGGTGCCGCCAAGTCAACCAAGGCTAAGACCGGCGCTGCTAAGCCTGCAAAGGCTCCAGTTGCTAAGAAGCCAGCTGCTAAGGGAAAGTAGTCTGACTGGTACTTTCCAGCACAGAAACACGAAACGGCTGAGTCGCCTTCGGGCAGCTCAGCCGTTTTTTTTTCCCCTCAACCGGGATTTAATGATGCAACGCGTCCACATCGGTCATCCAGCCGTCTTCGCCAACCGGGAAATCATACGGTTCCCCATCAAAGCTCAGATGACTGCTGGCACGGACCTGATCAAAAAAGGCCTCTGAGACGCGGACCCTGGTCAGATGCAATGTGTCTGAGATCTGGACAACTCGAGCGTTTTCCGGTTCCACCATCCCGATTGTCTGAAGAGCCGTCTCGACCGCTAACGCATCATTGGGCAGAGTCACGGGGATCATCGCCGCTTCCGGATGATTGCCGGTGATGCAATTGATTCGAGTGATCTCCTGATCGATCTGATCCACACAGCGCTGAGTCGTAAATTCGGCGATGCCGATGCCGGTGGCGTTGCCGTAGGTTTCTTTCGTGAGTGATCGCACCATGATCCGTCGACATCGGGCGAGGTCTTTATCGGTCGCGGCGTGATCAATGAACTTCCGTCCAACGGTGTTCGCATCCATGCCGACGCCGCTGATGTTTTTGCCCATGCGATCCACGATCAGCAAATCGATGTCGGCAAACGGCAGTCTGGGCAGCCATTGATTAGCCAGCTTCAGCAATTCGGGCTCGCGAGTTCCGAATTCTTCAGGACGAACGGCTTCCAGCAGCGCGGTTTCGTCTTCGGCATTTTCGAGAATCGCCATCCCGCCGCAGACCCGACAAACATCCAGCACTCGTTCGGCGACTGAGGCGATGATTTCCGGGAAGCTGATCGTCAGAATGCCTTTATGGTAGATCTTCGCACCTTCGTGTTTGCCGAGGCCGATCAGCATCATTTTGTGCAGCCCGGATTCGACCGGACCGACGAATTTTGTGTGCGGCTTCACTCGCCCGACAACGAACACATGATCGGCTTCGGAGGCAAATCGGTCAAAATGCACCGGCATGCCGTTGGAAGTCTGAGCGACGATACGGGTTTCCATCGTGGCACGAATCGGCACTTTGACGAATTCTTCGGTAACGCCAAGACTGGCCAGCATTTTTACCTGGCCTTCCGCTGTTCCTCCACCATGGCTGCCCATCGCGGGGACGAGAAACGGTGCTGCCCCGATCGATGTGAAATAGGCGGCGATTTCCCGCAGAATAAGAGCGATATTGGTAATGCCGCGACTACCAGCCGGTATCGCCACGCTCTGCCCGGGTCGAATTTTCTCCGTCAGGCGAAGTGATTCCATCTGAGCACGGATTTCGCCGGGGATATCAGCGACCCGAGGAGTCTCGAATCGCTGGATGATGTTGCACATTCTGGGGTAGCGGGCCATGGGAATTCCTTATTTCAGTCGGATGGGAAGTTGATCAATCCTGGCAGCAAGGATGAAGTCATTCAATGACAACCCCTGAACTGCGTGAGTCCAGATTTCGATCGTGAGTTTTCGATAGCCGACCAAATGCAGATCGGGATGATGTGCCTCAGCCTCCGCAACAGTGGCGACGCTTTGAAAAAACTCCAGACCGGCGAGGAAGTTCTTGACCGTCCAGCTCTTCTTTATTCGATCCGGACCAGACAGCAGTTCCCATCCTGATAGTTCTTTGAGTTGCTCGTCTGCTTCTTTCAACGTCATTCGCGGCACGCCACCTTCGCAAGGCACGCAGCGTGTTAGACAAAGGGACGCGGCTGAAAGTGGCTGAGATTCTGGTTCGGTCATTTGTTCGGTCTCGGTTGGTGTTTCAGGTGTTCAGCAAGGAATTGATAAGCTCGTTCTCGCGCCACTTTGGGAAACGAGTGACCCGCATCAACTCCGATCGACAGCAATTGTGATTCGCTGTTGTAGAGCTTGTACACGGATTCGGCCTGTTGCTGCACGTGGCGAACACCAGACGCTGAAAAATCATCATCCTTTTCCGCGTAGCAGGCCATGAACGGCCGCGGGGCGAGGGCTGCAATCAGCTCATGAAAGTCAACCGGCATTTTTCGGATATCATTTTCAAATGACGTCGAGATCAATGGCATGTAGCGAGGACCTGTCCAACTGGGAAGATCGTCCTCCGAGAGACTCGTAAAGCCGCAACTCGACACGATGACCTGAAGTCTGGGCTCAAACACAGCGGTGAAAATGGCATTGTGACCGCCCAAAGAATGACCGATGCCGCCGATTCTGGCGGGATCCACTTCGGGCATCGTTTCCAGCAGATCGATGGCACGGGAATTATCCCAGATCGCCTTCATCGTGCCGCTTTGGTACTGGTCAGCTTCAAAATTATGCGTGTATTCCCCGAATGAAGGGTAGTCGAGAGCGATCGTCACAAATCCGGCTTCCGCCAGTTCAATCGCATATTTCATGTCCGGGTCGCCCTGAAGACCAGCTGGCTCATTCTTTCCTGCCGAGGTTGTTTGTTGCAGACACAACACGGCGGGAAATGGCATTGTTGTCTTCGCGGGACTCTGATCGCTGTTCTGTTTGCTCTCGGAGGTTTCTGAAAGTGGAATGAAGACATACGCCGGCACACGACTCTCTGCGTCCGACTGATACGTCAGCTTTCGCCTCAGCAAAGGACGACGGACCAATGGAGGGTTGAGTGTGACCTCCTCAGAGATCATCGGATTCAGCGGGACTCGTTTCAGCGGCGAGGGATACTTTCCCGTGATTCGCTCCAGGTGTCGGCGTATGTGATCCCGGCGATGCTCCCAGTCTGAAACCTGTTTGATCTCAGCCCGCTGACCTGTTGAATCAATTCGGTATGTCAGATCCTGGTGATCCGGATATTCCGGAAGAGATGTCTCTGCTTCAAATCGACCGACGGGAAAGCCCTGACCATAGTCAATCAGAAATGCTCCCGAGGACGTTCGATAGCGAATCACGTCTTTGTGATCGAAATCGGTTTGTTCATGACATCGTTCGGGAAGCAACTCATCACCAAACGTCAACTGATCGTCAACTACGCCAGCCTGTTCCAAAACGATTTGTGTTCGGTCACCTAAAGAATGTTCTGTTGAAATATAGGTCTTGCCATCAATGCGGGCCTGATCTACGAAGATGGGCTTTACCTTCAGGCCTCCCGCCTGCAACAAAGCCACCATTTCCTGAGCGTCCGAAAAAGGACATGTCTTATCATCAACGCCGTGGATGACAATGATTTGTGACTCGGTGCCCAGCCGCTTCATCTCACGAAGATGGTCCGGATTCCCGACGAATCGCAACTCCTGTGCGTCAAGCGAAAGGAAAAACGGGTTTGTGCTGTCCTGACTCCAGCGGGCATTCAGATCACTCCCGCCCGGCAAGTTGAAGGCGATATCATCAGACAGCTTTTTCATGCCGCACATATCAATCACTGCGGCGAATGTTCGCGGTGCGAGCTTATTGGCCATAAGCGTCACGTTACCGCCGCCAGATCCTCCTGTTGAGTAGATGCGGCGATTGTTATAGCTGATGTTTTGCTGCTGCAGACTGCTGCGGACAAACCACAGAGCACGCAGTGCATCAAGTCCCTGCAGGTATCCGAAATCATAGGGCTCCGGCCCCTGAATCGAATCCACCTGCCCGCTCTGCAAATAGTTGACGCAGATCGCTACCACATTCAGCTTTCGGGCCAGTACCACTGGAGACGCGGTGCCGACACAATCTGTTCCCCCCCAGTTGTGCAGCGTCAGCATCAGTCCGGTCTCTGGCCGTACACTTTCCTTTGTACCATCCGGAAAATGAATCAGGATGCGAATCTTGCGCGGCCCCGGACGAAGTGGCCATTCCTGAGCCGGGATTTCGACTGCTCCGTCTTTGCCCGGCAATGTCGGCCATTCGTCGGCCTTTGCTGCTGAAATGAGCACGGTGGCCAGAAGTCCTATGAACAATCGTTCTCGCATCGGGTGCTTATTCTCCGCACGGTGTGTATCGAAGCCGGGTGTTCGCGGGA
>CAMAXD010000491.1 GCA_945861975.1 Candidatus Kuenenia stuttgartensis | reverse complement strand
TCGGTGCCTGTCCCACTCCAATCCGATTTGATCAATCACTCTGTGCAATGCAGATTCGTGAATTACGATGACTCTGCGGACTGTGCCGACTGACAACGTGGGTTTGTCGTGTGTGCTGTCAGGAATTCTGACAAGTCCAGCCCACTGGCTTCGATAAGCCCGACGGATGCTTCAGCGTTTCTGCGCGCTGGGTACGTCATTTACTGAGGTCGGGCCATGCTGGTTATCATCGGAATCATTATCGTTATCGGTTCGGTGCTTACCGGCTTTTCTATGGCGGGCGGGCATATGCATTCGCTCGTCCACCCGTCGGAAATCGTGACGATTGGCGGGGCAGCCCTGGGAGCCATGGTCTGCAGTTCTCCTTTGAAAGTGATCAAAGATCTGATCCATGGTCTGATCGCTACGGTGAAAGGAGGGAATGTAGGCAAAGTGACGTACAACCAGATCTTTCAATTGCACTATGAGCTTTTCCGAATTGCCAGACGTGACGGAATGCTGGCGTGGGAATCAATCCTCGCGGAAGGACATGACAACGCCACGTTTAAAAAGTACCCGAAAGTTGCCAACGACCATCACCTGATGGAATTCGTCACAGGCGCGCTGCAGGGGGCCATGGAAGGAAACGATGCCGCCAATCTTCAGGCCCTGCTCGATACAGAGATTCATGTGTTTGAAGAAGAGCATCATGCGGCAGTGATGGCCATGACACGAACAGCGGACGGTTTGCCGGGATTCGGGATTGTTGCGGCGGTACTCGGGATCGTGGTCACCATGGGAGCCATCGGTGGCCCTGTGGAAGAGATTGGTCACAAGGTAGGTGCCGCTCTCGTCGGAACGTTCCTTGGGATTTTGATGTCATACGGCATGGTCGGCCCGATGGCCGGTGCGATGGACGCTCTGGGGCACGAAGAAGTTGCGTTGCGACGCACGATCGTGTCGGCTGTGGTCGGTTTTGCCGGCGGAGGTTCGCCGCGAGCTGTGATGGATAATGTTCGTCGCGGCTGCGGGACTGGGGTTCGCCCGACGGCCAAAGAACTCGATGAAATGCTGAAGGCGGTTGACGCTGCGAAATAGTAATCGTGCATGTCAGTCGGGGAACGGGAACAGCAGTCGCTGAAGGAGAAGACAGATGGCGGGTGGCGGTGGTGGTGCCTGGAAAGTGGCCTACGCAGACTTTGTAACGGCCATGATGGCTTTCTTCATGGTGATGTGGCTGGTGTCGCAGGACCAGAAGGTGAAGGATTCGGTCGCCAAATACTTCGTGGATCCGGTGGGGTTCAGCCTTTCAGGTTCCAACAACAGGCCGAAAGATTCCGCAGGGGTATTCGAACAGGAGTACGCCGGTCCGGTGCCTGGTGCCAAGAATCGAACGTCCGGGCGAGGTCGAGGCAACTTGGCGAGTCGAGAGAATCAGGATAGCGAGACCACGATGGTGGCGGATGCCATTCTGGAGGAACCTGACAAAGCCGAACGCTGGCAAGGCGAGGCCCAAAAGCAAATTGATGCAGCAAAGAATTCACCGGCTGTGCGTGATGGGACGATGTCTGAAACAGAAGCTGCAAAGCTCATGCTGTCTCGCAAAATGCGACAGCAGATTACCAGTGAAGCCATGCAGTCAACTCAGGGCGTTTACCAGGATCTGGTATCAACCTCATTGAACCGAGTGGACTTTGATGCGCTCGCGGAGGAAGTGATTCGCAATATGGTGGAGCAGAACTGAGTGCTGCGTTGCCTGTGCCAAAGACGACGGGCATGCTTTGGGAAGGCATCGCACAGCAAACAGTTAGCCGTGGCTGAAACGGTATCATTCGCACCACAACGCATCCACAATTCGTCAAAAAAGAAGCCCACCACTTTCCAGCAGCAGGCTTCCATTCATCGACAGTATCAGCGCTATGTAAGTTCAGTGGCACACATGATCAGAAGAGAACCGGCTACGCCTTCTTCACATGGCCAATATTGATGTAAGCATGAACGTGCGGAGCACCTCGGTAATGCCACACGAAGGATGGACCTTCGACACGCCAGATATCCCAGGTCTTATCGCCGCCGACGTCTTCCTGCTGGTAGAACGCCATGTGCAATTGATCGACTCCACCGGACTCTTTCAGCACCTGCATGACTTCGTCGATATCTTCTTTACGATACGGAGCCAGCAACACTCCCAGAGTTTTCTCCACCATGGTCTTCTGCTCGGCCTGCAGATCGCCAACCTTGATTCCGGCAAACTTCCCACCATCGCCCTGCACTTGCACAGCAGCCTCGGCCGGTGCTTTCTGTAGCAGAGCCTTAGCTGCCTGCTCTGATGTTAGCGACTTAAAGACGGCATCGGTCTGCTGAGTCTGATAGAAGTAAATGTTCTTTGAGGCATCTGGTTCGCCCTGATCATGACCATAAACAATCGGCCCTCCGAATGCGGCCTTGTCAACACTGTCACCATCGGCTCGCAGGGTTAGATGTCGACCGGTCAACATAAACTCAAACTGCTTTGAACCCGGCTCGCCAAACATCGCGACGCTGAACTCGTGCAGACCGCCGGCATCTTCGTCCATCTGCCGAGTCATCCGCTCATAGCCTTCTTCACTGCAAAGACCTTTTACGATCCGTCCTACCATCTCACGCTGAGGAGATGTGAAAAACGTTTCGCCCATGGTTGGTTTGGTCACATGCCAGTTCGCGCTAATGCGATGTCGCAGCTCGTGCTCAAATTCGAAGCAGAGTACCTTCTTCTGATCGTCGGTCAGGGATGCGTAGAACTCGGCGACTGCCGTCTCTGAGGCACTCGTACGTGACGGCCCGGCGAATAGTCCGGCGGCAAATGCCCGCCCGGGAAGCATCGCCAGCGAAGAGGCCGCAGCAACGGCTTTGACAAACGAGCGGCGGTTGACTGAGCAGCACTCAGAAACACCGGATTCAACTCTGTTCTCAGACTTCATGATGAACTCCCGTGGTGAAATTGGGATGGCAGGAAGAAAAATCGCCGTTGCAGGTCCCCGAGTATACCGATCTAAGTCCGCAAGTGAAGACGATCAGTCAACAAACAGGAACTCGTTGGAGTTCATTAGCGCCCGACACACGGATGTCAAACCACCGCTGCGGGATAGTTCTTCAAGAACGGTTAGTTCCTCATTGGTGGGTTCACGAAGCCAGCAGCTGCGAATGGCCGCGATGACATGGTCCGGCGATGTTGAACCAATCGTTTCAACTCGGGCCGCAAACTTCTCTGCAAAGTGCAACATGAAGTGATTGTTCCACAACACCAGTGACTGCAGTGAGGAAGACGAGAAGCCTCGGACCGGAGACAGATGACCGAGGTCCGGGAAATCAAGTGCTTCCATAAACGGATCCTGAATGCTTCGCCACACGATTCGATAGATGCTGCGACGTGTGGCTCCGGGACTAGTCCAGTCAAACGAGTCGTAATCCAGAACCGGCGTCAACTGTGGGCCAGGGCTCGATAGAAAATGTGCCACACCTGGGCCGCCCGTCGTCAAATCCAGCTGGCCGCTGACAACAAGCACTGCATCGCGAATGCTGTCCGCATCCAGGCGTTGTCGATTCATTTTCCAGAGCAGACGATTGTCAGTATCAACCTGTGCGGCATCATCTCGATGGGCTGAAGATTGCCTCCACGTTTCCGATGTAACGATCAATCGATGCAGCGATTTCAGTGAGCCTTTTGCCTCATCGCGAAACCAGATGGCCAGCCATTCCAACAATTCCGGATGAGACGGAACACCACCCATTCGACCAAAATCGCTCGGCGTATCGCACAGGCCCCGACCAAAATGATAGTGCCATGTTCTATTCGCAATGCTGCGCCAGGTCAGTGGGTTATCGCGATGAGCAATCCACTCGGCCAATGCCGCACGTCGCTGGGATTCATGAGCACCTGTGGGGATTTCAAAGCGAGACGTCAGCGCAGAAACCGCAGAGAGTGATCCCGAACCAACCTCCGCGCCGGGTTTGTCGAGATCTCCGCGTCGCAGCACATGAATCGTGCGTGGTGCAGCGAAAGTGATGACTCCTCGTTCATTCTCCGCACGGGTTCC
>CAMAXD010000490.1 GCA_945861975.1 Candidatus Kuenenia stuttgartensis | reverse complement strand
GGAAAAGCATGCCGAAGTTGGCTACTCCCCAAAGCCTGCAATGGCACGCGGGACTTCACAGGACACGTGATGCTCGTGAATGGCCTGACCAGCCAGATCGCTCCTGCCGCCGCGACAGCGGTCATCTGGCAGCAAAAGTTGGACTTGTCGTCGGGTGACAAGAAGACACAGTATCGCGTCTGCTTCCGGTATCTGCCGCTGCCAGCCTGCTGCTTCGACATTGTGGCGAAGCCGAGTCTCGTAGTAGACGGGGATGGTGCCATCGTCAGTGGCAGCGAACAGGATGTAGACACTGGCTGCGGGCACCTGTACTCCGCGACCGTTGAGGCATATGGACCCATCAATCTGCAAATCGTCCTGCCGCAGGATGGCATGGGCGATGGCAACGACTTGCTGATCGACAATATTTCCATGGCCAAGCTGGTCAATGTGCCACTCGCGGCACTGCTCTTTACGTTGCAGGCGGCACCAGGCACAGGGGGCAACTACGATGTCACGTTGACAGCACCAGCGGGTTTAACCAATCCCGTATTCACGTGGGTCTGGGAAATGTGGGATCCGGTGACGAACACAATCATCACGTCCGTCAGCGGGAATATGCCGACTGTAACATTTCCAAACTTGTTGGCGTCAACTTCGTATGTCTTCAAGTTAAAGGCATGGTCAGATTGCAACAAACTTTCTGGAACCAAACAAACATGGAGCTTTGAACCCACCAAGAAAGCGGTGGGGCAACCGGTCGAAGATCCAAATCCCGAGCCGGTGGCCATTCCCCGCAACATCATCAGGGAACAAGATGTTCAGGAAGATGGCGTGCTTCCCGGGAAGCCGAAGCGGCGTGCGGAGTAACAACGACGCATCCAAAGCTGGATGGCGTGTACGTTCGAGTAACACGGGCGGTCGACTTCGACCGCCCGTGTTTTCATGATCCATTGAGCGGCACTGGCCTCACGAAGACGGATGCCAAGAAGATCATTCACCCGTCGTTACTGAACTGTGACAGAGCACCGCCAATGAAATGGAACCCCCTGCCTCTTTGGAATGTGCGTGTCGGGCTGCTGCTCTGCCTGTGCGTCGCAGGCTGCTCGGGAAAAACGTCGGAGCAGCCTGCGGTCGCCCATGGAAGTTCCGTCCCGTTAGTGCCGGCTCCGCGCCAACAGCAATCCCTGGACGAAGTGCCATTGGCGATGAAGGAACGAGCGATGGCGCCAGCGGAGAATCCCCTGGAGGGCTCCACTCCTGAAACGCAGTTGCCCCCTCTCGAAGGTCCTGGGCCGGAGCCGGCAGTAGCGCAGCCGACAACAGTCTTAGCGCCCTGTGCTCTCGCCTGGGATTACCAGGAACAACGGCAGGTGGTGAGCGAAGACGAAGGTCCTGTGCTGTTCAGTTTCCGGATGACGAACACTTCACAGGAGGCGATCACGATCGACAAGATCAACATCTCCTGCGGTTGCACAACGGTTGATGCCAGATCGCTCCCGTTCTCCCTCGAACCAAGTGCCTCGGAGACCGTCCAGATCAGCATGACCGTGACCGGAAAATTCGGCACGGTGACGAAGTCCGTTCTGGTTCAGACCAGCTGCGGCAGCTCCACACTGCTGGTCACTTCCGAGGTCACACCGGCCACCGATGAGGTCTTCGTGGACGGTTTGCCGAACGGGGCCGCGATGTCGGCTGGCTCGCGAGGGAAGAACATCTCGCTGGCCGAGGCTGACCGTCAGGCGGTGTTCAAAGGCAATTGTGCGGAATGCCACTCGCAATATGCGAAAGAGCAATTCGGCTACAACCTCTACCTTGGGGCGTGCGCGATCTGTCACGACGCTAAACACCGCGCCAGCATGGTCCCCGACCTTCGGGCTGTTGACGTATCGCGCGATGCCGCTCACTGGCGGGAACACATCACCGACGGAGTCGACGGCACACTGATGCCGGCCTTTGCGACGGAGAAGGGCGGCATTCTGAGTGACCAGCAGATCGAATCGCTGGTAAAGTTCCTCGTCGAGATGCCTCTTCCTCTGAGGCCCCCGTCACGGTAAATTCACCAGTCAGGAGTTCACCACGAAAACGAAACAAGAGACTCAAGGAAACTACAATGCGCCTGTTCCGTCGTTTGATTACAATCTGCTGTCTGATGGGAATCGCACCATACGTTACAGCTGCGGAACCTGTGAAGGTTGGCATTCTGGGGCTGGATAATTACCAGGCGATCGAATACGCGGCGTTCTTCAATAACCCGATGGCCGAGGGCGATCTCGCCGGGTTACGTGTGACGGCAGTTTATCCGGCGACAAGTCCGGATTATCCGATGAGCGCGGAATTCACGGCAAAGTGGCAGGAGCAGTTGCTGGCACGCTACAAAGAAGATCCCACAGTCCGGCCGATTGAGTTGGTCAGCTCGATTGATGAGCTTCTGCTGAAGTGCGATGTCGTCATGATCTTCAGTCTCGATGGGCGGAAGCATCGGGAGCAGGCGACTGCGGTGATCAATGCCGGAAAGCCGCTTTTTATCGGTCGGCCAGTCGCGTCCGAGCCGGAGGACACGGTCGCGATTTATCAGCTCGCAGCGGATGCGAAGGTGCCGCTGTGGAGTTGCTCACAGCATCGTTATAGCCCGGGTTTTATCGGCATGCGAAATCACCCGGAAGTCGGCACTGTGCTCGGCTGCGACGTCTACGGCGGATTCGCCAAAGAGGGTCCGGAGGCTGATGAATTCACCCGTGCGTTGCACAGTATCGAAACGCTTTACACGATCATGGGCCCGGGCGTCGAAAGATTGTCGTGCGTTTCAATGCCTGCGGTAGAAGTCGTGACGGCCACGTATAAAGACGGCCGCGTGGCGACTTATCGGGGCGTCAAAGAAGGGGCTGTGAAGTACAGTGCCACGGTCTTCGGCGACAAAGGTGTCTCGACTGCCGGCATCTACGGCCATGGGATCCCGATCAACGGGGTTGTACCGACAAACGATGCTTATATGGGCTACGGCGGTCTGGCGATCGAACTGGCGAAGTTTTTCAAGACAAAAGAAGTCCCGGTTGCCCCCGCCGAGACGCTGGAGATTTTCGCCTTTTTGCAGGCGATGAAAGAGAGTCGAGCGCAAAACGGCGCCGTAGTGACGCTGAAAAAGTTATAGAGACGAAGAAAAGGGGTCAGGTTTTTTTTTGGCAGTCCTCTTGGCCGCGTAGTGGTTTCAAAACCAAGTCGAACGGCACTGCTTCTGGTCCAATTGTCATCGCCAAAAGGCAAGCCACGTTTCACACTGTGCGAAGTGAGTTCAGTTCTGCTTCAGTCTCCACCTTGTTCACCCAGGAACGCCAGTTTCGCGGCAACGCGGGATTATCGGCAATTGCCAGCCAACGGCGTTCGTCGGCAGATTGGCGGCGAGCATACGCGGAGTTCCATCGCCAGTCTTCTGCGAGTTCAACGAAATTTGCACGAACTGGGTTTCGCTCCACGATATGTTTGGGATTGATGTGTCGACCCTCCGAGGCTGTGAATTTATTGATTCGCTTCAAAGTAGCAGGCACACTCCGTGTGCCGTAGCCTCAGACACCCAGTGAATTTGTATTACCAAGTTTGGCGGACGGCACACGGAGTGTGCCTGCTACTATAAATTCACAGCCTCTCCGGGTCTTAATCGGACGCAGGCTGTGGCGAAAGTTTATTTCGGGCGGTTCGAAGGTGGCGATCGAGCGTTGTTCGTGATCATCACCTATGAGTTGCATCTGGATATCGTTCCGCATCGCGCAGTACTCCTCGGCAGGCAGGACCGACCTAAACCAGCGACTACGCCCGGGGCAGCCTGACAGAACGCGAATGATTTGCTTCGGACTACGTTCAGGGTTAACGTTCCGACTACCCACGTCTTTTGAATCCTGACAGGACATCCTTCTGATGGTTCGCTTGCTGCTTAGCACTGTTGTTGCATTCTGTTTGATGCTGATCATGCCAGAACTTCATGGGGCCGAGCCGGCTCGCCGGTTCATCGCGGCCGACTCATCGAAGAGCCGAGTTGCGATCATCGGCGCTGATGGAAAGACGGAATGGGAACACAAAATCGGTCCGCTGCACGACCTG
>CAMAXD010000489.1 GCA_945861975.1 Candidatus Kuenenia stuttgartensis | reverse complement strand
CAGCTTCGCCAGCGTGCTTGTGTCCTGAGGCACGGCCTGCGGACGATAGTGTTTCACAAAGCCCGCCGTGTAGCGCCGCAGCAGATCGAACACTCTTATGACGGAGTCTTTGGCGGGTTGTTGTTCTTGTTCGGAGGCTGCATCCAGCCGGGCAGTTGGCGGATCGGGAGCCAGTCGATCGGACTCGGAGTTGATCCCAGATGCAGAGTTCTCACATGCAGATAGACCATTGTCGTGGAGAAACTCGCATGCCCCAGCAGACGACTGATGGCCAGCAGATCCACTCCGGCTTCCAAAAGTCCTGTCGCATAAGAATGTCAAAGAGTGTGCGGAGTCACATCTTTGATAATCCCAGCTTCCTTGGCGGCGACTTTGAACATCTTCTGAATTGTCGTCGGCTGAAGCGGCACGTCGGGACTCTTGCCGGGGAACACATACACCGCCGGTCGATAGGCTTTCCAGTACTCGCGGAGTGCGTGCAGAAGTCTCGGCGACATCGGGACAATTCGCGTCTTCTGACCTTTCCCGCAACCGATTCGCAACTGCATGCGCTGACTGTCGATGTCGCTGAGTTTCAGATGAGCCACTTCGTTCAGACGCATTCCGGCTGCGTACTGAACGAGCAGAAACGTGCGATGCTTGTGACACTTCACACACGAGAGCAGCCGATTCACGTCTTCACCACTCAACACCGCTGGCAGCTTTTCATTTCGGCGGGAAATGCGTTGTGATCCAGATCCGCGGGGAACTGCAACCGAGCGGTAGCTCGAACCGGCTGCGGGCCACCTGCCTTCGGTCGCTTGCCGAAAGGAATCATCGTCACTGGCCATGGGCGGGGCGTGGTCGTCTTAAAGAAGAACCGTAGTCCACAAACCGCCTGATTGAAGGAACTCCACTGAATTTTTCGCACCTCAATCATGTTCAGTTGGAACGATCGTATGTCTTCGGCAGTTGCCTCCATCGGACTTCGGCCGAGGAATTCGGCGAACCGGCCGAGATGATAGGTGTAAGCGTCGATCGTCCGCTGCGAATAATTGCGGAGTTTCATGTCGTCGGCCATACGACGAGTCAGATCGGTCACACGGTTTTGCCACAGTGTCATCGGTGCAGTTTCCTGAGAGAGCAGCAGAGGCGTTTTCGAACTCACACAGCGTGAGTCGAGCACCTTCATCATGCGTCAGGAAACAAGAGTGTTTGAGTCATTGCCAACGAACCGGCCCACTTCACAGGAGCCGATTTTCAACCCGCGATCAGAACTGATGTAATCCAGGGATCGCTCATAATCCAGGGAACAACCATAACCTGGCCAGCGCACAAGATCGTCAACGCGACTAAGACATGGAGCATCACTACGACCTGGATAAGCTCTTACACTCACGCACCACAAAGCGGTTAAGTTCAACGACAATGATCACCCGGTTGCCACGAATGACGTTGATTTCAGATTACGCTCCGACGGCAACGCAGGTGGACATTTGATTCGGGAATTGCAATTGGAGCTTCTTAAAATCGGGACGCAACCGTCTGTTCTACTTTGACAGCAGCATCTGAAAGAGAAAGTCGTTGCCATCAGAGTACTTCCGGGACTCCGAATAGCCGGGGATCACCAGATGGCATTCGTGCCCGACCTGGTCGGATTTCTCCTTGAGCTTTGCGCCGTAAACCGGGTGATGGATACCGTGGCTGGAGTCCCTTGATGGAAGATCCATCTCGGCGCTGCAGGTCATGAACAAGGGAGGATCATTGGCGTCGACATGATTGATGGGTGAAAACTCGACATAGAGATCATGGTACTGGTCATGTTTCTGCATCACATCCGCAATTTCTGTTTCGCCTACCGCACGGGCGATCATGGGATGCTTCAGAACATTTGGCCCTAACCAGCCTTCAATGACGTCAGGGTCAATGGAGGTCTGACCGACCAGCACCGAGGCGGCACAGACACGTGTAGATTCTCGCAAAACTGGATCTGTCGCTTGTGGGTCAGCAATGTCATCATGCAGTAACAGCCACATCGCTGTGCATCCCCCCGCACTCGGTCCGGTCAAAGCGATGTGCTTCGTATCAATGTTCCATTGATTTGCCTTCGAACGAAGAAACTGGATAGCTCGTGCCGCATCGAGGACCGGGGCAGGCAGAGGATTTTCGGGAGTCAATCGGTAGTTGATCGCGGCAATGGAAATTCCCCTGTCGAGAAACGGCTGGAAAGCCGGCCCTTTTTTGCTCTTATCCCCCGTCAGCCAGCCGCCTCCGTGAATGTAAATTAGCAGTGGACGAGGGCCATTGCCGGTTGCGTCCCAAAAGTCGAGTACATTTCTGGCATCAGGTCCGTAGGAGACATCCGATTTCGTCGGCGTCGGCTGTTCTGGCGTATCAGCCGCGCATGACGCGCAAGTGCCAGCGAATAAAGACAAGAACAACACGGTGGCTTTGAATGATCTCATCGCTCTGACTGCTCAATTGTGACGTACTGGTGCATGGATTGCTCTCGCCTCTATTGCCGAACGACTACGCTAACCCACCGGCCGCCAAGTGACTTCAATTTCAGAATCCGCCCGCTCCGCCGCTCGGGTTGACTGCCTTGTTCGGCACTCTCGGAAGACCACTGTGCGTCAGCATGTCGAAGACCAAGTTGCAAACGGCCCTCGGAGCCTTGGTCCGAATCTGCTCCTCAATCAACTTCTCGGTGTTCGGAAGCGCGATTCCTTTGCGACGATAGTAATGGTTGTATCCAACCTCCCAGGCGTCGTAGCGGTCCGCTGTTGGTGTGTCGTCCTTACTGACTCCCTGCATCGAGCCCGAAAGGAACTGGGTAGCCAGCAACTCCATTGCTGCTGTGTATCGCTCTTGATTCTCGCCGTACACGTCGACGCCCTGATGCCAAGCGATTTCGGCGGCATGGAGTGCCGAACCAAGGCCAAACTGCGAATGGTGACCGTTATCGCGGCAAGTTTCCTGCGTCAGTCCGTCAACCCACTGTTTGGGATGCGACCAAAATGCTTGCGGATCGCCTCCGTCACCGGCGATTAACGCAGGCAGTGAGCCGTCAGATTTCAGGTAGAAGTATGCACGGTTTCGGATCTTCAATCGATCAAGTGCCTTCCGGAATTCCTCATTGTCTTCGTTAAAAACTGCAATCGCCATCAACGCATCGATTTGTGTCAATTCAACATTCCCGTTCCAGGTGCTTGCGGTTCTTAACTGTGGATAGAATGCCCTCCTGAACATGGCTTGAAATCTATCGACGTCGCGAGCTGGCCAATCAGGATGCCCTCGCATGATCTCCGCGGCAGAGGCAAAGACCGATCCTATCCAGCCGGCTTGCAATCGATCCTGATCAGATCCCGCTGTAAATCCTTGAAGCGTTGACCAGGAGTTAAGGATTGCGATGGAGCGCTGTGCATATACGTCCTCATCAGTAAAGTACCACAGCAGTGACTGTGCGTAAGCTGCGATTGCGTCGTCTCGTGAAACCTCAGCGTCCTTTCGATTGGAGTTGATGGTTTGCAGGCCATGTGCGCCTCTGGTCGCATAGCCCGAGGCCCTCAGTTGATCGAACTCACCTTTCCATGGCTGTGCCGCGGCTTTGATCCGACCTTTGACGAAGTCAAGTTCCGCCGCTGAATTAATTCCACCCGGATGGACGAAGTCCATCGCAGATGCCAACGTTGTCCATGCTCCGATGACAATGAGCAAAAACGTCTTTGCATTACTGTTGATCACTTGCCTCCTCCAAATGGTAAAGGTCGCAAGAAAACGTTGCGAGACGTGCTTTTCATGCCGAACGGCCTGAGTAACCGGGTGCGGCGAGAAAAATTTGCAAGAACGCAGCGGGCTGGCTGCCGCACTCCGGTTCAGCCGCTTGTTCTCATTTGCGTTTCTCTACGATTCTGTCACGGGCTTGGTTCAATCGCCTGTGTCAGACACCTGTCTCACTCGCAACTTCTTCCGCGCTCAACGTTCATGCCGTTGTTAGGTTACGACACAAGTCGCCCTATGGCAAGAGCATTGAATGTCCGCAGTCAAGATGGGGTGCAGTCGCGGATTTCGGCAGGTCGCAACAATGTTCAATTCCGGGAGGGCGAGGCTCCT
>CAMAXD010000488.1 GCA_945861975.1 Candidatus Kuenenia stuttgartensis | reverse complement strand
GGTTGAAGGCGACTGGAAATCTGGCCGCAGTTCGCGATGTCGGCGGACATTCGGCACAGTGTCTTTCGATAGTCGAACGTGAGTTTTCAGCGAATTCGCGAAACCAATCACGGGACGAAATGGCCTCGCAGCCGTTATTCTCCGTCCGCGAGTCGTTGAATTTGTGAACTTGGTTGATGGATATCTTTCGAATCAGGAGGTCATTGATGTCGGATTCGGTTCCGTTGCGTTCGCTTGTCCGTCAGAAGCTTGTGAAGACGCGTATCATTGCCACATTAGGTCCGGCCAGTGAATCGATCGAAATGCTGCGACAGCTGGTGATCGCGGGGGTCGACATCTTTCGACTGAACTTTGCGCACGGAAGTCATGCGTGGATGTCAGAACTGGTCCACAAGATTCGTCAGGTCTCGGCAGAGCTGGAATGTCCTATCGGAATTCTGGGAGATCTCTCCGGCCCGAAGATTCGTCTGGGCGAAATCACAGGCGGAGAAGTTCTCTGCAACGAAGGAGCCGAGTTTCGCTTTGTCCGCGGGATGCAGTCGACGTCTCCGACAGACCTGACCTGCACTTATGAACCACTCATCGATGATGTGAAAGCGGGCGATCGCATTCTGTTGGCGGATGGCACCGTCGGGATGGTTGTGCTGGAGAAAGATCCGGGCCTGGAATGGGTTCGCTGCACCGTGTTTCAGTCAGGAAAGATTCGCAGTCGACAGGGAGTGAATTTGCCGGGTGTGGCGCTCAGCACTCCCAGCGTGACGGAAAAAGACCGCAAAGATCTTGAGTGGGCTCTGCACAATCATCTCGACTTTATCGGGCTGAGCTTTGTGCGGCAGGCGGAAGATATTCGCAGCCTGCACAAGCTGATCGCGTCGCACCATCCGAAGGTGACCCCGCTGATTGTCGCCAAAATTGAAAAGACGGAAGCGATTGATGATCTGGAGAATATTCTCGACGCGACCGATGCTGTCATGGTGGCTCGAGGAGATCTGGGTGTCGAAGCGGAAATCAGCCGCGTCCCGATTCTGCAGAAGCGGATTATTCGCCGCTGCAATGAGCTGCGAATTCCGGTGATTACTGCGACGCAGATGCTGGACAGCATGCAGTCGAACGAATTGCCGACGCGTGCCGAAGTGACCGACGTGGCCAACGCGGTGCTCGATGGAACGGACGCGGTGATGCTCTCGGGCGAAACGGCCATCGGTGCTCATCCCACACAGTGCGTACGCATGATGGATCGCATCGCGTCTGAAGCCGAAACGCTGGTTGAGCCGGCCAACTTCAAAGACCTCCGCGACGATGAAACTCGCCGAGCACGCCCAATCACCGAAGCGGTGACTCGAGGAACCATTGCTGCGGCCGAATATCTGCAGGCAGACTTGATGGTTGTGGCCACTGTAACGGGCCGAACCGCACTCGCATTGTCTCGCATGAGAAGTAAAGTGCCGATTCTGGCATTCACCGATCGCGAAGAGGTAGCGCGCCGCATGTGTCTGTATTGGGGAGTAACTCCGCTGGTGAATCGCGCGGTCCAGCAATCAGCCGATTCACTTCTGCAGTTCGTGATTAACTGGGGGCAAAAGAATCAGCTGCTGAAATCCGGTAGCAAGCTGATCATCGTCGGGCATACAAACTGGCTCGGAGAAACTCACGACCTGATGATGGTGCATGTGGTGCCGTAGGCTTTCTGCAGAGAGGTCCATAACCGCCGCCGAGTTTACTCGGTGGTTCTACAGGTTTTGCACCACTTATGAGCATGAATATCGCCGCAAAAGCGAACCGTGTGTGCAAATGGCTGTGTAATATCGGCTTGGTTCGTTGGTTGCCGTGGAGGCAGGTTGCGGCAATCCGCGAAGTCATCCTCGGCAAGGAGGACCTGCAGAGATTCGCTGCGACGCCATCTGGAACTTCGCTTCCCGGCGTTGCTTTACAGGGGCCACCTGGACTGTATCCTCCCCGCTCCTGCATTCTTTTCTGAGGTGACCATGAATTCACGCAATTCCCGCAACGGCCTGATATTGTTCGCCGTTTACCTGCTCTTCTATGGTGGGTTTGTCGTCATCAACGCGTTTGATCCCGCCAGCATGGAGCGAACTCCAATTGCTGGGCTCAACTTAGCCGTGCTGTATGGGTTTGGTCTGATCATCGGGGCTGTCGTGTTGTCGGCGATTTACGGAGTTCTGTGCGGAGACGCATCAGGCTCCAACTCTGGCTCAGATCAGCAGGAGCCAAAAGCGTGATTTACGAATCATCATTTCTCGCTGTCTCGATCTTTCTCGCATTCGTTGGATTTACTTTGGGCCTCAGCTTTTGGCTGGGCGGCAAAGCGAAATCCTCGGAAGGCTACTTCGCGGCCCATGGTCAGATTCCGTGGTTTGTCAACGGCATTGCGTTCGCGGGAGATTATCTCTCGGCGGCGTCGTTCCTTGGCATCTGCGGGATGATTGCCTTCTACGGCTACGACGGATTTCTTTATTCGATTGGATATCTTGCCGGCTGGATCGTCGCCCTGTTTGTTGTCGCCGAACCGATGAAGCGGCTGGGACGATTTACGTTTGCGGATGCTCTGGATTCTCAATTTAACTCCAGGGGAATCAAGCTGGCCGCCGGGATCAGTACACTCGTTGTCAGCGTGTTCTATCTCATCCCGCAGATGGTCGGTGCGGGTGCTCTGGTGACGCCGCTGCTGGGTTTTCCGCAGGAGGTCGGTGTCGTGATGGTCGGCGCTGTTGTCATCCTGATCGTGGTCACAGCGGGAATGCTTTCGACGACGTGGGTGCAGTTCCTCAAAGGTGGCTTGCTGGTGGTGTTCAGTGCGATCCTGACATGGATGATTCTGCAACGCGGATTCAAGGTGGAGAAAGGCGGGAACGACGGACATGAGTTCCTGACGTTCCGAGTTACTTCGGATGATCTGACCAACGGCGATGGCAACGTTGGCATCAAGGAAAATGTTGATGTCGTTCCGGCCGACAACGGTTGGGAGAAGTTCGACAAAAAGTATGTCCGTTTGCAGGACCGGGAGACTCAGTTGGTCTCTGTCTGGATGATGAAGGAACTGACGGAGAAAGATGGCTCGAATCTCGAACTGACCGAAGTGCAGACGCTTTCCAAATCAGCTGATGGCTCGATCTTTGTAAATGGTCAGAAGAAGGGCAAAAAGAAAGGCGAACCGGAGCTGTATGCCGTCGGACATATCATCGAACTGCCGGATGGGAAGACGGAAACCGGTCCGCTTTCGCCGATTGATTTCTTCCGAACTCTGCAGCAGAGTAAAGTTGTGCTGTGGCGAAACGAAAAGGTTGTCCACGCGGACAAGACTGAAACGACCGTCTACTTTCCGAAGATCACAACCGGGGCAGAAGTTTTGCGACCGGGTGAGCACCCCACGTTTAAAGGGATTCGGAGTGAGAAGCCCTTTGACAAGATTAACTTTCTGTCGTTGATGCTGGCTCTGTTCTGCGGCACGGCATCCCTGCCACACATTCTGATTCGCTACTACACCGTCAAGGACGCCAGCAGTGCTCGCAAAAGCACCATCGTCGGCATCACCAGCATCGGCCTGTTTTACGTGTTGACGCTGTATTTGGGGCTGGGAGCAATGACCAGCGGAGCTCTGGACGTCAGCGAAGAAAACATGGCGGCTCCGCTATTAGCGAAGGGAATGAACACCTGGCTGTTCGCGGCGATTTCCGCCATCGCGTTTACCACCGTGCTGGGTACCGTCAGCGGTTTGATTCTGGCGGCCGCTGGTGCGGTGACTCACGACCTGCTGGGCAGTGCTTTCGGCGTTCAGATGACCGACACCGAGAAAGTTCGAGTCGCCAAGATGTCCTCGGTCGTCGTGGGAGCCATCGCTATTGTGCTCGGAATCCTGTTCCAGAAAATGAATCCGACGTTTCTGGTTGGCTGGGCCTTCAGCGTCGCGGCTTCTGCGAATCTGCCATCCCTGGTGATGATTCTGTTTTGGCCAAAGGTCACGAAGCAGGGAATCGTTGCCGCAATTGTTGTGGGAATGGTTTCGTCCTTGACCTGGATCCTATTGAGCGGTGAAGCCTACTCCAAGATCTACGGCCTCAACGCCGCCGCCGCGATCGTGCCCTTCAGT
>CAMAXD010000487.1 GCA_945861975.1 Candidatus Kuenenia stuttgartensis | reverse complement strand
GCCTGAAGTTCCTCAGAAAAACACCGTGGGCTCGGACGAAAGTCGAGTGGCTGTACCGAAACAGCCGTCGCCAGATGGGGCCACAGTGAGTTCCGCAAAGCTGCTCAGAGATGAATGGCCGGAGAGGACGGCAATCAATTTGTTAGAATTCGTCGAAGTCTGCTTTCTTCTGCGCAGCAGGTGAAACTGAGAGAACACTTGAATAACAACCATGTCAACTACTTCGGAAAACTCCCACGAATGGCAGATACTGAATTTCTGATGCCTCTTTATGTATGAGTTCGATGTTCAATTCGGTCCACCATCCCATGGTGGGATGAGAGTCAAAATCGTGGCGGGCGACCAGGAGTGCCAGGAAGATGTCTCTGATGTCCCCTGTGACTCGATTCGGGATCTTGTTTCATCACTATCATTGCTTGTGCAGGGCATTGGCGAGACAACGGTCGATTGGTCGCTCGAACCAAATTACGCACAATGGATCTTCTCGAGAAACGGCAACGATCTGGATCTAGCCATCAAGCATTCCGAGAGGCCTGATGGGCAACTCGTCTATTGTGGCAAGGTTCGTGAAATCGTTCATCGAGTCATCAAAGCTTTGTGCGACCTCGGGGCTGAACAATGCGGGTCAGACGAAAATCTCCCGAATGCAGTCTGGTCATGGCCTTTCCCAAAACAGGAACTGATACAGCTCAGGGCACTATGCGCGACAACATTGAAGGAACCCGCCGAACGAGGCGAATAGTCAGTGCTCCCGGCAGAGGTAGGAACAACGGAGACACGGCACTTTGTTGACGCGTTGGCGGTGGTATGTATGAAAACCTTTGTCCACAGCAGGCTGTGAACTCGAAAGCGGCAGCAGGCTGCAGCAGTCCAAATTGTCAATCGAGTTCAAAGGTGGAACTCGATGGCCGTGCCGCTTCAGGAAATCTTCGAAGTGGTTACAATTCGGGCGGAGTAATGGATCCGCAAAACGATTCCACGCACGGAAGGTAATCAGAATCAACGATGAATGCTCCTGCCGACCAAACAGCGTCCACGACTGACGGCTGGACGGTTCAACGAATTCTTGAGTGGACCACGACGTTCCTGAAGCAAAAAGGTGTGGAGTCAGCTCGCCTTGAAGCTGAGTTGCTCCTTGCACATGCTCGCAAGTGTCAACGAATCCGCCTGTACACAGACTTTGGTACTCTGCTGACCGACAGTGAACGAGCCATCATGCGTGAGCTCGTTCAGCGTCGCGCGAAGCGTGAGCCGTTGGCTTACATCGTGGGGACTCGCGAGTTTTACGGACGCAGTTTTGAGGTTGGTCCCGGGATCTTGATTCCTCGTCCGGAAACGGAAACGCTCGTCGACGCGTGTCTCGATCTGATCCCGAAGGAGGAGCCTCGGGAAATTCTTGAGGTGGGATTTGGCTCAGGGTGTATTGCGATCACGATTGCCAAACAGAGACCTCAATGTGCAGTCGTGGCCACGGATATCTCCGAAGTCGCGGCTAATGTTGCGGCTCGCAACTGCGAGAAACTGGGCGTGACAACCCAGGTGACGTTGTTGCTCGGAGATACGCTGGAGCCGTTGAAGAACGCGGGGCGTCGCTTCGACGGACTGGTCAGCAATCCGCCTTACATTCGTGAGGATGAGCGGGATTCGTTGCAGCCCGAAGTGGCGATGCATGAACCCGGGACGGCGTTGTTCGCGGGCACTGATGGGCTTGATGTGGTCCGCCGCATCATTGCGCAGGCCCCCGCCTATCTGAAGCCGGGTGCGTTTCTGTCCATGGAGCTGGATCCTGCTCAGTGTGAAACAGTTGGCGGGATGCTTGAATCGGCCGGATTTGAGTCGGTAGTGATTCGCCGCGATCTATGTGGGAGTGAACGAGTCGTCACGGGCGTATTTGCAGCACAGTCATAGCTGGCAAGGGCGGACGGCAATTCGAAATTCCGTCTTCGCGTCGGCGTCAGATCGGAAAACGTAAGTTGGACATTCTTGTCCGACAATCCCCGGACGGGCAGGAATGCCCATCCTGCTCGAGAAGCACGGCTCGGCAGCACGCGAGCTTCAAATCTGCAGCGAGCAGATTGCAATGAATAAGAGCCCAGGGAACGCAGCCGCCTGCCTCCTCCAACATCCATGTCGGTAATCAGAAGCAGGCGGCTGTGGCCTTTTCAGGCCGTCCCGGAACGAGTCGCATCCATGCTATCGTCAAGAATCCGCTAAGCCCGGTAAAGCATGCGGCAGTTTCCGACGGATGTATGTTCGATGCCAACCTTGCATCTCGCACACGGCCTCATCGAAAAGGTGTCAGGAACCGTTTCGGCATTCTCAAGCCGACCCAATTCCCGAAACCTCCTGAAGAAGGCCAATACTGGCGGCACTTCCATGAGCCACCTTTTTGCAATCTGACATGCACGGCCACTACCAGCCTCAGGTTGGTAGTGAAAGATCCAGAGCTTCCGCCGTTAGCGCATCAAACTGCGACGCATTCTGCGAAAGGAACGAATCCCACCGTTCCTTGTCCCAGATTTCTACGTGGTCATGTACTCCGATCAAAACCACGTTGTGTTTTAGGTCAGCCATTTTCACAAGTCGCTCCGGGATCCGGATTCGCGACTGCTTGTCTACCTGCACGGACTCCGCCTGCGAGTAATACAATCTGAGAAAATTTCGAACCTGAACTCGCCCCGTTGAAACGCTGGCCATCTTCGCTGTGAAAGCTTCAAAGCCTTTTGGCGAATAAAGGGACAGACATCCTTCGTTTCCCGGCGCGAGAAAAAACTCCTCTGACTCAGGCTCCCGAAACCCATCACGCAAAGGGCGAGGAATGGCGAGCCGAAGCTTGTCATCCATCGTGCGTTCGTATGTTCCCGTCAGCGCCATTGTGTGAACTTTGACTTGGTAATCTGCAGAAATCCGCGGACACCACACGGCTTCCCACTTCTCCCCACAAACCACCACTGGCGGGCAATTTAGCTATCATTTTCACCCCGTCAAGCGGAGCCGCCATGATCTGAGGCCGCGATCACTCACGAACTGCTCGCAGATCCAATCAGGGGACAGGGATAAACGATTTTTGCAATTTTAAAAATCGTTTTTCAGGGAGCGCGCAACATCATTGATCCGGTGAGTTCCCCTGCCCAAATCAATATCTTTTTCAGCCATTCACGAAAACTGCAAGGTCTTGCTATTAATCGACTTGCGGATTTTAATTCTGGAATGCTGGCAACACTGGGACGTGGTGTGTTCGGGAACGCATCAGAACGCTTGCTGTTCCCAACTGACCTACCAGCATGAACCGGCGGCGAGTGGTGACCGTTGAGCCCGATGTGGCTTCCAGACGGCTCCATCGTGGGTGCAAATTGCTCGAAATTGGTGTCCGGAAACATCCCGCGCATCGAGTGGTGCTGGAGGACGCGTCATCCCGCATCCACAGCGAGGCTTTCTGCCGGGTCTACAGCTCGGAGATCGGAAGCAATCCGGGTCGGGGGAATGCCTGATCAGTTCCCATGCTCATTCAATTGCCGTGCAGCGAAACGGGCGCAACTTTACGGAGGAGCTACGCCAAAATCGGAGACGAAAGCC
The DNA here is from genome assembly GCA_945861975.1 of Candidatus Kuenenia stuttgartensis. Taxonomy (GTDB): domain Bacteria; phylum Planctomycetota; class Planctomycetia; order Planctomycetales; family Planctomycetaceae; genus SXXK01. Next base: position 565 of record CAMAXD010000487.1, on the reverse strand, counting down.
GGCCGCTGCAACATATTGGTTCGGGCTGATCTCAATCCAGGAACCGAAAATCCACGGAAGCAAACAGAGCGTGAAAGACCTCGGTCCATGCTTCGGCCGATCGGGGATCCTCGCCGATCACATTTAGCGTCGCCTGCAGTTCTTCGCGGGATGGGTCGCGGCTGAGGCATTTTCTCCAGGCTCTTCGAATACTGTTCTCGGGGGTGTCCGGAGAGTAATCAGGTGACTTCAGGAAGTTGTCAGCCGATAGTTTCGCCTGTTCCATCACGAACGGACTGTTCAGCATGTAAAGCGCCTGAGCGGCGCGAGTACTTCGAGTTCGCTTACCGGTCACCAGATTCGGATTCGCGCCGTCGAAGATTTCGAACAGATCCAGCATCGTGTTTCGGAATGAGGGCACGTAAACGCTGCGAACTCGGAGTGGATAAGCCGCGTGCCGGTATTCGTTGTCGTACGTTGAAATTTTTGCGATCGTTCGGCCGGACGCCACCGACAGATCCAACATGCCGCTGATTTGCATCAAAGAATCACGCAGTGCTTCCGCGTCCAGTCGGCGACGATTGGC
>CAMAXD010000486.1 GCA_945861975.1 Candidatus Kuenenia stuttgartensis | reverse complement strand
AACGCAATACCGTTCAATGAAGCAAAGTAGTAGGCACATTCCATGTGCCGCAACCCTCAAAAAGCAAGGCTTTTTGAAAACTCAGCGGACGGCACACGGAGTGTGCCTGCTACTTTTTGAACGGTATTGGCGGTAAACGATGAAATCAACAGCCTGCTTGTGCCGAAGGTGAGATGATTTGGGGCAGTTCAGCCGGTTTAAGTTCTGGTCGCCAAACGCTTCACCACTCAGACAAGCTGAGTGGAGTCAACAAGCGAGAATTTGGAGCTGTCGAATTGCTAATGTTTTTCTGAGCGAGTTGAACGCATCCCGCGGACACTCGACGTCAATTCGCACCCTGCGGAAAATATCGCAATGTCCACTGACTTTCCTGCACCCGTTTCCTACTCTGCTCACTGACTTCAGCCAACTCTCACGCCATCGGAACTATGATTCATGATCTCTGACTCCCTGACGAATGCCAATCTGTATTACGGTCTTGGGGAGCGTATTGCGAAAGCATTGCGATATCTTCAGGAGCACGATGGGACCCTTTTGCCCCTCGGAAAAACGCCCATCGACGGGGAGCAAATTTTTGCACTGGTTCAGGACAACACGACTAAGCCAAAAGCGGAAGGGGTATGGGAGGCGCATCGCAGGTACATTGATGTGCAGTTTGTCGCGGCCGGAGTCGAGCAGATGGGATGGGCGAAATTGGACACGCTCACGGTCAAGAAGCCCTACGACGCTGATGCCGATTTTGCCCTGTTCGACGGCGCTGGCGATTTCCTGACCGTCCCTGCAGGAAGTTTCACGATCTTCTTCCCGCAAGATGGACATATCCCCGGGATCGCAGTCAACGATCAACCGTCCGCTGTGCGAAAGATTGTGGTGAAGGTTGCTGTCGATTGAGGCCGCATCAGAGTTCCGGGGCGAGCACCAGGCCGAGGGGCTTACGGATCAAAACAGCCCGGCAATCGGATCGCCATGATAAATATTATGAGGACGGTTGAGTTCGTCCTTCCAGACTGCGGTTCCCGGAATTCCCAGGGCATGATAAATCGTGGCGGCCAGATTCTCCGGCTGCTGGGCATCGAACGCAGGATAGGCCCCATTTTGATCAGAAGCGCCGATCACGGTGCCACCACGAGTCCCACCCCCGGCGACGAAAACCGTCTGCACAGCGCCCCAATGATCGCGTCCCGCTTTGGCTCCCGGACTACGATTCTGAGCATTCACCCTGGGCGTGCGGCCCATTTCGCCAACCATAACGACCAGCGTCTCTTCCAGCATTCCGAGCGACTGCAGATCGTCGAGCAGGGCAGAAATGCCTCTGTCCGTCGGCGGCAATAAACAATCTCGCAGCAATGGAAAATTATTGTCGTGAGTATCCCAGGCTTCATTGTTCCCCAGATTCACCTGAACAAGATTGACTCCGGCCTGAACCAGTTGTCGAGCCATCAAGAGTGACCACCCGAACGCATTTCGACCATAGCGATCCTGTGTCTCAGGGTCAGCATTGTGAACATCAAACGCCTGCTGAACACCGGCATCCGTGAGAAGTGAAATCGCCGACTGTCGATGGCGATCAAAGGATTCGATAGTCGCCGCTTGTTCAAGATCACGTCGCTGCAAATCCAGCATCGACCGCAAGTTGTCGCGATCAGAAAGCCGAGTTCGGCTGAGGCCTTCCGGGAGACTCAGGTTGGGCGATTGAAACTTCAGATCTTTATTGCGTTCTCGGCCGCGGACAAAATGAAACTCATAGTCCGGATACGCTCCATAGGATTTCGGATTGTACGGTGACGCTTCGATAAACCATGGATCACGCTGGCTTCCCATCAGGCCACCGAACTGACCAGGCAGAGTTCTCCCGGTGTTATGAATGAGTCGCTCGGGAAGCACGACGGCCGGCGGAAGATTGTTGATTCGCTTTGGGACGGCGTCACCCACGATGGATGCGATGGCAGGCCAGTCCGTCGACTGTGGCTTGACCGCACTATAATTCGGCGGCATCGGCGTTCGGCCGGTCAGAATACACGTGTGCCCCTGCGAATGTTCATTATGTGGCGTTGTCAGCGAACGAATCAGACTCCAGTTCTGGCTGCGAGCCGCCAGCATTGGCAGATGTTCTGTGACGAAGACTCCCGGAGTCTGAGTCGCGATGGCAGAAAACTCGCCACGAATATCGGCCGGTGCATCGGGTTTGGGATCAAAGCTGTCGTGCTGCGTGAGCCCTCCGGACAAAAAGACAAAGATCACCGACGTTGCCGTTCGACCTGTCACCGGAGCAGAAACAACATCCGCCGCTCGCAACGCCTGGACATGATTCATGCCCAGCCCCAGCAGGCCCACCGAACCCGCTTGCAGCATTGTCCGGCGCTTCAGACCCAAATGCTGCGGGTTTGCCAGTTGCTGCGGGTTTGATTGTTGAGGATTCATAGCTGACATTCACCGCTCCTCGATCACATTTCCGGCACCATCATTTCCGTCATCTTCATTGCTGAGTTGCTCGAACAGTGTAAAGGAATCTCCTGCCCTCGACCTCTGCAAACTCAGATTTTTCGGCAGATCAAAGAATGCGGCGCAATAACGGGCGTGTATTTCTGCCATGCCAGACGAGAATCAACCAGCCCCTGAATCCCATTCAAATGACTCAGTCTCGCGAAGTGCCCTCAACCAATAGGCGGAGCTGGTGATTCGAATCTGCAACTGCGCCGGATCCGGTTGCTCAACGGCAAGCTGCCAGATAATCGAGTCGGCATCCGCGACTTTTCCCGTGGCGATCTGATCACCAAACAGTCGATTCAGAATGGCAGACTCATTCATCCCCGCCGAGATCATCCGTACCAAAATAGCGCGATCCATTTCTTCATTGAACAACGCCAACTTTGATGCATCGTCGCAGTGAATGCTGAGAGTGACTCGCAGAGCATCGGGAACAGGAAACGCCATAGCATTTACGGAGTTCAACATACTGGCGACGGCGAACATGTCTTGATGCAGCGAAAGGTCCGCAGACTGCTCCCAGAGACGTTCGTGCTGGCTATCAATGCTGTAGTTCCGGATCTGCCCCCCGCTGAGTTTCGTCCCCACCTTGTACTTCAACAATACGGCGGCTGCATCAGGAGGAGTCAAATCCTGAAGTGCGAAAAGAGTCATGTCTCGCAACTCATCGTCATCAATTTTGCCAGCCTCAGTGATATCGAGCGATGTAAGAATTGACACGTAGTCCTTCGGCATCCAACTTTGCTCAAGTTCAGCCAGCTCTTCAAACTCGTCCACTCCAACGCGGTACTTCGTCATTCAGGTCTTCCAGAGAAAGAAAGTCGTTTTAATCCCCGAGTGTAGCAGAGTGCACATCGAACTGACCGCGTTCATTTGATGAAAACAAAACGAAAGAGTTTTCGGCGTCATCACTGTGTGAGACTTGCTGAGTAAGATTTCCTGACTGATGATCATGCAACATGCAACATGATGCCGCCTGCGACTGGAAAACTTTTAGTCCTGTTGAAACTCTGGAGAATTGAAATGCCTATTCGCAACGCCGTCTGCGTTTGTCGTCGGTTGTTCGTTTCAGTCACTGCTGTGGCTCTGTTTACTCCGCTGGTCTTGTTATCCTCAACGAGCGCCGATGAAAAGAGCACAACAAAGTCTGCCGCCAAAGCTCCTGCGGCTGGACAGGCAGAAGTGAAATTGCCTGCCGGAGTGAAGCTGGAGCGAGACATCTCCTATCTTCCGAACGGCGACGAAGCTCAGCGTCTGGATCTTTATCTGCCAGAGAAAGCTTCAGAAAAGCCATTGCCACTTGTCGTCCATATCCATGGCGGAGGCTGGAGGGGCGGAAGCAAGTTCCCTTGTGCATTTGCTCCTATGGCGAACCGCGGTTACATCCTGGCGAGCATCGAGTATCGTTTCAGCCAGAAAGACCTGTTCCCTGCTCAGATTCAGGATTGTCAGGCTGCAATTCGCTGGCTGCGTGCCAACGCGAAAACTTATAACATCGATACAGAGCACTTTGGGGTTGTAGGTGGCTCCGCCGGCGGACACCTTTCAGCGCTTGTCGCAACGGCTGGTGGAAAAGACGCGTTTCCAAAAATTGGCGGCAACGATGATCAATCAGACCGTGTGCAGTGCGTGATCGATATCTTTGGGCCGACAAACTTC
>CAMAXD010000485.1 GCA_945861975.1 Candidatus Kuenenia stuttgartensis | reverse complement strand
CGCTTGATTTCTGTGTGCTCCGGCAGACAGTCCTTCGAGCGTCCTTTAAGGTGCAAAACGCACCCGTAGCTCAATTGGATAGAGCGTCGGTCTTCGGAACCGAAGGTTGTAGGTTCGAGCCCTACCGGGTGCACTAACTTAAAGCTTTGCCAGCAAAGACTTTAGAATCAAAAGCTCTTCAGCTGATAGCTGTGGAGCTTTTTTTATTCCCCCCACTAATCCCCCCACAAATGCGCTGTTTTCGTTGGCGGGACGTAATCGGGCGATGATTTCCGCACCTGCACTTTGCGCGGAACGCATTGCACCGTAGTGCTTTTCCGTGGTGGCGAAATCCTTGTGTCGCATCACCACTTTCAGAGTCTCAGCGGACACTCCAGCGTTGATCAGCCGTTGAGCCAATCCTCGTCGAATGTCATGAGCACTCGCATACTTGACGCGATGCTGAGTTCTCGCGTCTTCCACCTGAACCACAACGTCGGCTTTCTTGCCAATCAACCCGATGATCCGACTGACTCGGTCCTTCGTCATTCGGTCGGTGTCGTGCCGCAGGCGGTCTGTCGACTTTCGATCCGCATGGCTGCGAAGCCGTTCAGCCTCTTTGGCCGAGATGGCTTGACCACCGGCCTGAGTCGGACGTTGGCAAGCGATCTCCAGCACATCCATCCATTTTCGGACGGCAGCTTCTGTCACGCCGCAGGCTCTGGCAATTTCACTGTTGGAACAGTGAACGGCCAGTTTGCGAAGGTCGGATGCCGATGGCCGAAAAGACTCATTACCTCCATGAAAATCAAATTCCATCGCACGCGGATTCACCACCCAACCTGTTCGCTGAAGCTGGGGAACCTTTCTCAGTAACTCTTCCAGACCGGGCAGCATGGGAATTTCCTGGACCCGACCATTCTTCTGCGAGGAAGGAATGGCAATCATTGGCAGTCTGTCCGTCTGCGTTGGCCAGACTGGATGAATATGCCGCGGATTGTCCCACGAAAAATCCATCAGATCGCCAACTCGAAATCCAGACTCCCAAAGTACATCCAGAGCAAAGAGCCACGAGTCCGCCGAATCCTTTCCGACTACGCCCGACACCGCATCCCTCATCAGCTGGAACTCGACTTCTGTGATGGGCCTTCCCTTCATCACTTCTTCCGCTTCCAGTTTTTGCACCGGCGGCAGTTCAGCCACCCAGCCACGTCCCTTGCAGAAGCGGATGAAAGCCATCACGGCTCCCATGAGACTGTTGACTGTGTTAGGAGACCGATTGTCGTATCGGCATTCGTCTCCGGCCAATAGTCGTTCCTGCAGGTACTCGAGTCGATCGAGAGTGGCCACCTCAAACATCAGTAGCCCCTCCGGAAGATTTGATTCCCGCCGTTGAGCTTCCAGGATCCGTTCGGCGATACCCAACCGCGAGACAATCTCGACAAGCGATTCGTCTCGAACTCGAAGGCGGCGATGGTCGAGGTACCGGTCATAGCATTCCTGCCATGTCGGCCCCACAGATTTCTCTGGTGCAGCAACGGCTTCCGGCAAAACCGATTTCTGCACAACATTTGCTGCTGTGATCGCCCCATCGGATGATTGGTAGTCACCGTTGAGTAATCGTTCCTGACATTCCCGTTGAATCCTGCGGGCTTCACGGCGATCGCGAGTACCGCAGTTTCGGCGGATCCTTTTGCAGAGGATCGGACAATAGAATTTAAGGACGTAACCATTGCGGTCTGATTTCCGCAGTGGTCTGTCCGGGTAGAGTTGGACGTTTCCAATCTCGGGCCGTCTCGACATAACAATTTCCTTTCAATGTTTCTTGTTTGCTTCATCAATTCTTCCTTTCTGCGTTTCTTGTAAGATGCTCGATCAAAGCCAGCCCGGTCACCCAGCGCGTGTGACCCACGGTTGTGTAAGGCAGCCCTTCGGCGACCATTTTATCCCAAAACTTCTGGGAAATTCCCAGCTTCTGAAGCACCATTTGTTTGCTGTAGGCTTCATCCGTGCGGATCACTCCGCTTGCCACCATTGCCATTGAGAGTCTCCGAAAGACGATGAAACGAGAATCTTGATTTAAGTAGTGCCTTGAAACGTCTTGTGATTTTGAATGACGAGTGTCTACGTCGGTCGGGTAACGTCAGATTCTTCTTTGTCGAGCCATTGTCGAAGGATGTGGTCGAGCGTGAATGCCACTTCAATGTTGTTTTGAGTGTCAGCCAGTTCATGCACCTCAACTGGGAGTTGCGGAGATTGGGCCTCTCCAATGAGCATGCGAAGCTCTTTTCGAATGGCTCGAAGGATTCTTTGCGTAGTGATGTCCGGGTCTTCGCAGTCAGTGAGGCTCATTTCGAGAATCTGCGATCGAGCACATGCCGGGATGTCGGAGATGACTTCGACTAACTTGCGAAACGCTCGGCTCTGGGCTGCGACTCCGGAAGAACTTTTCACGATGAATCCTTCTTATGGGGATGCCGTGTTCACTGCAAAAACGATATCGCTGTTCAATCGTTGCTGTTGCGGTCTGCTGTGAAACGTCCATTGTTTGGTGCGTTGTTGGCACGACCTGATCTGCGTACGTCAACACGCAGCGAACTCTGCAATTTCGTGGGACGGCACGGTGATCTGTCGCTTGCTCATGTGCTGCCTGTCTGCTGTTGGCGAAAGATCCATGTATGGGCCTCTTCGAGCACAAGTTGCACAAGCGGGATGTCATCGCGTCCGAAGCGGTGGGATTCGTTCCAGACGCCGCTTTTTCGAACGAGGCGGACGACGGACACAGTGTGGCGGAGTCCGGAGGCCGTTTTCTTCTGCCAGATGCGGACTCGAATCAGGCCTTTTCGAAATTCGTGAATGGGAAGTGCGGCCATAGTGTCTGCCTGTCGTTCAGTCGTTGTGCAACGAGTTTTCTAAAGGTGGTGTGGGATCTTCGTGTGTTGAGGAACATTCGCCGGTGAGGAACTCATCCAGGCTGACAGCGAGTCTCCTAAGCATGATTCTCTCGGACTGAGAGAGACATCCATCATCAGCGATCACGGCCGCCAGGACCTGAATCAGTTTGATGAAGTGGATAAGATCGCGTGGGTGAAACAGGTCAGTGAAGTGACCGTGGTCCGAGGATTGACGGATAACGTTGAAGCGGTATCGCCAGCCGGACTCATCGTTTCTCAGTTTCCAGATGGAGGACGTCAGTGGGCCCGCACCGACATGCATCATGGGCTTTGGACGAAATGATTGTTGTTGGATCTGAAGCGGTATTGGTGTCATACGAATCCTGTCGATGTCGAGTGGCGTCATCGCCGGAAAAAGGTGGGTATGAAGAGCTGTCACTCTCTTCATACCCGGTGTATTCGAATCGACTAATTCGCGATCTCATCCATCCACCCTTTTTCAAGGGCCATCTCGATGTAGGCATCGACGATGTTGACGGAATGTTTAAGCCATTGCCTGTTGATAAGAATGAACACATCGTTGATGTAGTCATCTTTCAATTTCGCCATGGCATAGTTCCGGAAGATTACAAGTTCTTTCCAGAACAGATCCGCTGGACAACCCCAGTATCCATTCTCCCAGCCCACTGGAAGGCCACGATCGAGGTAGCTGTCAATGACATTGATGGCGTTCCCAAAAGTGCCCTCGCCTGCATTCTCACTTAGGTCCCTGAAGAAATCCTGGCTCAGTTTCTTAAGTGAATGGTTCCGAAACGCGAGTAACGCGATCCAGAACATCGGGGGTGGATAAGGTCGATTCAATTTTGCTTGTTGCTCGTTCATTGTGTCTCCTTGTTGTGCCGCGATCTGTGACAGAGAGATCCGATGCGCGGTACATCGTGTCCCTCCCGCATTGCCGAAGCAATCCGGGCGAAACACTCCGCAAGGAGAGTCGGCTGACGAATCAGCCGACAAAAAACCAGGCATATAACCTGTCATTAAACCGGTGACTGACGATCAATAGTCCGATGGCAGCAGAATCGTGGTGACCGAACGGTCGTGTTCTGTAATGATCCAGAACGCGTTTCCGCTCCGAGTTGTGTAATTTGACAACAGGCGTCCCCCGTTCATCACGGCAAGATCGTTCTGTTCCCAATCAAACTGGCACAACTCGCCCCAGTCGCCATCCATGTGGCGAACGAGGCCATACCACACCTCATCCTGCGGCAACTCATACGCT
>CAMAXD010000484.1 GCA_945861975.1 Candidatus Kuenenia stuttgartensis | reverse complement strand
TGTCTTTGCCAATTGCCATAAGTCCCGACAGGAACGCAGCCGCACAGATCCATTGCGATCGCCGCATAACCGCGTGAGTTCCATAGCTTGACCCACCGATCAAAGGCAGTTCCTCCACCTCCATGGATCAAAACCATTGCGGGTAATTTTGCTTTCTCCGATTCTGCACCGATGGGCGTTGCGGGAACACCGTAGTACGCAAAAATTCGAGTCGGCTTTCCGTGATAAGGCAGCCCTTCATAGAAGAAAGATTTCACTCCTTCGGCTGCCGCAACATCCGTCGAGAAGACCGCAGGTGCTTTGGTCAGTGCTTCGATATCAAACTTGATTCGCGGCACCTCTGCCGCAGCGGACGTTTGCTGAGCGGCCTGCTGAGACAGAACATCTTCGTGTGTAAACGACATCAGGATCAGCGTCAGCAGAGTGCAAATATGTTTGTGATAACAATTTCGAGGCACAACAGAACTCCCGCATCAGGCGATTAAGGCTTCCGAGACGAAACGATGTCTCAGGAGGCACCTCGCGAGCATAGTCGGTGCATGTCCAACGAGCAAATGTGCAGCGATCTTTGGGCGAGCCACTTGTGATTCTACAAGCGTTATCTCTCGATCGGCATTGCTGAGGTGACAGAGAAGGGACTCGCTTGAGAGCCTTGCTGAGTGGACACCGAGGTTCGGGAAAACAGCCGAGTCACGTGAGTGTCTTTCACGAAGTCATTGTTTCGCGATACTCTGTTGTTGTCTGCGGATCTTGACAAAATCACACACACAAGGAGAGACATCATGACTGAGAACGAGATTGGCACAATCGTGGTAGACGGCGCTCTTAAAATCCACAAAGCTCTGGGGCCCGGTCTTTTGGAAGTCGTTTATGAGGCCATCCTTGCGCGGCAACTGGAAAAATCCGGCCTTGCCACGCAGCGTCAGGTCATGGTGCCAATCAACTTTGAAGGAGTATCGTATGATGAAGGATTTCGTGCCGACATTATCGTGGGTGGCAAAGTGATTCTGGAGCTCAAGTCGACTGAAACGGTTCATCCAGTACACAAGAAGCAATTGCTCACGTATCTGAAACTGACCGGGCTGAAGCTGGGTTACCTTCTGAACTTCGGCGAAGAACTCATGAAGAACGGCATCACCAGAATCATCAACGGCGAGATCCAATCCTGACCACAACTCCCCTGCGTGGTCGTGAAACGCACTGTTTTTCTCACAGAGGCACTGAGCCACAGAGTTCAAGCACATTCAGTTTCACGCTCATGTATCGGCAAAGATTCATTGTCCCCGCACGGCGTTCTTCCTCCGTGCCTCTGCGCCTCCGTGAGAGCCATTGTTTTCTCTCACAAAGGCACTGAGCCACAGAGTTCAAGCACATTCAGTTGTCACGCTCATGTATCGGCAGAGATTCATTGTCCCCGCCCGGCGTTCTTCCTCCGTGCCTCTGCGCCTCCGTGAGAGCCATTGTTTTCTCTCACAAAGGCACTGAGCCACAGAGTTCCTGATCGTTGCGTTTGAAGATCCTGCCCCTGCAAAGATACAACTGCGCCAAGCAGCGTTCTTCCTCCGTGCCTCTGCGCCTCCGTGAGAGTCCTTGTTTTCTCACAAGCAGGGCCCGGGCCTCAGCATTTCCACAGGACCTCAGGCTGAAACCAAGGCTTCGCCGACGCTCCAATCGCGGCCACTGCGAATGACTCGGCGATACAAAGTATCCCGTTCCACAGGAACTCGACCAGCTTCCAGAATCAGACGGTGTAACTGATCGACCGTCATTCCTTCAGGCGTCTTTGCACCGGCGTCGTGATAGATCAACTCATGGACAACAGTGCCATCGATATCATCAGCACCGTACGCAAGAGCCAGTTGAGCAGTCTGTTCGCCCAGCATGATCCAGTACGCCTTGATATGGTCGAAGTTATCCAGCATCAGCCGTGACAGCGCGACCATACGCAGGTCAAACAGTCCATCTGGCTTCCGAATATGCGACAGCTCTGTATTCTCGGGATGAAACGCCAGAGGAATAAACGTCTGGAAACCATGAGTCTCATCCTGCAGTGCTCGCAGACGCAGCAGATGGTCGACGCGATGCTTTGCTTTTTCGACATGTCCGTACAACATCGTCGCGTTCGATCGAAGCCCCAGTTCATGAGCAGTCCGATGCACATCGAACCAGACATCGCTGTCCGCCTTGTGTTCACAGATTTCGCGACGAACCTCTTCATCGAAGATTTCCGCACCGCCTCCGGGCATGCTGCCGAGCCCGGCTTCAACCATCTGCTCCAGAACCCACTTAATAGGTTGTTTGGTAATAAAGCTGAACCAACTGATTTCAACCGGAGTCCACGCTTTGACATGAATCTCCGGGCAGGTTTCGTGGATTACGCGAACGACGTTCAGGTACCAGTCGAAATTCTTCTTGTGATGCAGACCCCCGACCACATGAATTTCAGTCGCTCCGGCTGCGCGGCCTTCGAGAACTCGATTTCGTAACATCTCGTCGGTGAACGTGTACGCCTTCTCGTCTTTCAAATCTGCACGAAACGCGCAGAAGCGACAACGGTAGACGCAGACGTTCGTCGGATTCAAATGGATGTTGGTGTTGTAATACGCCACGTTACCGTTGCGTCGTTCTCGCACGGTGTTGGCAAGCTGACCCAGAGTGTGCAGATCGGCTGTCTCGTCCAGCAGCACGCCATCGTCAAACGACAGACGTTCACCGGCCAGAACCTTATCGGCGATCGCTCGAATTCGTGAGTCAGAAATGGACAGATTCATGTTCTTGTTCCGCAGGCAAATAAAATTCAGCCGTTTCAGAAGAGCCAGATGTCGAGGCATCCGAGCACAAGGATTCCGAAACTGATGATGGCGTTCACATTGAAGAAAGCAACATTGACCCGATTCAGATCATCGGGCCGAACTAATCGATGTTCGTACAGCAATAACCCGGCGATGGCAATCACGCCCCCGAGAAAGACAAAACCGAGACCAGCCAGCCACCATAACAGTACGAGCATCAGGATTGTCAGAAGATGGCTGATAAACGCCAGCCTCAACGCGGCCCGCACGCCAATCCGAGCAGGAATGCTATGCAGCTTTCGTTCGCGATCAAAGTCGGCGTCCTGACACGCGTAGATGATGTCAAAACCGCCGACCCAGAAGAAAATCACCCCGGCCAGCAAAGTCGGGATCAGAGCAAATTCATCGCGCACGGCAATCCACGCGGCGATCGGAGACATCATCAGGGCCGCTGAAAGCCAGTAGTGACAAAAGCTTGTCCAGCGTTTGGCCCACGAGTAGCCCAGCAGGAACAACAGCACCGGGACAGACAAATACAGCGGCAGCCGCTTCGGCAGAAAAATCATCGTGGTGGCAATGAAAACGAGACTCATCACGACCGTAAACAGCGTCACCGCGCGGACAGACAGCAACCCTGCGGGAATATGCCGCTTGGCCGTACGAGGATTCTCTTTATCGATATCCCGATCGACCAGTCGATTAAAAGCCATGGCGGCTGATCGTGCAGTCACCATGCAAATTACGATTCCCACCAGATCACGCCAACGAAAGATGCTGTCTGCCTGAGCCCATGCGATCACCGCCGACAACATCGCAAATGGCAGCGCAAAAATGGTGTGACTGAAACGGATGAGTTCCAGAAAATGTTGAACCCGCACCCACATGGACATCGATATGGACTTTGCAGACCGCGTTTTAATGCGAAAAACTCACGATAATGATCGACCTCTGCAGAATCATATACATAATCTCAGTCTCGAACCGCTCAACGAGCCCGCACAGGGGGCTTTTCTCTCTGGTCGGATCACCCAATGAAAATTCCTCGGGAAATTGACAGACGTACGCCAGTTATCCACGGCCACGCACAACCCGCGACTGAATAACTGACGGAAGCTCGCAATTCACTGAAACGTCGATCCAACGCGCGGGACTCACAGGGAGAATTCGCAGCAACGGTCGAATCTGAGCGACTCAATCTGGCGAACTGTTGATACAGTTGTTTAACGGCAAGCCTCCCTATAAAGAAAGCCCGTGGGAAGGAGGGGCTTTCAGATCATGCTGTCCCGCATGCGGAGTGATCAGACCGGACTACAACAGCCGCTCCTGTGATCAACCGATCAGAATTCACCTATGACGTTGCCATCGGCGATGTAGAC
>CAMAXD010000483.1 GCA_945861975.1 Candidatus Kuenenia stuttgartensis | reverse complement strand
TTGATCGTCTTAAGATCGTAGTTCTCCTGTTCCATAAGCTGATCGCTGGCCTCAGCACGGCGAGTTGCCGATTCGATTTTGATCGAAGCCAGTCGCACCGGCTTGCCCTCCAGAGCTTCCTCAATGCGTTTTCGTCGCGTTGGATCTGGCTGATCTTCAACAACACGAACTTCCAGAAAGGGATGCTGTTCCGGAGGTAACGAGCCATCCAGGTCCAGAGTCGTCAACTGCGGCAGTAGATCGTCGATGGATGCGGCTCCGTGACTCGGAACTGTTCTCAGGCTGGCTGAACGAGGAATCTGCATGGTATCGACAGACTGGAATTGTCCGCCATCGAATGTCAATCGCAGCACCTGATGTTCGTAACCGGTCTCCGCAAACGACAATGGGATCGGACTACCACAATAACGAATGGAGCCTTCTCGAAAATGCTGTGGCTTATGCAGATGTCCCAATGCGACGTAAGCGATTTCTGACGCAAACGTGTCGGCATTCAGCGCTTCGGCTCCACCGATCACCAGGCGACGTTCCGAGTCCAAAGATTCCTGCGCGCCAGTCAAATGACAGTGCCCCATCGCAATGATGGCTGCGTTTGGGCAATGCTCCGACTTGAATTTTAAAGCCGAATTCGTCACCTGACGATAGAGTTCTCGAATGCCGTCCAGATAGGGATCAGTCGCCTCTGTCAATAACGGCACATCCGATGGTCGGAGAAACGGGACGGCCAGCACGATGGCTTCGATGATCCCGGCACGATTCTTCAACGGCACCAGACATTTCTGGAGATCAATCGTCCCCTGTTCATCGCGACTGACCGTTCCGATGACGGATACGTTCAACGAATTCAACAGCTGGTTCGGCGCTTCCAATCGGGCGCCGGCGTCGTGGTTGCCAGCCGTGATCACGACCTGCAGCTCCGGCAGCAAAGCATGTGCTCGCGCCAAAAAGTTATAGTATCGCCGTTGCGACTGGGCGGAGGGATTGATGGAATCAAACACATCGCCCGCGACGAGCATCGCGTCAGGTTGATGTGACTGCAGTTCCTGCAGGAGCCAGTCCAGAAACGCGGCGTGTTCGTAGTCGCGATCGAAGCCAAAAAATGACTGCCCCAGATGCCAGTCCGCCGTATGAAACACTGTCAGCATTACTTAGAAGCCTAACAAATCCGCGACTGGCTCCCGGCCATTGCAGAAGATGCGTGAAGAAACAAATCTACCAGGTCGCTGTCTCGATTCTGTTTGAACCTCTTAATCACTATCCCGTTTGTGGCAGATCGAGAAGGTTGGCAAATCTCGCCAGCACAATCGTGCGTAATGCGGAGAACTCCGGCTGATCGAAACGTCCGTCGTCCACCAGGTCCTGAGCCATCCGCCGCGCGGCCTGAAGAATGCTGAGATCTCGCACGGGATCTGCAACTCGCAACGGCATCGCCCCGCTTTGTCGCAGGCCGAGAATGTCACCCGGGCCACGCAGCTCGGCATCTTTTTCGGCCAATTCAAATCCATCGGCCGATTTCTCCAGAGCCGTCAATCGCTCAATTGCCTCTGGGACTTCCGTCAGCGACAACAAGAAGCAATAACCCTGATGGCTGCCGCGACAGATTCGACCGCGAAGCTGATGCAACTGAGCCAGCCCGAAGCGATCGGCTTCCTGAATAATCATGATCGTGGAGTTCGGAACATTGACCCCCACTTCAATCACCGTCGTGGAAATCAGTACGTCCGTTTCATGATTGCGGAAACGATCCATGACCGCATGCCGCTGTTCGCGATCCATCCGACCATGCAACAAGTCAACTCGCAGTCCCGCAAGTTCCGTCGCTGACAAGTTGCGAAAGACCGCTTCAGCCGATGACGAATCCTCGTCGTTCTTCTCTTCGACTCGCGGACACACGACATAAGTCTGACGACCTTTGGCGATCTGCTGTTTGACAAACAACCACATTCGTGCCTGTTCGGGCTGATCCAGAATTCGGGCCGTGACAACTTTCTGACGTCCCGGCGGCAGCTCACGAATCACCGAAACATCAAGATCACCAAACTGCGTCAGGCAAAGACTGCGCGGGATCGGGGTCGCCGTCATCACAAGCACATGTGGACTGGTGGACTGAGTCGTAAAGGCGGCACGCTGGCGAACGCCGAAACGATGCTGTTCATCGATGACCACCAGCGACAGATTCTTAAACTTGACGCTTTCCTGAATCACGGCCTGAGTGCCGATAATCAGTTGAGTCGTCCCGGAGCTGATACCTTCCAGCAATTCGCGTCGTTTCGCAGCGGGAAGTCCACCCAGAAGCAGACCGCGTTGAACGCGACTCTCTGACAGGAGTTCCTCAAATGTCTCCCAGTGTTGAGTCGCGAGGACTTCCGTGGGCGCCATCAGGACCGCCTGCTTGCCTGCGGCAATCGCAGACAACATGGCGTAGACTGCAACAGCCGTCTTGCCCGCGCCGACATCGGCTTGCAGGAGACGATGCATCGGATGCGGCTGCAGAATGTCTCCGGTGATTTCCCGAATCGAGCGATCCTGACCTTCGGTGAAGCGAAAGCTAAAGAGTCGTCGAATTCTGGCATCGACTTTCGCTGTGACTTCGATCGCATCTGCGCGCAGCGTTCGGCCCCACGTTCGACGACGCAAAGCCAGCCCGAGCTGGAATTCGAACAGATCATCGAGCAGAATTCGATACCGTCCATCCTGCCATTGCTTGACTGATTCCGGAAGATGCAACCAGCGTAGAGCGGTGTTGAGAGCAGGCAGGCGATGATGTTCGCGATAGGCTTCGGGAATGGGGTCGCTCACCAGGGCCGCGAAGTCTTCCACGACCGCACGAATCATGCGCCGCATGGCATCCATCTTGATGCCGTCCGTCAGCGCGTAGCGGGGCAAAACTCCGGCGGCCGCTTCGATGTCATCGTCCGGGGCCATGATGTGAAAGCGTGGTCCGTTGAACTCCCAGCGTCCGGCCTTGCGCTGCGGTTTCCCGCTGAAGACGACGTGTTCGTTGTCGCGAAACTTCTTGAATATCCACGGCTGGTTGAACCACGTTCCCCGCACAAAGTGCCCGTCGCAATTCAGCAGGATGCCGACCAGAGATCGTCCTTTGGAAAGTTCGCGTGCATCTCGATCGACCACATAACCATGCACGGACTGTTCGATGTCTTTTTCCAGCTTCTCGACGGACCGCAGATCGCTGAAGTCATTGACGGCATGCGGCACGTGGAACAGGAGATCCAGAGCCGTCGATATTCCCAAATTCTTCAACAGTTCTCCGCGTTGAGGACCGACTGCACGGACGTACTGCACCGGCGTCAGCAGCTTTTCAGCGGACGTGAGGGTGGGTTGCGATGAAAGGGAGGCAGATGATTCCGTCATTTGGGCGGAGAATATCGACTCGGATTGCCGGCTGCGACCAAAGGAGCTTGTGACTCCGACAGAAAATCCGCACAATATGGCCAATGCCGCTCTCTTCGCGTCTTTGCGTGAGACATTTTTTCACGCAAAGACGCGAAGGCGCAAAGTGTAGAAGAATCACGTTGGGTGTGAGTTGTGGAGAATGTCGAGTTATTGACTGCCTTGGCTCCATGAGTTTGGGGCGTCGTGATGAATGTTTCGATGTGGTTCTCTCTGTGGCTCTGTGCCTCTGTGAGAGCAAATGATTTTCGCGACGTTTTTCTCACGGAGGCACAGAGGCACGGAGAGGGACAGGATGTACGTTGAGCAGGAGTCATGGGGACAAAGTCAATGAATTCATTCTTTCGAGATGCACAGCATCGACGGCAGTTTTTGCACACGGGCGGGGCGGGATTCGTCGCGACGGCGACCGCTGCGTTATTGGCTGATGTGGCTCGAGCGGAAACGTCGCGATCGCTGGAGTTACCTCGGCCGGATTTTACTCCAACCGCGAAGAGTGTCATCTTCCTGTTTATGGAAGGCGGCCCGAGTCACATCGATTTATTCGACCCCAAGCCTTTGCTGAATGAACTCGCCGGGAAACCGCTGCCGGACGGTTTCGGCGATATTATTACAGCGATGGGGGAATCTCGTTCGCCTTTATTGGCATCACAGCGAAAGTGGAAGCAGTACGGGCAGAATGGAACATGGGTTTCTGACTGGTTGCCTCATACCGCACAGTGCGTTGATGACATTGCAGTGATTCGCAGTTGCTGGGCC
>CAMAXD010000482.1 GCA_945861975.1 Candidatus Kuenenia stuttgartensis | reverse complement strand
CCGGCGTTCAGTTGCGAGTCGACCGGACCCCCTATCATATGCACCATAAGTTCGCGATCGCTGACAGGAATTTGCTGCTGAACGGCAGTTACAACTGGACTCGCGGTGCCGCTGAGAGTAACGAAGAGAACTTTATTCTCACCGACGATAAAAAACTGGTTGCCGCGTTCTCATCCGCCTTCGAAGAACTCTGGGAAGAGATTAAAGGTGGCTGAGAACAGTCGCCTGGGACGTCGTTAATTCTCTCGCTTTGCCTTCATCTACACAGCCTGTTGATGGATTCGTCTCACGGTAAGCCACAGGGGTCGGCGTTCCTTTTGATCAGAAAGTCGGCTCATGTTTCATCGAGGTTTAATGACCCTTGGGCTACAGGTAATTCTCGCAGGATCTACGTCTCTGCTTTTTGCCGATGAGATCTCTTCGCCAGCACAGCCAGCGGAGACTCCGGAAGCCGCACCGGTTATCACTGATCCTGTTGAGGTTCGTCGCGCGGCCAATGCTCCGTTCGTGGGTGTGCCGGTCAGAACGAAAGTTGCTCAGCGCTTTGAAATGTACAGCCCACGCACGGAGGAGGCCGTCAAAGAACTGAAGGAGATGGGATTCACGCAGGTGATGCTGGATCGCCCCAATCTCCATCAGGCGGCAACGGACGTGGGTCTCCCATTTGTTCTGGCGCATTGGTGGAACCAGGATACAAAGCCGGAAGAGATCACGACGGCTGTTGAACGAGCAAAGCAGGTTGATCGATCACTGCTGATTGGTTTCAGCATCATGGATGAACCAGAGAGGAATTCACCGGACACTCCGTTTGGTTACTACATTGACGTCTATGAAAAGCTGCGGCCGCAGTTCCAGAAAGACTTTCCGAAAACTCGCCTTGAGATCTCCCACTGGGGACCGCTGGCCGAATGGACTGATCAGCATTACGAATACTTCTCGTTCCTTTACGAAGCCGCCGATGTGATGCGAATCATGCCCTACCCGGATCTGGGTGAAGGTCCTCTCGATGATGTGTATTTCATGATTCGTCGAACGCAGCGTCCGATGGAACTTGCGGGGCGCAATCTTCCGCTGGCGGTGATTCTGCAGACTTGGATCCTGCCGCCGAAGAATCAACTGCCGGAAATCGATGAGCTGCGAGTCATGACTTATCAGGCGCTGCTCGCAGGTTCTGAAACCGTTTCGTTCTTCGATCACAACCCTGAGGTGTGGCGACAGAAGGACGGTTTCGCGTCTGGCTTTCGAGATCTGATGCGAGAAATCACAACGTTCGCTCGTCGCTACAAAGACTGGGACGTAGAGACGATGATGTCTGGCGACAGCGTTTTGACATCGATTCTGACATCGCCGTCCGGACAACGTCATCGAGTTGTCGTTAATACTCAGCGTCTTGCCGTGAATGATCTGGGCGCTTTGGAAGTTCGTGAGGAACCCATGGAATCATCCCCGGCTCTGCTCGCTGATCAATGCTGTCCTCAGCAATTCACCCCGGCCCACGACCATCAGCCGGCACGCAATAGCGTCCGGCTGAAGCCCACTCGCGCGCATAAAAAATCCTGCCGAGTGTTCGGCAGGATCAGGACTCATCAAAGATAGACAGCGCTGTTCAAGCGGCGTCGTATTCCGAAATGCGGTTGTGAGGAACAAACGGAATCGTTGAATCTTCCGTCAGGCAGTATCGCATGTAGTACGCATCTTCGCAGGTGTCGTCGTAGTGCTTTCGCAGAACCGTCACGGCACGGAAGCCGTTGGTGCCAAAGAACAGTTGTGCAGGAACATTCGTCTCGCGAACTTCCAGAACAATTTCGCGACGACGCTGCTGCGACAACTTGTCGACAAGTCGCTGAACCATCTGACGACCAATACCGCCGCGACGTACTTCTGGTGCAACGGCAAAGTTGAGGATTCGCAGCATGGACTTGTGGAGTTCATAAATCATGAACCCGACAATTTTGTGATCCAGCTCAGCGACAGTTCCGATGCAGTTGCGTTGACGCAGGCAGCAAAGAAACTCTTCCTCAGTCCAGGGAAACTGAAAGCTGCCGCGTTCGATGGATAACACTTCATCCATATCCCGACGAATGAGCCAGCGAATTTGAGTTCGCATGGCATCCGGAACCGGGGCCGTCGCATTTGCTGCTGGTTGTTGATTTGTTCGCTTCAATCCCATTGCGGCCTCCATGCCGATGAGAACGCCAAAAACTTCACGCGCCCGGATCCTGATCAGGAGTCAACCTTTTTCAGCTTTCAGCGACCGCTCAATCGCTTCAAGACCGCCTGCTGAACACCTCATTGTGTTCGCTGCGGTGATCACCAACGATCTGGCCATTCAAAGGCTTTCACGCCGGGAGGTCGGAAGTTAACAGAGTTCGAAAGTCGAGTCTACGTTGATGGCCATCTCCTTCGGAATCCACGGAAAATCCGTCAGTATCGGAGAACCTGAGCGGCACTTTCTGCCGTGGCCAGGAGGCTTCTCCCGTGCGACCACAACATCCTGTGGTCCGTTGTTGCCTGCTTCCGGCAATCCTTCTTGAACCGAGCAATCTCAACACCATCATTTTTGCGTCGGATAGGGTGGTTTCTGAATCAACGCGTTGAAGATCGGCCCAGTTCCACGATTGCATGTCGCCCCGCGACGCTCGAAGAAGGCTATCATCGCGCCGCTCAGATTCTGACGAGCGTCAGAATCCGATCGTTTATCGTCTCAGCGATTCTCCCTGCGAAGCACAACGCGTCGCGGTGAGTATTGCGGAGGGGATCAATGGCACGTCGACACAACAACCAGTGTCTGTCATGGTCCGTCCGGCATGGCGTTCCATGGGGTTGGTGAAGTTACCAGTTTTTTGGGCGAAGTCACCCATCGCGGCGACAGGATTATGTTCTGGGGCGCGAATCCGGCGAGGTGCTTGTCGAACAGAGGCAGATCCGCGAAACTCTAAGCGGGAAAACTCTGCACGTCAGTCCTTACTACGGCATCGAATTGATTTCGCTCAGTTCCTGATGCCGAGTTTGTTTCAGGATCTGGCAAATCAATGCCGAGTGTGTTTCGTAGGGTGGAAGCAGCGTAGCGCCGGCCCACCGCAACTGTCAACGAAGAGACTGTCAAAAAAGAGTGTGATTAATGTCTGAGGTTTCAGCAGCATCTTTGCAACTGCATGGCGTCGAGATTATCGATACGTTTGCGGAAGCCTTTCCCATCAAGGCTGCTCGGTTGATCATTACCGCCGACAGTCTCAAGTGGGCCGTCACCGGCGCGACCGTGTTGTGTGGCAATGCAACCAGCGTGATCGCCTGTGATGTGGAAGCGGCTATTGAGCGAACGCTCACGGCTGAGGAAACTCCGGACATGCGTCCGGGTGTTTCTGTACTGGTCTTTGGCTTCGGCACCGCAGCGCTCGGGAAGGCACTGCAGGCACGTGTCGGCCAGTGTATTCTAACTTGCCCAACCACGGCCTGTTACAACGGCATTCTGGATTGTCCGAAGGAAAAACAGATCCGCATTGGAGGTGGTATTCGCTACTTCGGCGACGGTTTTCAGGTGGCCAAGAAGTTTGATCATCGACGTTTCTGGCGTATTCCGACGATGGACGGAGAGTTCGTCTGCGAAGATTATTTCGGAACCGTAACCGGAGTCGCCGGTGGCAACTTACTGATCTGCGGTACGGATTCGTCATCAGCGTTGCTGGCAACTGAAGCGGCCGTCGAAGAGATTGGAAAAGGCATAGATGTGGCGTTGCCGTTTCCTGGCGGGATTGTTCGTTCGGGCAGCAAAGTGGGATCTCGATATCCCAAACTGAAGGCCAGCACGAACGACGCCTATTGCCCGACATTACGAGGCTTAACCAGGACCGAGTTGCCAAAGGATTGTCAGGCGGTTTATGAAATCGTCATCGATGGCCTCTCGTTTGAAGCCGTGCAGTCCGCAATGAAACGCGGGCTCCATGCGGCGGCCGCGTCGAAGAACGTTCTTCGTATCACTGCTGGCAACTACGGCGGAAAACTTGGCAAGCATCATTTCCATTTGAAGGATCTGCTCTAGTGCTTTGTCACAGCTTAATTTTGGGATAGACGGATTTGAGTTTACAGCGGGCATCGTCGATTCTCATCTGCCAGTCGACGCCGCGTTGAGTGGTGTTGACATCGTTTGACCACTCTTTGATTTGTTCTTGAAGTGTCTTCAA
>CAMAXD010000481.1 GCA_945861975.1 Candidatus Kuenenia stuttgartensis | reverse complement strand
TTTCAGCACCAATTTCTCGATCGCCGAGGATCACTCTGTTGAGACAATTCCTGCCACTGTTGCTCGGTCTTTCAATCGGCTTCATTCTCGATATTTCGGCCTTCGGTCAGGATCATTCTCTCCGCGAGATTCAATCGAAAGGCGCACTTGTCTGGGGGGCCGATCAGGAAGGCGGCGGACCGTTTGTTTTTCCTGACGAGAAGGATCCCTCTCAGCGAGTTGGCTTCGAAGTGGAACTAGCGGAGCTGATTGCCAGCCATATTGGCGTGACCGCTCAATTTGCACAGGGACAATGGGATAAGCTGCCGGATCTGTTGGATCGAGGCGACATTGATATCGTACTGAATGGTTTCGAATGGAATTCTGGCCGAGCAGAACGGTACGGTACGTCGATCCCGTATTACATCTACGAACTACAACTGCTGGCTCGCAAAGATGATGATTCAATTCAGTCGTGGGACGATTTGATCACTCAGCCCGGCGAGCGACCTCAGAAGATGTCACTGCTGGGCGGCGCGGCGGCGGAGGACTTTACGGCGGCGTTTGCGGCGGAGCATAAGACGACGATTGAGCTGGCTCTTTTCGATGGCGTTACGGATGCAATGCGAGCGGCTGAACTCGGCACGGATCGCATCGACGGGAATGTTCAGGATTTGCCGATCTGGAATTTCTATCGCAGGGACTTTCCGAACCTGAAGCCTGTGGGACCTCCGGTTGGACGAGGCTTCTATGTGGCCTTGCTGCGTAAAAATGACCGACAGCTTCTTGATTCTGTCAATGACGCGATCAGCGTTGGGCTTCGCGACGGTCGTCTTCGCACCATCTTTGAACGCTACGGCATGTGGAACGACGCGCAGGCCATGCGTGCTCTGGAGACATCAGCGGACGGTGGATTTCGCGGGCTGGTTCAGGCTGAAGAATCAAACAGCACAAGGATGGCAGAAGGTGGCTCAGAACCAGACGCTACAAATAGACCAGAGCTGTCTTCATCACAATCATTGCATGGTCTGAAAGTGGTTACTCAACGCGGTTGGTTCCTGGTAAAAGCTGCAATGATGACGGTGTTGTTATCGATCACTGCAATGCCACTGGCCGTACTGATTGGCCTGCTGATGGCTTTAATGAAGCTCTATGGCAAATGGTTCGTTTCCATTCCAGCGACATGCTATGTCGAACTGGTTCGAGGAACTCCGTTGATTCTGCAGTTGTACGTGATTTATTTCCTCGTGCCCGAGGTTGTGAAGTCTCTGTTCCCCGGTACTCATTTCAGCATCAGCGCGTTTTGGTCGGCCGTCGCTGGGCTGGCAATCAACTATTCTGCCTATGAAGCGGAAATCTACCGCGCGGGACTGCAGGCGATTCCCAAAGGCCAGATGGAAGCGGCTCTGTCTCTGGGAATGACGCGCAATCTGGCTTTGCGGCGAATCATCATTCCTCAGGCGACTCGCATTGTCATTCCACCCGTAACCAACGACTTTATTGCGCTGTTTAAAGATACGGCGGTGTGTAGTGTGATCACGGTCGTGGAACTCTCCAAAGAGTACTACATTCAGGCGCGGAACACAGGAGCAATTGTTGAACTCGGATTGTTGTCAGCCTGCTTGTACCTGGCGATGAGCTATCCCTTGTCACTGCTGGCCGGTCGACTCGAACGACGACTCGGAAAGGAATCCCGCTGATGATTACTCTCAACAGGATCGTGAAGCGATTTGGTTCGCAGGAAGTCCTCCGTGGCGTCACTATGTCAGTGGCGCGAGGAGAAGTTTGTGTTCTGCTGGGTCCGTCAGGCGGCGGCAAGAGTACTCTGCTACGGACCATCAACGGACTGGAAACATTCGACGAAGGATCGATTGATGTGTCGGGAACGCAACTGATAGGCGGCGACATTGCGTCGCGTGAAGCCGCGTTGCTGAAGATTCGCCGGAAGGTCGGGATGGTCTTTCAGCAGTTCAACTTGTTTCCTCATCGCACAGTCCTCGAAAACGTGATCGAAGCGCCGATGCAGGTGTTGAAGCAATCGCGCGACCAGGCGGTTGGGAAAGCCAAAGAACTGTTAGCTCGAGTCGGTCTGCTGGAAAAGAGTAATGCTCGCCCGACATCACTTTCCGGAGGTCAGCAGCAGCGAGTTGCGATCGCGAGAACTCTGGCGATGCAGCCGGAAGCCATTCTGTTCGATGAACCCACGAGTGCTTTGGATCCGAACACGACGGCGGAAGTCATCTCGGTGATGCAGGATCTGGCGAAGGGCGGACAAGGTATGATCGTGGTGACGCACGGGATGAAATTCGCCCGCAGTGTTGCTCACTCGGTCCATATTCTTCATTCCGGTGCTATAGTGGAGAGCGGCCCACCGGAGCAGGTCTTCGAGAATCCTCGCCACGAGATCACTCGTGGTTTTTTGATGGAGGCGAATTGAATGGCGATCGAGTGTTACGTATCAAACACGAGGCCGTGTTCGGTGATGTGGAACGGCATGATGGTTTCTTCACACGCACTGCCGCGATGTTTGGCCACATAGAGAGCTCGCCCCATTTTGTTGTCGTGGCGAGTCTTCCCGATCATGATGATCGTGTTGGCGTTCGACAACACATCACCGGACTGAATTGGGCGACTGATCAAATCATCCAGCATCACTTCATGGCTGGTATACAGCAACATGCCGCTGATGGAATTGTGATCGTAAGCATGTTTCATCACTTCCGGTTCCTGTGCTCGAAAATGAACTCGGAAGAGATCTCGCGCCAGCCAGTCGTGATCTTTTCGCAGCACCTGATGATAAACATAGTCGAACAGATGAAACTGGAATGAGTCGGAATCTTTCGTTGTCGGCTCAACACCATCGATCACGCACCGACGTACTCCGTGGACAAAGTTACCATAAAAATACGCGATGGTCTGATCAAGACGTCGCATCAGATCCGCCTTGAACTCCTGCCATTCTTCGGGTTGCATGTCGCCGATGGTCACTCGTCGGCCGCCGCGGTTGAATACGTGCAGATAATCCGTACGAATCTTGTCGGCATCCCAGACGACGTTGGGATCAAAGACATCGGCAAACGATCGCTGACGAAACTTCCAGCCGAACATCCGCTGTGCATATTCGGTCTGATTCTGCGAATCGCCGCGAGTTGTCAGGTCGAACAGAATACCCGACTGACCTTCCTGAGCGATCCCGGCATGAGCATAGCTGACTCCCAATTGAGTCTTCCCGATTCCCGTAGCTCCCATAACGACAGTCAGAGTGCCGGGGATGATTCCGCCTCCCAATGCCTGATCGAGTCGTGGGATTCCGGTGGAGTGTCGTGGAAGGCTCATGGATGCATGGATTACTTGGTCAGGGTGTTCGAATCGCCGAAGCTGTTAACGATCAGCCTCATGAGTTGATGCACGATGTTGATGCACGATAACGGACGGCTGCTTTTTTTTCTTCATCACCGAGGATGGAAATTAAAGCTACTGAAACAGCATGAACCACACAATGGCCGCCGCCGCGACAACGATGGTGCCGCCGACGACGATCAGCTTGCCGACTGACGACGTCGCCGGGGGCGATGACGGAGTCTTCGGGTCTGTAGTCTTTTCCTTGGCCCGCGACGGCTCGACGGAAGCTTCTTTCGGTTTTTGCTCCTGTTTTGCCACGGCGACATCTGTTTTCGCAGTCTGCGACTTCGACGCCGATGACACGTTTTCTTTCGGCTTTGAAACGTCTGGCTTCACAGCCTCGGGTTTCGAGGCTACTGGCTGCGAGGCTACCGGCTTTGGAGTTGCGGGCGGTGGCGACTGGACTTTAGCCGATAGTTCGGGAGCATTGTCAGCCTTGGATCCCTTCTTCTTGCCGCCCTTCTTGTCGACTTTGGATTGCGCCCCCAGGTTGGTCTGAGCGACTGCTGGTTGAGGTTCAGATTTGACCAGGTTCGTAATGGGATCGGCTTCGATCCCTGATGAATCAGCCGCTGCCATTGATTTCTTTCCGACCTGATCAACAGTAGCACTCGTTGACGCGGTCGGAGTTGCGACATCGGCCGGAGAGAGTTGTTCAGTACTGGCTGCGGATTTCTCAAACGCACGAGTTTCCACCTTCGCTTTTTCCTCTGCTTCCAGCTCGGCCAGAAGCTGATCTTCTTCGGCTTGTGCTTGCGCGGCGGCTTTCGCCTTTTCGTCGGCTTCGATTTCCGCCAGCAGTCGATT
>CAMAXD010000480.1 GCA_945861975.1 Candidatus Kuenenia stuttgartensis | reverse complement strand
AATCGCCATTGATTTAGGGATAAGTTCTCCCAGCAGAATATGAGCATAGCTAACGAGGAGATAACTGAGGGCAAATGCAATCGCATGTGATGTCAAAAAAGTCAGCCGGGCATTTTCTGAGAAAAGGCCGGCGAAGATAATGACAGGCTGAATCAGCCGAACGACCGCTGGCTCTGCAACAAAACCCAGGCCGATTGAGGTAAACGTAATGCCGACCTGGCAAACCGAAAGGTACTCATCGAGATGATCCTGGACGTGCCTTGCGGCTGCCGCGCCGCTGACTCCATCGTTCTGCAATTCACGGACGCGCGATGGTCGCATCTTCACCGCAGCGAATTCTGCGAGCACGAAGAATCCGTTCAGCAACACTAGAAAAAATGCCGCCAGCAAATAAACGAACGTCATTGACGAAATGCCCAGCCCCTGTCAGGACAGGTCCTTGACTCAAACTCGAGCTACCGCCCGGAACGAACAAAAACGCACGATACCGATTTCACCAGGAGATCAGTTCGGCTCAAAAGTCCCTAAGTAGTTCGACAGGCTCAGCATCTTAGACGTTCCCCGCCGGGAAACCAGTGAGCTGCGAATGTCGCAAGATTGAAGGGCCGATGTATTTGCGAAAGCCCCAGCCCCCGTGAATCACGATATCAGGGCATTTTCCGGGTCGTCGCACCGGCGACAGTTCGTAAGTGGCGGCTCTAACAGAGTTTTCCGGCGGTTACTCGTTCTCGATAGTCTCAGTCAGTTCTCCTTGTAAAGACGGGAAGCCAAGTTGAGGTTTGACAGGGCAATGTTAGTCATCAGACCGAACCCTGCGACTGCAGACACAAGCGTCCGCGACTTCAGGTTCTAACCTTCTCCCTCCACCCGATCACACGCTCGAGGACATTGCGAGCCTTCAGGCTGAGTTGTGGAAAATGGGCTGAAGCCACAAAGGTTAAGATCACCATCGGCTTGGGGTACGACGACGCTCCGAGGAAGGAACAACGCCACAGTTTCACGAGCACAAGTTGGCAACGCATCAAATTGCCGCCATGGTGCGGCAGTAGCCCCTGCAAGACTCAATTCGGAAACCGATGTGGCAGGGATTGCCGGGATGTAACGGTTAGCAGGAACGCCTGCTCTTCCCGAAAGAGCCTCCGTTTCAAGTCTGTTTTCCCATATTTCTGCCTGCTTTCGAGACATTGGGGAATCAGCGGATTTAGCAGAATTCGCTGACGCGGTGGAGCCGATGGAGGTGTTAGACTTAAGGTCTCGCCTCAAATTCCCTCCTGTATTTCCTTCCGAACTTTCGGGCCTCCCCGGCTTTGAATGTTCAGAATCCCACCCCACCCCAGCTTTGGTCAGAACTCAGGCTCCCTGAAGTTTTGGCCCGCCGAGGTTCCCATGTCTGTCTGCTTCCCAAAGAACAGCCCTGTTGAATCGTCACTATTTCGATCCGATGACTCTTCAACATTCTGGACGACGTTTCGTGTCTGGATTCGCTGGGGCGCCATAGTCCTTTCTCTGACTGCTGTGCTCGCCGCTGTGCTGACCTTGATTCCTAAGGCTGTGCCGCCCCAATTACTGACCATAGAAAACGCTCCGTTCAAGATCGAGATCACCACGGGAGGCTCTCTCGAACCTCTTCGAACCGAACGAGCAATTTCGCAATGCCAGTGGACAGTTCAGATCCTGAGCCTTGTTCCCGAAGGCACATGGGTTCAAAAAGGCGATATCGTTTGCGTTCTCGACTCGTCCGGGATTGAAGAGTTCCGGAGAGCCCGCGAAGTCTCCCTGATTAAAGCTCAGTCGTCTCTGGAAGCATCGCGACAGCAGGAAGAGATCATCCGAGCGGCCAACGAACGCCGACTTGCTGAGGCCGAACATCTGCGGCAGAACGCAGAGATGGATTTGTTCGAGTACACAAGCGGGACTCATCCCAACGCGGTCGGAAAACTCGACGATGATATCAGCATTAACGAGGATCGATTGCGGGCCGTTGAGTATGACCTGCAGTTTGCGGAACGCATGTGGATGCTGGGATACGCAAGCCGTCCCGAGGTTGCTGCGGAGTCACTCAAATCCACGACTCAATCAGAACAACTGCGGAGACTGGAGGCTCAGAAGAATCTTCTGGCGCAGTATACTCACCCGCGGCAGGATGTTCTGATGCAACATCAGTTAACGAACTCACGATTAAACGTGATCCGCACAGAACTGGCGAATTCACTGGCTCTTTCCCGAGCCGCGTTAGCTGAACTTTCAGACGAGCGTCGACTTGCGATTTACGAGCGTTACGCGAAAGCAGCGACCGACAGCATCAAAGCCTGTGTCCTGCGGGCTCCTCGCGACGGGCAGGTCCTGCACTGCAATAACTGGAATCTGCGAAGTCGCGGCATCAAGACGATCGAAGAAGGAAAATCGGTTTATTTCTCGCAGCCCGTCTTTGAAATCCCGGACCAGGATCATTTGAAAATCAGCCTGCCGCTGAATGAATCTCTGATTACAAAAGTGGCCATCGGAAACGAAATCACGATCCGGCCCGTGGGCTTTGAAACATTCGATGTGCGTGCTGAGATCACTAGAATTTCACCTTATCCCGTCGTGCGAAGTTCGTTTGCTCCGGACCTGAAGGAATACTTCCTGAATGCGGTCCTGAAACCAGATGCGACTCAACAGGAGTTCCTGCATCCTCGCATGGAAGCCGAAGGAATTGTGACGGTGCTGAACAGGGCCAGCGCGATCAGCGTTCCAAAAGAAGCGATGGCACGTTGTGGAAGTGTGAATGTGGTCCTGATGAAATCCGGCGAAGATTTTCTTCCTTGCCAGGTGACTCCAGGGGAAGTCTCTGAGGGGAAGGTTCTCATTGAATCCGGCCTGCATGAAGGCGATCAGATCGTCGCCTCGATTTCAGAACTTCAGCGTGAAAAACTTCAGGAACTGTTGCTGAAGTGAATCGGGCTGACCTGCGTTAGTTCCGATCCTGACTGTGGTATCTGGTTCCCTGGTTGGCTACAACATTTCTTTCCGCTCTTCCTCGGTGAAATTGTTGTCAACTGAGTCTCCATCGCTCATGGCTTTTCGCATGCGGGACATCTTTTTTGCTGTTGCTCCCCACGCTTCGCCGACGTTGGCAGCAGTAAAGTTCGCGATGCCAGCCTGGGCAATTCCGAGCGTTGATCCTTCTGCAAAAGCGTCCTGATTCGCAGCGAGAAAAGTGAACTGCCATTTGTAAACGGACTGCTGGTGTTCAATCATCTGACGGATCTTTTCCCGAGTGAACTCTTTGCTGGAGTTTTCTGCACCGTCGGTCACGATCACAAACACGACCAGACCTGGCCGCTGAGTTTCCTCCATCACACTCAGACGAGCCCCGGTTTCATGGATGGCACGCCCAACGGCATCGAGCAACGCAGTGGAACCACGCGGCACCAGCTTGAAGCGAGGAACACTTCCGATCGGCACTCCCTTGTGGACGAACTCGTACGCTGTGTCAAACTGCACAAGTGTCAGCAAAGCTTCGCCGGGTTCGGATTTCTGGGAGTCTACAAACGTGTTGATCCCACCTTCTGCATCTGTGCAAATCGACTCCATGGATCCACTACGGTCGATTACCATCGTAATGTCTGTCAAATCTGTCCGCATGATTCTGATCCTTTGTGAGGAACCGTAGAAAAGGCCACACTCCGCTCGATTTTGCTAAGCTGCCATTGATAAAGCAAACCCAGCAACCGAAGACACAAAGACCGGCGATATGGTTCACCCCCGGATTTCTCTTTTCCGCCATCCCCGTTGCGCCTTACGTTCTCTCACAAGATCGACGTCGCTTGCTTTCGAGCATCTTGTCCCGTGTAATCACGTTAACGTTCTAAGAACCACATCAAAGTACCAAGCACAGATCTGAACCAAGCACAGATCTGAACCAAGGACTAACGAACAAGCGATGCCATCCGTTTCTGTGACTGGAAAAGTTTACCTGGCTGGAGCTGGCCCCGGAGATCCGGGGCTGATCACGCTCCGCGCGGCAGAATGTCTGGCAGAAGCCGACCTGGTGCTGTACGACGGTCTGGTGAATCCATTGCTGCTGCGTCGAACTCGCGGAATCTGCGAACGGACCGCGCGAACTCGCCGCGATGGCACCTCGATTGTTTCTCAGCAGGAGATCAATGAGCGATTGATTGCCGAGGCTCGTGCGGGAAAAGTTGTGGTACGTCTCAAAGGTGGAGA
>CAMAXD010000479.1 GCA_945861975.1 Candidatus Kuenenia stuttgartensis | reverse complement strand
GATTTGTCGAAATGACAGATCGAGCAAAGGCGATGAAACCCCGCGTTGATGAGCTCCGCATACAATTTAAACAGGCTAAAGAGGGCGACACGCTGCAGCAAATTGAACAGTATCTGCAGGTCAGCCAGAAGGCCGAACAAATCATTATCGAAGTCCAGACCTTTCGCGATGAAATCAAAGACATCGTGCCGGAAGTACGCGACGATTTTCAGACACTGAACGCAGCTCGCGAACGTGATCAGGAGAAAGTCAAACACACGCTGTCGCTGTTAAAACCCGATGCGCGTCGCATTTCACAGGCGTTGCTGGGCAAAACCATGTACCGTCAGTTGCAGCAGGTTCTTACCTGGGTTGAATTCGCGCGAGACTACCAGCGTGATCTGAAGCAACAGGTCCAGCCGCCGCGAAGTGCCGGACGAGATTTCGAGTTTGTAATGAGAAACCCGGCTCCCGATTTTCTGCTGAAGAAACTTTCGCTCACGGGAATTGTTTCCATCAACAAAGAGCAGGTACCGTTCAAAGCGTTGCTGACCGATGTGACCGAAGATCCCGGACTTCTGGGGCGTCCCTGTGTAATGAAACTGGCCGCGGAAGGCAGTCGACCCTTGAAGATGAAAGTCACGTACGACGCCACGGGCGAAAGACCTCGAGCGGAGATGCTGGCTGACTACCGCGATACGAATCCTCTGCCGTTGGTAGCTGGCAAGTCGGACAAAGCCAGTGTGCATGCCACGTTGAGCGATCTGTCATGGACGACGCGACTGGCTCTGATTGAAGACAATATTGAAGGGAATATTGATCTGCAGTCGAATATTACCAACCTGAGTTTTCAGGCTTCGGATGACGTCCGGAGTGAAATCACGGAAGCGGCTAATGATGCGTTTAACAGCATCCGCGTGCTGAATGCGTCGGTTAAGCTGGGAGGCACATTACGTGATCCGGTCATTGATCTGCAGTCGGATGTGGGTGAGCAGGTTGCTCTGGGCGTGCAGACTGCCTTTACGAATCAGCTCGACAAGGCTAAAGAGCGGCTGATCTCCGAAGTAAACTCCTACGCCAGCGATCAGATCGAGAAGCTCAAAGAGCGATTCACAGGCGAGTACGACAAGCTCCGAGAAGACAATAAGGAACTTCTGGCCCAGATTAATGAAGTTCGTGAAATCGTGGCGACTCTGCAGTCCGGGAAATTAGATACTCAAACAATCTTCCGACAGGTCAAAAATTCAAAACTCATCCCCCAAAATGATCAGGAAAAGATTACTCGCGTAATGGACGAGATCGACAATACTCTGCAGGGTCGTTCGCTGCCGCTGGGCATTCAGGAGAAGCTCAACCTGCCACAAGGTGCCATGAAATTGCCCGGGATTCTACAACGATCCAACGGCCAGTTTCCGACCACGTCTGATATTCTGCAGCAGGCGCCGATTTTTATTCCTCAGACATCTCAGCTGTTGCAGCAGACGGAAGGATTTCTCAGCCGAACTGACAGGCTGCTGAGTCAGACGGACAGCTTTCTGAACCAGCCGATCGGTATCCCTGGGCCGTCCGTTCAGTCTTCGGAGACGGAAGAAGAGTCTCCTGAAGCAGCCTCAGAAACAGAAACAACAACTTCAACGCCGTCTGCTTCCGCAAAACAGCCTGCAGCCAGCAAGACTCCCGCAAATCGGCTCAACATTCCGATCCTGCCAGGAGGATTGCGCTCCTTGTGGCCGAAGAAAAGCGCACAGCGCTGAGTCCTGAATTCACACCGTAGATGCACACCCTGAGTTCGTTTTGCCACGATCACGCGGACGATCCTTCGACGAGGATCGCCGCAGGTCTGGCTTAAAGGTCCGGTAGTCTCGTGAAAGTCCTGATTGTCGACGACGATGAAATGGTTCGCAGTGTCTGCAACGGAATGCTGACACTTCTCCAGCATGAGGTTGTTGCTGTCAATGGCGGCGAAGCTGCCATCCGAACACTGCAGTCATCAGAGACTGAGTTCGATCTGATCCTGCTGGATGCATTGATGCCCGGCATGAGCGGTCCACAGACGATGCAACAACTGAATTACCTCGGAATCAAAGTGCCGATCATTCTGTGTTCAGGGCGAGAAATGACGGTGGAAGAATTCAACGGCTCGGACGAACTTCGTCCCCGTACCGTGTTGGGCAAGCCGTTCACGATTCAGAGATTACAATCCGCGATCGCTGCGGCATTAGCTCCCAATGCAGGATTCATTGGCCCCTTGACGATCGGATGAATTCAGGCTCGGATGTCACCTGGTGCTGGAGTTCAGCAGGTGAACTCGGGCTTCGGCAGCAAGAAACAGTGAGCCCGTGACGCAGATAAGTCCATCAGCCCCTGCCAGTTGACGAGCTTTCGCAAGGGCGGTCGGCGGATCACTGGCCTGATAAAACTGCGTCTGGCTGAATAGTCGGGAGTCGAGGTCGTCAACGAGAGCCTGCAACTGTTCGGGAGGCACGCTTCTAGGGTTGCCAATAAATCGTGTCAAAACCACGTCGTCAAAATGCGGAACAATGATGTTCAGCATGCTACTGACATCTTTATCGGCCGATGCAGCAAACACAAGAACCCGCCGACGCCCCTGCCATTCCGCTCCATCCAGAACACCAGCGACAGCGTGCATGGAATCCGGATTATGTGCGGCATCCAGAATAATTGTCGGTTGGCCTTCGAGAACTTCAAAACGCAAAGGCCAGTGGGTCGCCTTGACTCCTTCAGCAATGGCTTCAGCAGTGATCTGCGGATAGCCACGATCTCGCAAAAGATTGGCCGTCATAATCGCAAGGCTGGCGTTGTGTGCCTGGTGGCGTCCCAGCAGAGGCACGGTCAGGTTTTCGTAACTGCAACAGGGAGTCAGCACAAGGATTCTTTGAGATCTTTTCGGAGCCGGTGAGGCATCGCCATGATCCGCATCATGCCAGGCAAAATCCCGGCCGCAGACGAAGCGCGGACAATGCAGTTCGGTTGCTCGTGCTTCAACGACACGATCAGCATCTCCCGGAAGCTGGCCCTGCACGACGGGAACTCCAGCCTTCAGAATGCCGGCCTTCTCCCAGGCAATCTTTGAAAGTGTGTCCCCCAGAATATGGGTATGGTCGAGACCAATGCTGGTGATCACCGTGACCAGTGGGCTGCAGACATTGGTGCAGTCCAGACGACCTCCAAGCCCTGTTTCCAGGACGGCAACCTGAACCTGTTCTTCGTCGAACAGCATCCAGGCCAGCAGAGTGGTCACTTCAAAGAACGTCGGGATCCGGTCACTGACGTCCATTTCGGCATCCTGCAGAACCTGGCAGAGACGGCCCACAAGTCGCGTCAGTTGATCTGCATGCGGCATATGTCCCGCAACCCGCATGCGTTCTTCAAACTGTTCGATATGCGGTGATGTGAACAGGCCTGTACGAATTCCGGCAGACTGCAGAATGGAATCGACCATCGCGGCCGTGGAACCTTTGCCTTTGGTTCCGGCGATGTGAACGGCAGGGATTCGTTCATGAGGTGCCCCGATTCGCTGCAGTAAACTTTCAATACGTTCGAGTCGAAACGGATTGATCTGAGCGGACGGCCGAATCCGCTCGTAGTCAATACGATCGTAAAGCCATCGAATGGCGTCTTCGTAGCATTCAATTCGGGTGGGCAATGGATTCCTCATAGGCCGGGTCAATCGACCAGGATCCCATAAATCTCGATTCTTCCGTTGGCGAAATCAGCGGGCGACGAAAGGTATCAGCCGAGCACGTCTTCAGGCAAATGAGGATCAACCGAAGTTCGTCGGTTGCGGAAATTCTCAATGGAGACCAGCGTCCGCGAGATCTTTCAAACGCGGTGCCATTTTATGAGGCGCCCTTGATCAGGATCCTGCAATCTTTTTCCAGATTGCAGTACGAGCACCGATCACCATGCCAGCCACAAAACCGCCGACATGCGCGGCGTTTGCGATGGGGCCAAAGGCTCCTCCAATGCAAAGCAGCATCCACAGCATCGACATGACGACCTGTTCCTGCGGAAGCGCCAGTCCGTGCTGCGGTTGAGTTTTCCCTTTCATCCAGACATAGCCGATCAGTCCAAAGTCAACTCCCGACATTCCTCCAAACGCCGGGCCGCTCCAGATCAGTTGAGCCACATTGGAGACGACGGCAATAAACAGAACCAGACCAAGGAATCGGCGAGTTCCGCGGACAAACTCAATCGCGTTTCCCAGCGTGCGC
>CAMAXD010000478.1 GCA_945861975.1 Candidatus Kuenenia stuttgartensis | reverse complement strand
TCGACGCCGCGAGTTGGTTCATCGAGCAGAAACACCTTCGTGTTGCGAAAGAGCCAGCGTGCCAGCAAGACCTTCTGCTGGTTGCCGCCAGACAAGTGACTGATGAGCTGCTCCGGATGGGAAATGCGGATGTTGAGTCGTTCGACATAAAAAGCAAACGCTGATGACTCTTCGTGCTGTCGAACGAGACCGCCGGTTTGGAGTCGCATCAGACTGGGGAGAGAGAAGTTTTCGCGGACGTTGCGAGCAGGAATCAAGCCCTGAGATTTTCGATCTTCCGTCAACAGGCAGATCCCCGCATCGATCGCATCGCAAGGAGATTTCACATCGACGGTCTGCCCGTCGACACGTATGGTTCCGGATGTTTTCTGATCGGCACCGAAGATCAAGCGAGCTGTTTCCGTCCGACCAGCGCCCACAAGCCCCGTCATACCGAGAATTTCTCCGCTGCGAATCTGAAAGGAAATGTTCTCCACCACGTGATCTCGACTAAGCCCGGACACTTCCAGAACCGTCGATCCCGTCACAGCCTGCGAGCGTTGGAACTCCCGCACGAGAACGCGTCCAACCATCAGTTCAATCAGGCGACTGCGAGTTAGCTCCGCCACAAGACAATCGGCCACGTGTCGTCCATCACGCAGGACGGTCACCGTGTCAGCAAATTGAAAAATCTCCTCCAGCCGATGACTGATGTAGATGATCCCAATGCCCTGAGACTTCAGATCTCTCAGCAATGCAAACAGTCCCGCGACCTCCGGAGGCGTCAACGCGGCCGATGGTTCGTCCATGATCAGGATGCGGACATCATGAGCGAGCACTCGTGCAATCTCGATCAACTGTTGCTGGGCAACAGAGAGTTGGCCGACGGGGACATCCAGAGAAATCTCAACGCCCATGCGTTTGAAGATTGCGGCGGCCCTCTGTTGTTCCTTACGACGAGGAATCCAGAAGTGACCCCGATCACGTCCCAGGAACATATTGTCGCAGGCATTCAAGGCTGGAAGCAGGCTCAGTTCCTGATAGATCACGCCGACTCCGGCCTGAATAGCATCCAGCGGCCGCTGCATCCGGACTTCATTGCCGTCGATGCTAATCGTGCCGGAATCCGGCTGATGAGCACCGGTCAGCAAACGAATGAGCGTACTCTTCCCGGCTCCGTTCTCGCCCATTAAAGCCCGGATCTCACCGCGTCCCAGTGTCAATGAAACATCACTCAGCGCCTGCACGCCGGGAAATGATTTACTGATGTTTCGCAATTCGAGCATGATGAGAACATTAGAGCTGGAATCCGGCTGAGAAGCCAGCGGCTGTACCGAACGCTGGCCTTAACGAGCATTGTCATGCTGGACCAGAAATCGCACGCACTGAACGCCACCAGGGGCAGCTGGGACGCCAGATCATTTCGATGTGAAAGATTCAAGTGTTCGTCGCAGATGCTGGGAATGATGGATCAGCACTTCGCGAGCCTCGTCGGGGGTAATTTGTCTCTGGTGAGCGACAATTGCGGTTTTCACTTGTCCATGGCAACGACCGAGAAGTTCTCCTGCGGCGTTGGCTGTGAGTCCTGTCAGTTCTGAAACGATGCGTTGTGAACGATCCTTTAACTTTTCATTGGTGGCTGTCAGATCCACCATGAGATTGCCGTACGTTTTTCCAATCAGCACCATGGCGCCGGTGGTCAACATGTTGAGGACCATTTTCGTGGCTGTTCCGGCCTTGAGTCGAGTTGACCCGGTCACAACTTCGGGGCCTACGATCGGTGCGATCATGATGTCGGACAGCGGAATCAGTGCTGAGCCGGCATTGCAGGCAAAGCCAATTGTTGAAGCGCTGACACTGCGAGCGTACTCGAGTCCGCCGATGACATAAGGCGTTCGGCCGCTGGACGCAATTCCCATCACAACATCGTTAGCTGTTAATCCCAGTTGCTGAAGATCAGACGCTCCTTCATCACGACGATCTTCGGCACCTTCAATTGCAGACGTCAGGGCCGCCTTGCCACCGGCAATTAGCCCGATCACCATGCCCGGCTTCACGCTGAATGTTGGCGGACATTCACTGGCGTCGAGAACGCCCAGTCGGCCCGATGTTCCCGCGCCCATGTAGATGAGACGTCCTCCTGCGCGGAAGCGTTCCGCGATGAGGTCAACGGCTTGTCCGATTGCTGTCGACTCCTTGGCCACCGCGGCGGCGACTCGAGCGTCTTCCTGATTCATGAGCTGCACAATCTCCAACGCCGACAAGCTGTCGATGGACATAGATGCATTGTTGCGGGCTTCTGTAGAAGCTGCGGGAGGAAGCGGAACCTGCATGAGAGGGCTCGAAGGAATTTCTGGAGCGATGAGAATTGAGACAGAACCATACATCTTTGGGAGCGGAAGGGCACTGGCGAGATGTTGAATTATTTGCCAAACAAGCTCATTCGATTAAAGCCAATACCGCTCCAAAACAGGAGAAACGGGCAGCCCTCTTGAATGCGCTCTCAGGAACAGAGTCACCTGCAAAGCTCAGGTAAACGCCCATTGACGCGAATGTTTCCCCTCACGCAGTAGTGGCACCACCCTTGCGATTCGAAAACTGGTAAGCCAGATAAACTTTGCCGGATGTTCTGATTGTAGCGACTACCCCGGTCATGCCGATGCCGATCCAGTCAGGTCTTTTTATGGGCCTTCGGAATGATTCCGGAGCGTTCCTGAAGACTTCACGGTTGACCGGTTCACCGACCCAACGTGGAGGGTTCATTATGCAGTCCATCAATTCTCAATTTGACTTGCTGGGGCGATTGATCGAAGCGTCGGAAATGCGACAGCGTGTGATCGCCAATAACCTGACGAACGTGACTACTCCTAACTACCGTCGCATGGATGTTGAATTCGAGACGCAGCTTGCTCAGGAAATGCAGGGGCATGGCCTCGGGCAGGCTTCTCCGGAGATTGTGGAGACACCCGGACTCAAGACGAAAGCCGACGGCAATAACGTCGACGTGGATCGGGAAATTGGACAGATGAACAAGAACGCCATGCTGCAGCAAACTTATGTGCAGTTGTTGGGAAGCCATCTCGAAAGAATGCGACTGGCGATTGAGGGATCATAAGGCACTGCGGCTGATTGAAATGAAGGGAGGCGTGAGATGACATTTGGTAAGATTCTGTCGGGCATGGAGATTAGCGCGTCCGGGTTGACTGGAGAGCGGCTGCGAATGGAAATCGCGGCCAACAACATTGCGAATATTGACTCAACGATGACCCCGGAAGGCGGACCTTATCAGCGGAAGCAGGTCACATTTGCCGCTGCGATGGAGAACGCGATGTGGGGCGGTGCGAATGAAGTCGGTGACCTTTATGGCGTCGAGGTTATGGGGATCACTGCAGACACAACACCGGGACCGTCAGTTCACAATCCGAGCCACCCTCATGCGGATGCGGACGGATACGTTAAAATGCCCAACGTCAATATTTCGCACGAAATGGTGGACTTGGTAACAGCCAGTCGGGCTTATGAGGCGAACCTGAAATCACTTGAGACATTTCGACAGATGGCCGAGCAGTCACTGTCACTTCTGCGAGGTCTCCGCTGATGTCACTGCAGTCGCTCTACGGACCTAACGGGCTTTCTCAGACACCGCCTTCGATGACACCGTTGTCAATCAAAGACAACGGGTCGGCACGTGAAGGTCTGCCTTTCACGGATCTGCTGAAGGGCTTTGTCGTCGAGACTGACAAGCAGCAACAGATTGCGGACACGGGCGTTAATCAACTGGTGACTGGTGAAGCGGAGAGTATCCATGAAGTCGTGCTGACGACTTCGAGAGCTGATCTGGCATTTCGACTGATGATGGAGATTCGAAATCGGCTGATCGCGTCCTATCAGGAAGTGATGCGGATGCAGATCTAGCGAAAGTGATTGATCAAGTGGCACGGTATTAGAAGCATGTGGATTTCGTATTGTTTTGAATCGAAGACTGATCGTTTAGCGGCAAGCGGCAGACGTAAATAAAAGATTTAGCCTTAGCCTGCGGTTCGCCATTAAACGAAAACGTTCAAGACGTGATTAAGTGAACATACCGCGATTCTCATACGGCACACTGGTTAAAAATACGTCGGGAAGATAATCATGGCCTTCTGGAACTCACTCAAGGAACAAACGCTGACTCTGTGGAATCGCTGGACCATTGGTCAGCGGGCAGGGTTTATTGCAGCGGCGTTGGCCTGTCTCGCTGCG
>CAMAXD010000477.1 GCA_945861975.1 Candidatus Kuenenia stuttgartensis | reverse complement strand
CGTAATGCGAATGCTTCGCTTGCTGGACAAAGAAACCGGGTTCGCGCTCCATTAAACCGGCGGCAGAGTGCCGCGCGCGAAGAACGAAGCCACCTATTAAAGACTCACATGACACATGACCGAAATTCAACACCCGAAACGTGATCGATCACCCATATTCACTGAATCATTTTCCCGCAGCCTCCTGCGGCTTGCCGTTAAGCAATTGATTCAACAGACCGCCTGTGCCTCCGTGGCACATGGTTTCTCGCAGTACTCCCAACAAAACCGGGACTGGCCTCCGTAGAGATCCCGGAATCATGGAGAAAAGCGAACACCAAGGGTGCCTGTCCCGGTTTTGTGAGTGCCTCTTAGACACCACGTCACCGATGAGTTCGCACGAGTCCCACGTAGATTCCTCGGATTTCAACCTGAGCAGCAGGCCACGTGGTGGCGGTCATTTGGTCGTTGGCCGGCGTCAACACAATGACGTCTTTCGTCCTGCGGAATCGCTTGAGCGTTGCTTCACCGCAATTCACGATGGCGACGACGGTGTCACCGGTCTTTGCTGTACTGGTATGCCGGATGATGGCGAGATCTCCGTCGTTGATACCATCGAGAATCATCGAATGGCCTTTGACTCGCAATAGAAAATGCTGGTGCGGGTCGAAGAGTCGAGTCAGATCAAACGTTTCAACGTCTTCGATCGCTTCAATTGGCTTCCCGGCAGCAATGTCTCCCAGCACACGAAATGGAACGGCCTGGTGTCCAGCTTCACCTAACAACAAATCCGGATCCACCCCCAACTCTTCCGCCACTCGAAGCAGCGAATCACGGCCAATCTGATCTTTGCCGTTTTCGATCTTCGACAAGTGACTAAAATGAATGCCCACCTGCCCCGCTAACGCACGGAGAGAAATCCCGCGAGCGATCCGGGCTTCTCGGATTAATTGTCCGACATGAGTATTCACTTGGTGGCCTGTATTGAAGAAGAAATTCCCCGAGGAACTCGCTTTTCAAACGGCGGTAGTTCACCCCGGCGAATCACAAACGAATCCGGCGCCTCGATCGATAGAGTGCAACTGCCCTCTGATGCCTGAGCCACGTAGATGCGAATCTCTTCGTTGATAATAATCTGTTCGCCTTTTCGACGCCTGAGCACCAACATGGCAGTCCTCCGAATCCTGTAGTTCTTCTCACCAACCGAGTGTTGGGTTAAAACCCAACACCCGAATACTACCACAGAATCAGCGTTCGCCAAGTGATGAGCCTGGATTTTTTCCCCGCGTGAATTTTGCAGTTAACTTTCGCGGGGTTGCTCAGCTTTTTGGGCCTCTACCAATCTCATCATCGCGGGCGTAGTGCCTGAGTGACGGAGCCATTGCTGAGGCCGCTAGTCTGGACCGCAATGACACCACGACTACGCGGGAATTGAGTTGCAAAGTGCCGCT
This sequence comes from Candidatus Kuenenia stuttgartensis, assembly GCA_945861975.1. Taxonomy (GTDB): domain Bacteria; phylum Planctomycetota; class Planctomycetia; order Planctomycetales; family Planctomycetaceae; genus SXXK01. Next base: position 2,794 of record CAMAXD010000477.1, on the reverse strand, counting down.
TTGGGCCGTGCTTGTCGCTCCGACTCAAACGAGCGCACCAATAAACCGTCTTTGAATCGATCGGGTTGGAAATAACGTCCGCGATTGGCGTCGCCAGTTGACCAATCCTCGAGTTATCCACGCACTGTTGCCAAACGGCTTCCACACGCACAGTTCGCGAAGATTCGATCTCGACAGCGGCCGTGTTCAGGACTTGGTGAAGACTTCACTGGTGTCGAGCGTGTAATCGTCAAGAAAGACTTTGCTGAAATCGTACACACCAAGGAAATCATGCAACTGGTCGTCGTCAGTCTTTCGCATCTCGCCGGCTTCAATCAACTGAAACACGATCTTGCCGAAATCGTCAGTAATGTGAATTCCCCAGGTCTTAAAGACCACGATCGACATCATTCCGAAATGCTGCAAACCCAGGCGTCGAATTCCGTCCAGCAGTTCCGGCCCACTGATGTGCCCCGTCGCTTCCGTCGATCGATCACGCCCAAGTTGCTCCTGTGTAAACCGCAATGCGGAAAACACGAACTTGTAGGCCATGGGATGGTAGGTCCGGGGAGTGGCACGGTTTCTGACAGAGGTCATTGCTGAAACTATCCGGGGACTTTGTGGCGAGGAAGCAACACTTGATTTTACGGCTGTATGTCGATTCTACAATAAGCCACCGACCGAATGAAGGCCCGATTACGGAATTTAGTCTTCGTCCGAATCTGAGCGGCCCGGCTTACTGCCTCGGGAGACCACGGTCACAATGTCGGCAGAATCGGTCATAACACGCCGCCCATCCTCGTAAACGACAACTAGCCGTTTTGCCAGTAATTCATGTTGCAGAACGCGAGCTGTACCGTTTTTCGTAATCACCGTGGCGCCGATAGGAGGTAGCTCCTTACGGTGTTCTTCGTAAGTGTCGTATTCGTACCGCAGGCAGCACTTGAGTCGCCCGCAGCGGCCGGAAATCTTATTCGGGTCGAGCGTTGCTTTCTGCAATTTCGCCATTTTCATCGACACAGGAGGCATTTCCTGCAGGTGTGTGTTGCAGCACACCGGCTTGCCACAATCACCGTAATCCGCCAGCAGCCGCGCTTCATCGCGGATTCCAATCTGACGCATTTCAATGCGCGTGTTGAACTCGCGAGCCATGGATTTCACGAGATCCCGAAAGTCCACGCGATTCTCGGAGAGATAATAGATAATGACTCGTTCGCCGCCAAAAATCTGTTCAATATCGATCACCTGCATCTGCATGGATCGTTCTTTGATCATGGACGAGGCGAGTTCAAAGAACTTCTTCTCACGCGCTGAATTCTCACCGCGGGACCGCCGATCCTCATCAGAAACTGATCGCAGAATTCTTCCCCCTGGGCCTTTACTGTTTCCCAGATAAGAACCTGTCTGATTCGTCGCAGGGCATAACACGACACCCCATTCGATGCCACGTTCCGAACGCACGACAACTTCATCGTTTCGAGCAAACGACGTATGACGGCGTGCCTCAAAGTCACCCAGCAGCCTCATCGTTCCGTAGCGAACGACATACCGCGAAACGTCCTGTTCAGAAACCGAAACTTCCGACATCAATAACCTCAACAATCTCTGGCACCAATAGGTTCAGGCGGCACTATAGAGAACTCGCCGCAATTGTGGAAACAGGATTGAAGGGGTGAAATCGAGTTTGGTGCCGAAGAAAATCGTGCGAGTCCCAACCCAATGGCTTGACCAGACTATCGGGTTCGCAGCGAGTGCCCGCCACCAGACGGATTCTGCCCCAGACGGATTCTGCCCCAGACGTCATTCTTCTCCGTGGCCGATCATCTTCCGCGGATCCCGTTATGAAAAACTACTGATAGATTACAACAAGAAACACGAGCGATTCGGATTTGCCCAGATTGCGGATTTCGTGAGGAACATCGGCTCGATAGCTGGCTGAATCGCCCTTATTCAGTTCCGTCACTTCGGCCTCTGACGTGACCTGAACCTTGCCCTTCTGAACGGTCAGAAACTCACGAGTTCCCTCAAAATGCGGCGATGATCGAAGGACTCCGTCCGGCGTCAACAAGACTTCGTAGAATTCCACATCCTTTTCGAGGTGCAGCGGCGAAAGCGTACGAATGGAGCAGTTGCCATCAGCTCGAAAAATGTGCTGACGATCTTCCGCTCGGATGATTTCAATATTTCGAACCTGAACGACCTGCTCCAATAACTCTGCCAAAGACATCCCCAGAGCATTCGCGATCTTGACGGTGACGGCCAGAGTGGGATTTGCCTGTTCTCGCTCAATCTGGCTCAACATCGAACGACTTACACCAGACGCCTGTGACAACACGTCTAAAGACCAACCCAGCTTCTGCCGCAGCTCATGAATGCGGCGACAGACATGGCGACTGACGTCTTCCGCCGACGGGTTCTCTCCGACACCGGAGGTGGGCTTCTTTTTCATAAAAAGAGACTTCGTCGCAGATGCCGCACAAGTGAAGAAAAATGGGGAGTGGTGCTTTCATTTAACGGCAACCCGCAGGCGTCGTTGCCCTGATTCACCTGCGGCACTCCGTTAAACGAAAACACTGACTGTGAGCTGAACTCTACAACAAGTTCCACCATAATGGAAACACGTCTTGCAAAGTGGAAACACATAATCTAATATACTGGACAACGCGTCCACTATATTCAATCCACCAGGAGGATCTCCCGATGAAGGCTCTGGTTAAGCGACACTCCGAAAAGGGCCTTTGGCTGGAAGATGTTCCCGAGCCAACCGTCGGGGTCAACGATGTTCTGATCAAAGTGGATCGCACCGGGATCTGCG
>CAMAXD010000476.1 GCA_945861975.1 Candidatus Kuenenia stuttgartensis | reverse complement strand
GATACGGGTGCCACAGATACGGGTGCCACAGATACGGGTGCCACAGATACGGGTGCCACAGATACGGGTGCCATGCACTTGAGAAGACGTGATGGTGGATGAGTTTGCGATCGCGGGCGGCATGGAGCAGGGAGATGTGATATTTGTCCACAGATGGTCGCAGATTAATCGCAGAGATGGTGAGTGGTGTGGCGTTGACCCGCCGGGGCGACTTGCTTGGCGCTGACTCGCAGATTGATCTCAGGGGACTCTTTGTTCCATTATTCGTGTTTTTTTTAGAAGCTGCAATCGATGGGCTGATACTCAACCGCTCCTCGGGATCTGCTGCATGATTTTGTAATCATCATTTTGTCAGCACACTCACCTTGCCATACGAAGTTTGCTTTCGTGACCACTGCACTGTGGATGTTCGATGGCATGGATGCGATGGTTTTTCAGGGCCCCATGATTTCAGCAAACTCTGCGAAGCCAGAATCCAATTGGCGCAGGAAACCGCAAGTTTTTGCGTCAACAGAGTTGCCCGAAGTTGTTGCATAAACGAAACAGGCCGGAGGAAGCGTTGCTTTATGACAACGCAGCGTTTCGCTTCTCCGGTTTCCGGATAGGGACTTCACAGCCCCGTGGAAGGGGATCGGAAAATAGAAAAACAAGTCCCGAATCTGTCCATTGATGCATAAACAAGATTTCAGTGCCCCCCAACTGTTGAAAGTTTGCAACAGTCACTGACCAAACTTTGTCAGCAGAATGAGTCATGAAAAAAACGTTCCCGCAGCTTTCTATCGACCTTTGACGATGGCTTAACGGTCCATTTTCCTCCACCGAAGTACTCAATGGCATGGGGAATGCAATTCCTGTAGTGCGTCCACCGCGATGAGGGAGATCTCTCACTTCGCAGACGCGTTATTCCTCTTCGACTCCTTTGCAGTAAACCGGAAAAAAATGAACCAAGGGCTCATTGATGTGCCGCATGGGGCGCTATCGCCAGTTCTGGAGCGTGCAAAACAGTCGCAGCGTCAGTCACCGTTTTCGCGTGAAACTAAGCTCGTACGAAACGCACAACAAGAGTCATCCGCCGCCGTGACGACTTCAGCGTCAGAAGCTGTCACGAAAGTTCAGCATGTTCCTGTGCTGGATGCATGGCGCGGGGCAGCGGTGGTGTTATTGTTCATAGGACATTTCTTTCCGATTTCTCGCTGGGACTGCGGAGCTTTTGGGGTTGAGCTCTTCTTTGTGCTGAGCGGTTTCCTGATGGGTAAAATCCTGTTTGTCAGGAAGACTCCACTGAAGACATTCTACCAGCGGCGCATCTCCAGAATACTGCCGGCCGCGTATGTCTTTCTGTTTGCGATGCTGGGCTGGCAGTTGCTTGTCACTCGCGATGTGGCAACTCCGCTGTCATCGATCTTCGCCTGCATTCTTTTCTATGTTAACTACCTTGTGGCGTGGAACCCGCAGCTTGAACTGGGACTGCCGGTCGGTCATTTCTGGTCATTGTGTGTGGAGGAACACTGCTACATCTATCTATCACTGCTCAGCGTTTTCCATCGAAAACTGGGTATCGGGCCTCTCTGGATGATCGGCGGGTCTATCCTGTTCTGCTTGACGTCAGCCACATTGATTGGCCGTGAAACGAACTGGGATTACTATCAGGTTTATTGGCGGAGTGATTGTCGGGCCGCTTCAATTCTGATGGGCGCCGCTGCGGCCTGTCTGGCGTCTCTTGAAGTCGGTGGCCGAAAGTCCTACATGGGAGTTCCCACAATCGGATGGGGATTGCTGGCAATCTGTCTGGCCATTTATTTCCGACTGCAATCCATGTCGGAGTTCACAAAATACTCGGCGGGGTCTGCTTTGCTTGCTGTCGGATTGTTGCTGATAGTTCAGCATGCGAAAGGGAAACTCTGGTCCTTCCCGCCGCTTATCTGGATCAGCACCGCTTCGTTCTCGCTCTATCTGTGGCAGCAACCGTTCTACATCGCCGTACACAAAGGGCAGATGAATGTTGCCTATGCCGTCGGCGGCTCAATCATGGCCGGACTGGCTTCCTATTTCCTGATCGAAAAACCCACGCGTCAATGGATCAATCAACGGTGGCAATAGAAAGGCCCTGTCGTGGCAGGCAAGGGTCCGTGGAGCGGCGAGTTGATTTCGGCGCTGGACTAAAGTTCTTCGCCGCCGGAGACATTAATGATTTCGCCGGTGATGAAATTCGCATCCAGCAGGAAATTGATCGAATTGACCAATTCCTGAGGCGACCCGGTTCGGCGGAGAGGAATCGAAGAGATCGCTCTTTGCTCGTGCCAGCTGCGGCGATCTTCGGGAGGCAGGATGGCTCCTGGAGCAATCCCGTTGACCTGAATCAATGGGGCCAGTTGCAACGCGAGCGACTTGGTGACACTGCTTAACGCGGCTTTGGTGGCGGTATAAACAAAGTGATCAGCTCCGGGGCGCTGCGCACGCCAGTCGAGAATATTGATAATGTGCCCGCGCTGACCTTCACCGAGCTGACGAATAAACTGTTGAGCCAGAAAAATCGGGGCCAGCAGGTTCACCGACAAGTGGACATTGCAGTGATAGAGATCGACCCACGGGAGTGCTCGATCCTGAAACACCGCTGCGCTGTTGATAAGAGTTGTCACTTCGCCCAGTTCTGCGGCCGCTTCGAAAATCGTCGCCGCAGCCGCTCGTGGATCTCGCAGGTCAGCACCGACGGCAACCGCTGTGCCGCCCGCTGATTTGATGCGGTTCATGAGAACTTTCGCTTCGACGGCAGAGGTCCCATGATGAATTACGACGGCGAGACCTCGTGCGGCCATTGCCAGTGCAATTTCCCGGCCGACTCGTCGAGCTGCTCCGGTTACTACGGCGACCGGTCGATCCGAAGGCTTACGAACGCTTACCGCTGGCCGAGCCGTTTCGAAAGGAGGCAATTCAGCGGAGGGATCCTGATTGCCTGGCAGGGCATCATCAGATTCGGTCGACAATTTTTCCGAAGTCTGCAGAAGATCAACTTCAGAAGGCTCGTGTGCTGTGGACTCTGGATCGTGTGGCGTCGTCATCGAATTGGCTGCAGGCTTAACGTCTGCTGTCTTCGCGAAGGGAACAGGTCAGAAATAACACAACCCTGCTAGGTCGCAGCCGGGCGTGTGAGTCCTGTGATGATCACCGGAATTCAGCAGGTGCCTGGCAGCTTAGTTTTCGCCGCTAAGGCTTCGATAGAGTCTGCGAAGAGCTTCACTTTCAATCTGACGAACTCGTTCCCGAGTCAGTCCGAGTGATTCGCCAATTTCCTTCAGCGTCTGAGGCTCACTGTCATCCAGACCAAATCGCATCCGCAGAATCGTCGCTTCGCGGGGGTCCATTTCATCCAGCAGGCGGGAGACATGAGTCAGATTATCCGAGTTGATCAGTTCGTCCTCGGGGCCTCGCATCCGTTCATCCGGGACCATCTCTCCCAGAGTCATGCCGCTGTCTTCCTGTTCCGCCTGTGGAGTGGCGTTGTACAGGGTGATGGCCTTCTTGACAATTCGCAGCTTCTTTTTCGGGATGCCGAGTTCTTTGGCGATATCTTCGGCCGTTGGGGTCGCATTCAGCTCTTCCGTCAGTTTTGCGGACGCTCGACGCCATTTTGAGAGCAATTCAACCATATAGGCCGGAATGCGGATCGTCTTGGCCGAATTCACCAGAGCACGCTTGATCGACTGTTTAATCCAGTAGCTGGCGTAGGTACTGAATCGAGTATTCATGTTGGGGTCGAAGCCCTCGACAGCTCGCAGCAGACCCAGATTGCCTTCTTCAATCAGGTCCTGCAGAGGAAGGCCCTTGCCGTTGTAGCCTCGAGCGATATTCACGACGAGACGAAGATTGGCACGAACCATCCGATCGCGAGCAGCTCCGTCGCCATTGGAAATGCGATTCGACAACTCTTTTTCATCATTGGCGGTCAGCAGAGCGGTTTCGTTAATTTCGCGGAGATAAGTTTCCAGCGGCGTCTGCAATCGTGAAGAAGTGGGAGTGCGCTTCTTGCGATTCGTCTGAGTCATTTGTGTCAGCCTGAGAAGGGAGCTGCCTGAGTTCAATGTAGCACTTCCTTTATCGTCGGTGTTTCTCGCCGCATTCAAACAGAGACGCGCAGAATCCGCCGGACCTCACTGTTGGTTTCCCCTCGACTGTCAAAGCGCAAAGGTCTGCGTGATTGTTGAATTCCAATGGCCAGGCACGACAGTCAAAATCAGAACACTGTCGCAGTCAAG
>CAMAXD010000475.1 GCA_945861975.1 Candidatus Kuenenia stuttgartensis | reverse complement strand
CACCCGAATGGGCGTGAAGAAGACTCGTAGGGATGAGCTTCCATCGTGGGAGTTGGACAGGAGCAGAAACTTCTCCGTGATGTCGTCCGAGTTCTTGACCCGGATGTCATCCGGCAGCTTCGCCAACATCCAAACCCGTTCGCCCTTTCCGAGTGCCCCGGCGGTGTGATACCGCAGGCTCCCATCCGCCACAACGGCATCGAGGAATCCGAAGCATTCCCGGTTCTGCACGGGTCGGTAGGTGTTCCCCACGACACCGAGAATCGCGTGACTGTCTTCCCTCACGACGGCCAGTTTGTCCGGGATGGGGATGTCGTTGACCGTCACCAAGCGAGTCAGTTCGACTTCATAACCCAAGCCCGCTGCTTCGATGGCTTCATGGGCCGTCGCGGGTTCATCGAGGCGAGTTCCCAGCCGGTGCCAGGGAACTTCGCCGGTGTACATCATTGCCGGGCGGCGGTCAGTAGTTGCGAGGTCGTGTGCCATGTCGGTGTGTCTCACGGGAAGGTGTTTCGGTAGAACCCATACCGACTACCCTCGTGTGCCCCTCCGCACTCTCGTACAGTCAAAACCTAGCTACACGTACGGCATCATGAGCTCATTCATTGTCATCTCGTCGAGCGCCGCCGGTGCATCACCGGTCCGACTGGTTTTTGCATTGGCTTTCCTTGACACTGGAGTCTCGACATCAACGATTTCGGCTATGATATTCGGTGAATTTGGCAAGAATCGTATTCGAGTTTTGATTGCAAAGAGACGAGTCGGTCATGAATCCTGAGATTTTTCTGGACAACAACGCGACGACTCATCCATTACCCGAAGTAACTGCGGCCGTGGTGGCAGCAATGTCGGAATCGTTCGGAAATGCATCCAGCAGTAACCGAGCCGGAGAGAGAGCTCGGCGTCAGTTGCGTGACTCACGTGAATCCGTCGCTCGCCTGATTGGAGCCGCTCCCGATTCGATCAGCTTCACGTCTGGTGCCACAGAAGCCAACAACTGGGTTTTGCAGCGAACTTGCCAGAAGCCCGGAAGTTTCCTCGTGACGACGGCGGCAGAACATTCCTCGATCAAGAATCTTTGTGACATTCTTGAAATCGGCGGCACTCAGGTTGAAAGCATTCCCGTTGACGAATGTGGTCGCGTCAGTGTGGAACAGCTCGCGGAAGCTGTCAGCCGCGAGACGACGCTGGTTTCGGTCCATTGGGTCAACAATGAAACCGGTACAGTCCAACCGGTCGAGGAAATCGCGGCCGCGTGTCGTGAACGAGGCGTGCTGTTTCATACTGATGCCTCCCAAGCCGTTGGGAAACTGCCCGTCGATGTCGCGAAGCTGGGTTGTGACTTCTTGTCCTTTAGCGCCCACAAATTTCACGGTCCACAGGGAGTTGGCGGGCTTTACATTCGGCCCGGCGTCAAGCTGCCATCTCTGATGTTTGGCGGCTCCCAGGAAAATGGCCATCGCGCTGGCACTGAAAACCTTCCGGGGATCGCTGGCGCTGGGGCTGCGGCCACTCAGCGTCTTGGCGGAATCGAGGCGACCATCGAGAGACTTCAGGAACTGCGGAACCGCTTTGAATCGGGCGTGCTGTCACAAATCTCAGACGTTTTCGTCAATGGCGATGTGAAGCGTCGAATCTGCAATACCACCAACCTCCGCTTTGAAGGAGTGAACGGTGAAGCACTGGTTGCTCGGCTGGATCAGCGAGGAATTCGGTGCTCGCAAAGCTCCGCGTGTACAAACCAACGTCCGGAGCCCTCGTATGTGCTACGGGCCATGGGGCTTTCGGAATCACAAGCCTATTCAAGCATTCGCTTTAGCGTTTCAGTTCTGAATTCGGACGAAGAGATCGACGAAAGCATTGGGATCCTTGCAGAACTGGTGGCTGAACTGCGAAGATTCTCAAAGCTAACTGCGATCAACGAATGAAGGGCGACTGAACACGGAGGTACAGCAACGTGCGATTTGGAGGCCATGAAACCTTTGCGATTCGAGAAGGCTGGCTTCACAAAGGCCTTCGACTTCTGAATGAGACACCCGAGCTGTTTACCCAGGTTGATGTGGCTGACCATCTTGGGGTCGGCCGAAACATGGGTAAGTCGATACGGCATTGGCTGCAAGCGACGCAGCTAGCCGAGCCTGCTCCCGAATCAGTGGCGGGAAAACGTTCGCTGCTCCAAATGACCGAACTGGGACGGACGATTTGGGAATGCGATCCGTATTTTTTGTCAGAGGGAACGTGGTGGATTCTACACGTCAATCTGGTGAACAACCCTAGTTTCGCCGCCTCCTGGGCATGGTTCTTCAATAGCTTCGGGCACGATCGATTTGATCGGGCAGTTTGCGTCGAAAGCCTCAAACGTCAGATTGAAATGACGACGAAGAAGCCGCCAAATGCGACCACCTTGGATCGCGATCTTGGATGCTTGCTGGCATGCTATGCCCGAACAATCCCAAGCACGCTCGACGACCCCGAGGACGGAGCCGATTGTCCTTTCCGAGAGTTGGAGTTGCTTAGTTTCTTCAAGACATCTGGCTACTACCAGATTCATCACGAGGTGAAGCCCATTCCGCCAGAAGTGCTGGGGTATGCAATCTCCAAAGCATTCGAGCACAACTCAGGTGGTACGAGAGCATCGGATATTTCTGTCACAGACGCGGCGCGAAAACCGGGTGGTCCGGGGCGCTGCTTTGCACTGACAGCGGAAACACTTTTTGAAGTTGCATCCCGCGCAGAAAGTCTTTCAGAGAATGGGGCCATTCAAATCTCCGGAATGGCCGGAGATCGCGTAATTCGAGTGAAGCAGCAGTGCCCGCTGGATTGGGTAGTGGCTCACTACGAAAGCATCGAGGAGGGACTGCACTATGTCGCCTAAGAATTCCAGGAGGGGACGGAAATCAGGATCGGCGACAATCCATGCGGAGTCCTTCCTGAAGTCAATCAATCTCGCATTTGACGCCGATCAGCCATCGCGTATCGAGCATTTTCGACCGACGACAAAATGCGTGTCACTCATTCGGGCGATGGCTGCGCAAGAGGATGATCGTGCCTTCCTGATCGTGGCACCGTATGGAACCGGGAAATCGCTCACCGCAGTCTATGCCCTGCAGATGATTGAGAATCGGACAGAGAGTCACAAAGTGCTGAAGGAGCTGTCTGGAAGGCTCAAGACCGTCAGCAAAGAATTGGGTGGGTTTGCGGAGAATCGTGTAAAGCACGCAGATCGGCAGGGGATTGTTCTTGCATTGCACGGTTCCTACGAGAGCCTTGCATCCGCGCTCGGGAGCGCTGCGATTGAATCGATTCGGCGTCTGACAGCGGATGGGCGTCGAGCCCGATTCGTGCATTCGATGCCGACAAGGACCGCTCAAGATGCCATTGCGATTCTGAATGCTCTGAAAGAGAAGGCATCGGAAATAGGGTTCGCCCAAATCGCCATCATTTGGGATGAGTTCGGACGTCATTTGGAATCACTGGTAGCTGATGGACGCGGCGAAGCCTTGCTTGAGCTGCAATTGTTGGCCGAGTTTGCCTCACGATCATCCGATATCCCGATTACCTTAGGACTCATTCTTCATCAGGGACTATTGCATTACGCATCGAATGCACCGCAAGGCGTTCGGTCAGACTGGAAAAAAATCGAAGGCCGCTTCCGAACGATTCAGTACGTTGATGACAGCAAAGAGATCTACAGACTTGTTGGCGAGGTGATGGCGGATCGCCGTGGGGAGCGAGAACCCGGAATCAGCAAACGGAAAGCCGGTGAACTTGCCAAAGTGGCGCAGGAGGGCGGCCTGTTCTCCGATTTCGCCCAATCAGAATTGGCAGATCTGCTCCATGTCGCGTTTCCGCTGGAACCTGCAACCCTGTATCTGCTTCCCCGAGTTTCTGCCCGAGTTGCACAGAATGAGCGAACGCTTTTCAGCTTTCTTTACAGCGCGGAATTGAGCGAGAGCATTAGTCCGCAGCACTTATACAACTACTTCTCTCCGGCCATGCGAGCGGACACGGCTGTTGGCGGTACGCATCGTCAGTGGCTGGAAACCGAAAGTGCCCTGTCCAAAGTGCCCGATGATCCATGGCAAATGTGTGTGCTGAAGACGGCATGCCTATTGGGTCTTGGTACAAGCGGCGAGCGATCACGAACGGGCAAGGATCTGCTCGAATTCGCAGCCGTCGGTTTCGACAAGGTAAGCCCGTGGAGGGATGCCATCAAGTCGCTGATTGGCCGTAAGTTGCTGCTCCATCGACGACACAAT
>CAMAXD010000474.1 GCA_945861975.1 Candidatus Kuenenia stuttgartensis | reverse complement strand
AATGGATTGTCGAAAGAAGGAAAAATGGAACAGCCTTTGTCCTGTCTGCCCGAATTATTGCCACGTGTTGATTCACCCTCGCTGGGAGTAAAGCACCTCGAACCATACAGCAACAAGCAACTGCAGCCCCGGTAATGTTGAGTAAGATGTCATGCCGCTCAACGGTGACATTGTCGAGTTGCCCCGCTTGCTGTTCGTCGATAAAGGCTATCGCCCCGCTTCCCATCGGAAAAAAGTATTCAATTTCGTCTCAAATTCCTCAAAACATGAGGCGTTGTCTGCTGCGGTCTCATCGGCGGCATGACCGAAACATCGGAAAGCCTGTTGCCATTGATCACAGCCCCACCTTGCTGTCGTCAGATTCTCCCCACAAGGCGGACACGTCGAAGCGGCCACCCTGCTGACCACTTCCCTGATTCTCTGACGCTGCCACCGACGTGAACCGCTGCAGTGCCCCGTCCCGCCAAGTTCGGCCTGATTTAAGCAAACTACCCGCACCCAAAGTCGCGGCAAGTTGCGAAGGCCCGCTCGGTAAACGGGACTTGCCGAAATCCGCGACTACGCCCTTTGTTTGATAATTTGAGCCAGACGACTGCAGAAATGACTGGCGACTCTGTTAGAAACCTATGCAATACTGACTCCTGATCAGTCTTCCCTGCTCAATGAATTTCCCACCGCGTGATTTTTCCTGCCGGTTCTTTTGTAAGAGGAATTTCGATGACGAATAGAAGCGGGCATTTTACTTGTCGGATAATCGCAGTTGTTCTGCTGGCTTTCGCCTTCAACTCGACCTCCGAAACATCTCAAGCGGCTGAAGACGCCGAGTACGAATGGAAACTGGTGACGATGAAAGCGCCGTGGATGGGGCGCGATGGAGCGGGGATTCTGAGCTTCAAAGGTGAGCTCTTCCTGCTGGGAGGATGGAACCCCGGCAATCGTGCTGTGTTCCCGATGATCTGCAACAACGATGTCTGGTCATCCAAAGACGGCGCCGAGTGGGCTCTGATCAAACCGAACACATTCAAAGACGCATCTTTCGACCGTGCCTCTGACTGGGAAGGTCGACATACCGCTGGCTACGTTGCCTACAAAGACAAAATGTGGATCATCGGTGGCGATGCCAATCAAAGACACTACCAGAACGACGTCTGGAACTCCGACGACGGCAAGACATGGAACTATGTTAATAAGGGTAAAGATGTCCCGTGGGCTCCAAGAGTTTTGCATTATACCGTCGTGCACGATGACAAGATGTGGGTGATTGGAGGTCAGAATCTGCCGCAGTTCGGTGGTGGCGATGAGGACTTCTTTTATCAGGATGCGTGGACATCGACTGATGGCGTGGAATGGACTCTGGTGAAGCCTGAAGAACCGTGCTGGTCACCGCGAGGAATGATCGGAGGCACGGCTGTGATGAACGGTCGAATCTGGATGCTTGGTGGCGGTCGGTATGATACTCCCCGAGTCGGCCGTTTGTTTCATAACGATGTCTGGAGTTCAGCTGACGGGATTCACTGGACTGAACACACCAAAGGGGCTCCCTGGCATCCTCGTCAGTATCACGACGTTGCCGCGTGGGACGGAAAGCTGTGGGTGATGGAGGGATATCACGTTGATGGTGGAAACCGCAACGATGTCTGGTATTCGGCGGACGGCGTCGAATGGAAGGAATTGCCGAACACGCCGTGGAAACCACGCCACGCCGCCAGCCTCGTCGTTCACAACGGAGTGCTGTGGATGATTGCAGGCAATAACATGGAACCGGACGTCTGGCGACTCGAACGCAAATAGTATTTTGGCAGTCAATTACGCTTTAGATTGATCAACGATCGTATGGCTGTACGGCGAATCGGCCGGTCCCGGGTTTGCAGAAATCACCGGGACCGTGCCAGCCTCATGACTGTTCCACCACGCTTCCGCTGTTGCTTCCGGCCAGTTGCCTTGTGCGGGCACGTCCAGCAGCAAGTGGGCAAGTTCGCGGGCTGTATTCGGCCGACGAGTTCTGACTTTGTCCAGACACTTTAACAGAGTCGTTTCAAGCTCCGGTGAAATCGTCTGCTTCGTGCGTTGTGATGGCGGAACCGGAACCGCATCAATATGCATCTGGCAAAGTTGAAGCAACGTCTCGGCCTCAAAGACTGGATGTCCGGTCAGCAGAAAATAGCCGAGGGCTCCCACGGCATAGAGATCACTGCGAGCGTCCACGGAACCCGGCGACTGGATGGCTTCCGGGGCCATATACAGCGGAGTGCCGGTCAGAGAATTGGCCATTGTCATTCCGGCCTGCTTCGAATCATCCACCGCTTTCACAAGGCCAAAATCCAGCACTTTCACAACATCTGACTCCGCACCACGACGATTGAGCATCACGTTCGCCGGCTTGATGTCGCGGTGGACCAATCCCTGTGAATGAGCTTCGTACAACGATCCGCAGATCTGCCTCAGAATGTTGACGACTCGACCTTCCGGCTGCGGCCCATATTTTTCCACCAGGCCCTGCAAGTCAAGACCATCGAGATACTCCATGGCATAGTAAAAGACACCTTCTGGAGTTCGTCCGTAATCGTAGATCGCAATTGTATTCGGATGATTCAGTTTACATGTAATCTGTACTTCGCGTTCAAAGCGATGAATTGACGCGTCGTTGACTTTGTCGACATTCAGAAGTTTGATGGCAGCCGGACGCCGCAGCATCGCATGACGACCCTTGAAGACAACGCCCATGCCCCCGGAACCGAGCTTCTCTTCCAGTTCGTACTGGCCCAGTTGTTTGAGTTCAATGGCCGCCTTCTGCGCTTCACGCTGCAGACGTGCAACTCGCACGGTGAACAGGAAAATCGCCACGGAACTTGTCGCCAGCAGGACCAGCAAACTTCGAAAGGTCCACTGCAGAATTGTGAGAGGGCGATAAGCCTCATCGCGATCAAGCTCGGTGACAACTCCCATTTCAAATTCCGGGAACCACTTCCAGGCACCCAGCGTCCAGACACCTCGGTAGTCGCGATAGCCCTCAATGTCGACTCCATCCACTCCACTGATCGCCTCGGAAACACTTTTCGTCAGTGGCTGCTGCGATCGACGAACTGCGGGCCGATATCCCTCGGTCATGTTTCCGGCAGGATCCCGGAGCTGGACATTCAGAATGGAACGAGCTCCCTCGAGATCCGGCAGGATACCACACAGAAATAGATCTTCATCGAAGCGGCTGTTCGAAACCATCAACCCCGATTTATCGAAGGCATAAGTCTCCCCCGAGTTGCCCAATTGGCCGAGCTGCAGGATTCTCGTGAACTCCAGCTCCGGACGAATTCTCAACGCGAGCACTCCGATGATCTCAAAGTCCGTATCACGCACTGGCGCGCAGACGAGCATTGTGGGAACGCCGGAACGCAGACGCCCGGATTCATCTTTCAGCATGACGACGCTGCCAAATGGCGGTGTAATAGACGCTTCGCCCTTGAGTGCTTTCTGAAACAGCACTTCAAACTCCGGAATGATCTCGCGCCCGATCAGTTCTTCTGTCTCCGCGGCAATTACGTTTCCGGACTTACCGGCCACGATGTAACCGGCGTAGTCATGAGATGACAATGTTGGTCCCAGTTGCTTTGCCAGCAACCGTTGCAGCTCCTTCACGTCCGTTGCCGGCACATTGCCGACAGTCGCTTCCTGGTGTTCAATCAGCGTCTGAATACTCTCACGAATTGCCTGGTTGTTCGCCGTCGCGGTGGCATTGGCGATGTTCGTGTGAATCCAGTTAAGCAGCATCTCGGTCTCAACCGACAGCAATGTCTCCAACTGGGACTGCAAATTGGCTCGCATCGCCCTGGAGATTGACTGATTCACGAACAAGCCGATTGTGCCAAGCAGGATCGTGGCCACAATCGGCCAGATCCAGATTTGTTTGCGGAGGAATACGCCTGTTCGCGAAACTGCAGTGCTCAGCGACTTCGAGGCCCATGTCATCTGAGGATGAATGGAATGCCGAATGCCCGAGTCGTGTCGAAATAGTGAGAAGAGATTCATTCAGTGCCACACGTGCGCAGTGGGTCGAGGGGAGTCAAAACGCGGGCCCAATCCTGAGTGATCTTCGCTCAGCGTCTGTTTGCAGTATGCGTCAGGAATGCAATCACGGTCCAGAAAAAATAAGGTAGGTATGCGGGATTCAGATGTGTCAGCGAATTTCGCTGTCATCTCCCACAGTCCCCGTGATGCATTTTGGCATCACGTCAGAATTTTCGGAATGCATCGCCCCTAAGCCAAT
>CAMAXD010000473.1 GCA_945861975.1 Candidatus Kuenenia stuttgartensis | reverse complement strand
TATGACTCATGGCAGTGGCTTTCTGGCAGTTCTTCTGACAGTCGATAGAGAACAGCGCCGGAGACTTCAGGCAGAGAGCGACGTTCTCGATCTTCGAATCATAGCAGCCTGCGTTCGCAACTTCGACTTAAATCTGTTTGCCAGTGTTCCGGATGAAGACCTCACAGCGATGGCGTTCGACGCCTTACTCCGTGCGATGCTTGAATCAGTGCCCCGCTTGCTGGACAAGCGGCCTGTGTTCCTGACATCCTACGTGGTGTTGTGGACGACGGACGTTGCAATCTGAACGACGATGGCACCCGCTGCGGTACAGCGTATCGCTGGATCGCTTTGTACGGAACGCAACTCAGACTCTTCTTGCAGGATGGCATGATGATACTTCGAACCTTCTCAGCGGCATTGATGCTGCTGAGCACTTCGCTCCTTTTTTCTCAGGAAGCTGCTCCGGTGCAGGAAGCTATGGCCAAACGTCCGATGAATGTGGAAGATCTGTTTGCGTTTCAGCGAGTTGGCGCGCCAAATGTGAGTCCGGACGGGAAGTGGGCAGTCTTCGCATCGTCGGAAATTACAGACTCGAAGAACAATAAGTCGGTGTCTCGATTGTGGCTGGTTCCGACCGATGGTTCTGCGACGCCACGGCAACTGACCAATCCTACCGCGAAAGATAACAGTCCCAAATGGTCTCCGGATGGCCGCTGGATTTTGTTCGAGTCGACTCGATCAGGCAGCAGTCAACTGTGGGTTATCAATCCTTACGGTGGTGAAGCGAAGCAGTTGACGAAGATGAGTACCGATGCTTCGACGGCGACATGGTCCCCGGACGGGCGGCATATCGCATTTGTATCGGCCGTCTATCCAGAGTTCTCCTCGCAGCTTTTTGCTGAAAGCGATAAGGCGAACAAAGACAAGGCCGAAGCGATCGCGGCTTCTCCTGTAAAGGTTCGCGTTTTCAAACGCCTGTTCTATCGCCATTGGGACAGCTATGTGGAAGACAAGCGTCAGCATCTGTTTGTGATCGACCTGACAGAGGACGTGCCGGGCGAACTGGTCGCCGGTCAGCCTCGGGATGTGACTCCTGGAGATCGCGACTCTTACCCGACCTCGTCAACATTCTCATCGACACAGGACTTTTCATTCTCTCCCGACAGCACTCATGTGGTCTTCACCGCTGTTCCCGCAACCGATGAAGCCTGGAGCACCAACTACGATCTTTGCCGAGTCTCCATCGCTGGCGGGACAACGGAATGGCAGACACTGACGGCCGGTAATCCTGCCGCTGACGGTCATCCGATGTTTTCTCCGGACGGAACGAAGCTGGCATGGCGTGCTCAGCGAAAGGCAGGCTACGAAGCCGATAAGTGGGAGATTCTGGTTGCTGAATGTAATCTGGACGGATCTTTGGCGGGTGAACCGGCTTCTCTGACGCCGGACATTGATCTTTCTTTCGATGAAATCGTTTGGCGTAACAACGACCAGATCATTACATCAGCCGAATCCAATGGTTCGAAGCCGCTCTATGCGTTGACCGTGAGTCGTCCGAATGTGGCGGAGCGAGCCCAGTCCGTGGGGACTTCGATGAATCTCAGCATCTCCGCCAACGGAGCGGTGCTGGTCTGTAACAACAGTCGCCTGACTCATCCGGCCGAAGTCTTTGCGGTGCAGCTCAATGAGCAGTTCCTGCGATCGAAGGCGCCCGGCGTGAATCTGTCGAAGATGAATGAGAAGCTTTTGTCGGAGCTGGCTCTTCCAACGGCGAACAGCATCACCGTCAAAGGGGCTGATGATGATCCGATGCAGATGTGGATTTTGACGCCGCCGGGCTTCGATGATTCAAAGAAATGGCCATTGGCATTTCTGGTTCATGGAGGACCGCAGGGAGCCTGGTCGGACAGTTGGAGCTTCCGCTGGAATCCTCAGATCTGGGCGGCTCAGGGCTATGTTGTTGCGGCACCGAATCCTCGTGGAAGCACTGGCTTCGGGCAGAAGTACACCGACCAGATCAGTGGCGACTGGGGTGGTCGCTGTTATGTGGACCTGATGGCCGGACTGGCCTTTATGGAACAGCAGAACTACATCGACATCGATCGCATGTTCGCGGCCGGTGCGTCGTTTGGCGGCTATATGATGAACTGGTTTGAAGGCAATACAACGAAGTTCAAGACGCTGGTCAATCATTGCGGCGTTTACAATTTCGACAGCATGTATACCACGACAGAAGAGCTGTGGTTCGATGAATACGAACACGGCGGTCCTCCTTGGGGATCGAATCGCGAATCGTACGAAAAGCATTCGCCGCATCGGCTTGCGGCCAACTTCAAAACGCCAATGCTGATTATTCATAACGACCTGGATTTTCGAGTTCCCGTGAGTGAAGGTCAGCAGGTGTTTACGGCGCTGCAGCGTCAGGGGATTCCCAGCAAGTTCATCAACTTTCCAGATGAAGGTCACTGGGTCACCAAGCCGGCGAATAGCCGCTATTGGCACAATGAAATTTTCCAGTGGATCAAGGAATACTGTCCTCCGGGACCGACGCCCTGATTGATTGTTGCTGCTTGTCGAACTCTGAGTCGTGAATGCTGAGAGTCGCCGGATTCGTGAGAATTCGGTGCGTCTTCCTGGAAGGCATCTGAATTCTGACGAATCCGGCTACGAAGAAGCTCTCACTCTGCACAGCGAAGTGTAATCCCACCTGCCTGCTCCTGCCTGTTGTTAAGTTCTTACGGGATCAATCCCATGAATCGTATGTTTGTTGCAGTCCTGTGCCTTGTTGCCACCGTCGCTGGCTTTGCCGGCGCGAAGACATGGAGTGCAGTGGATGACAATAAGAAGAGTGCTGCGGAGCGGGCTCGGCAGGACTTTGAATTGATGCGACTGTTTGCCGATGCTTACGAGCAGATTGATGGCAATTATGTTCGCGAAGTGGATCGCCGTGAACTGGTGAATGCGGCAATTCAGGGCATGGCCAGTCATCTGGATCAGTACTCCACGTATGTCGCTCCGGAAGATATGACGAAGTTTGAGCAGCATCTGGAGCAGGAGTTTGTCGGCATCGGAATTCACGTCAATGCGATTGGCGGACGGCTTGAGATTGTCAGCCCATTGCCTGGTTCGCCAGCATTTCGAGCTGGTCTGCGATCCGGCGACGCGATTGTGGAGATCGACAGCAAATCCACTAACGGTCTGACACCCGCCGAGATCGGCAAGATGCTGGCTGGGCCTACGGGACGACCGGTCGTTGTTGGTGTTCGAAAGCTCGGTTCTGAAACGACGGAACAGGTCACAATTATTCGCGAGCTGATTCAGCTTCCGACAGTCGTCGGAATATCACGTGGAGAAGATCAGCAATGGAAATTCATGCTGAATGAAGAGCAGAAGATTGGCTACGTCCGGATTACTCATTTTGCCCGCAATACGGCGAGTGAACTCACGGCGGCTCTGGAGACGCTGAACGCGCAAGAGGTTAAAGCGCTGGTGCTCGATCTTCGTTCCAATCCCGGCGGCCTGATGGAAGCCTCGATCGAGATGGCCGATATGTTTCTGGACAGCGGATCGATCGTCAGCATGAAAGGGCGAGCGGTTCCGGAGAAAAAGTGGAAGGCTCGTCCGGGGAATACTCTGACGAATGTTCCCATGACGGTGCTCGTAAATCGACTGAGTGCCTCTGCCAGCGAAGTTCTGAGCGCGTGTCTGCAGGATAACCAGCGAGCGACAATTATTGGCGAACGATCCTGGGGGAAGGGCAGTGTGCAGAATGTCGTGCCGATGGAGTCCGGTCGCAGTGCGTTGAAGATCACGACCGCCAGTTATTTTCGTCCGAGCGGCGTCAATATTCATCGCTTCCCGGATTCAAAGAAGGAAGACGACTGGGGCGTAAAGCCTGATGAAGGGCATCTGGTTGAGCTTAACAAAGAGCAATGGCAGGAGTGGGTGAAAGCTCGCGAGATGGTCGACATCCATTATGGACAGAACGCTGATCCCGCGACGCCGCCTTATGCCGACGCGCAACTGGAACATGCAACGAGTTACCTGTTGAGTCTGCTCAACTCGGCGGCTGACACGGTTCCGCCGGCGACGCCGTAACGGCGTGAGGATAGGAGGTGTCGCAAGCTGGAATCGTTTAACGGCAATACCGTTCAATTATTCATAACCACAGTCTGGGCAAAGGTTTTCGTTAACGGTTTGAGTTTTCTGTGTTCTGGACGGCATTTCTTCCAGCGGGACATTTTTCGCTTAATCACTCGGGGGTTTATTCGGTTGCGTCG
>CAMAXD010000472.1 GCA_945861975.1 Candidatus Kuenenia stuttgartensis | reverse complement strand
CAGTTCCAGTCACTTTAAGTGCAATTTTGACGTCCGAAAACTTGCTTTCGAATTCCTCCGCAACTGCTGCGGTGATGACCTTGACAGTGCTGGAGCCGTCAATCTGAATTCGTGTGGGTTCGCTGCTTGTGGAAGGTGGAGTTGCCTCTGCGCCCCCTGCGCCCGTTTCCGCATTTGGAGCCGCGTCGTTTTCAACTGTGCAGCCAGAAACTACGGCTACCACGACTGCAAGAAGCATCACGGGAAAGGAATTACCACTGAATCTCATACTGAAGGATCCTTACAGCAAGAACAGGTGTTCGCACGAAAATATCTTCGACAAACCGATTTAATCCATCAATTGTTAAGATGCCGTTAATCTGAATTTGGTGGGTGTCCATTTTGAATGGAATTGTTAATTTCCCGGATGTTCGCAAAAATTTTGTGGTTAGTCCCAATCAACCCAAAGAGTTCGATTGTTGAACTGCGCTGGGGTCATGCTGTTCATTTTGCACGTACAAAAGACGTGTTGTAGCTGATGTGATGAGATGATCCAAACGCGACTGAAATGGTCAAGGACGGAACTGTACGCGGAATTCACTCCCAAGCCCCAGTTCACTCTTTACGGAAATCTCTGCGCCGATGGCATGACAAAGATGCTTAACAATCGCCAGGCCGAGGCCTGAGCCGCCACGTTCTCGCGACCGATCTTTCTCGACTCGGTAAAAGCGTTCAAAGATTCGCCCTAGTAATTCCTCCGGTATACCTATTCCGGTATCTCGTACGACGATGGCCGGCCCAATTTGGTGCTCTGAAAGTTCAATGACGACAGTTCCACCTGCGTTTGTATGTTTCAACGCGTTGTCCACTAGATTGCTGAGAATGGTCTGAAGTGCCTGAGCATCTGCTTGGACGATCAGTTCCGGGGCGCCGATCTGCAGGAGACTCACGGACTTACTGGCCGCCACGGTCTGGAATCCCCGCAAAACATCATCAACAATGGCGCGGACTTCGACCTCTTCGATATTCAGAACCTGTTGCCCGGATTCGACCCTGGCCAATTGAAGCATGCTCAAAATTAGTTGAAGCAAGCGTTCAGACTGTTCATCAATCTGCCGGAGAAATCGCTCCGCCGCAGATCTGTCATCCAGAGCTCCGCCGAGCAGAGTGTCGGTGCAAGCCTGGATAACCGTGAGAGGCGTTTTAAGCTCATGAGAAACTCCGCTGACAAAATCTCGCCTCATTGCTTCCAGTCGTCGCATCTCTGAGATGTCTCTGACAACCGCGACCGCTCCGGCATGAGGTCCGCGAAGTATGGGGATAGCGACCAGAACCAGATCCGCCTTTTCTCGGCTTGTGCGGTACTCCAGGCTTTGATTCTTTCGCAGCGAAATTGCCTCGCTGATGGTTTCCAAAAACGCGGGAACTCGGACAGCTTCGTAGAGCCGATGCCCAACTCCGATCGCTTCGCTGATCCCCAGCAGATTACGGGCTCCGGTGTTCAGAAACACGATTCTCTGATCGAGGTCGATCGCGATCACACCTTCGACCATCGAATCCAGTACAGTGGTCAGGAGATCAGCGGAAGATCGTGCCAGCCGTTCTGTATTCTGGAGGCGACTAATCTGATCCTGACGCTCCTCTTCAAGGTCATGCAGAGAATTTGCGACTTCTCCCAGTTCATCATCACGGTCAGAAATAGTCAGCAGCATGTCTTCGCGACGATTTCGATCAATCGACTGGTGCAGATTGATCGACATGGTTTGTAACGGCCCGACAATTCCAGCGGTGACAAACGCCATGCACAAGATACCGATCATCCACGTAAAAACTGCTGATCGAGTCGCCGCCGATTTGACCAGCTCAATGCTCTGCTGCGCGGCTGATTTCGGTGTTAACGAAACAAGGATCAGAACACGCTCTCTTTGTTGTCCCGGCTTGACAGTCCGTGCAATGGCCAGGAAGTCTTCTTTCTGGTCGCCGAGACGAATTTGGCGGAGTGCGTAATTACTATCCGCGGCTGACCGAATGACGGACTGGATCGTGAACTCAGCCGGAAGCGGTTGGCCTCCTGAAACGACAGCGGTCAAGTCCGGAGTCACCAGCCAAAGCTGTACAGAGTCTGTTGTCAGTCCAGATCGCCATGCAGTCATGACTGTTTGGGCGTCCTTGCCGGCAATCAGTTCCTCGCAAATGCTTTGCAGTGCATTCTCAACGGTAGATTGCTGTCGGGCGTCTGCGCCAGCCTCCAGCCGCCGTGTGACCATCAACAGAAGTCCGACCAGCGCAAAAGCCGAAAGCAGCGCGTAAAGCCCTGATATTTTCCAGAAGAGCCGTGATCGGATCCAACTCACCCAGCACCCGTTCGATGAACCCTCGCTCCTTCGCTGAAATATGTAAGACGAGTCCTTCGCCTCGGGCGCATCATACCAGCAGTCTGCATGGTTTCAGGCACTTGATCGCTAGAGTTTGGGATCTTAACAATTCTCTGGTTTACCAGAAATTCCAGTCGTTACTTCTTGATTTTCTGTCAAATTGTTGGCCGTCGGCGGCCAATTGAGCATGTTTTGCCTTGAGCAGGCTGGCGGCTACGCGTCCATGGGTGGCCGCCCCGGCTCGACGATCAACGAAATTGCTGAATTGCCCGCAGCCAGCGGCTGAGAACCGAATCGATGTCAGGTCGTCAGGCGGCTCGAGGAATCGCGAGCGGTTGTGCCCCGGCGGGCAATGCGACCAGTTTATGCACTGATCCCAACACCGGAACGGTGATGGGTGCCCTGTCTGCCGGCAGCAGCAGGGATTGAATTGACGATGTTGGTCCCAGCATCGTCGAGATTACGTGCCCATTGACGGTGCTCATGGGCTTAATCTGGAAGTTGAATCGTTTGAGCATAATCGTAAGTGCCGTGCGAATCTCAACCATTGCCAGCGGAGCCCCGATGCACATGCGTGGTCCTGCGCCGAACGGCAGGTAGGCATAAGCGGATGGCGCGATTGTCTGCCAGCGTTCCGGAATAAACTGGTCAGGGTTTTCGTAAATATCGGGGCGGTGATGCGTGATGTACTGACTAAAAATAACCGGGGTCCCTGGATTCAGCCGTACGGGCCCGATACTTGTGGGTTGAACTGCGATCCGCTGCGAGTATGACGAAGCTGGCAAGATACGCATACTTTCCTTGATGACACTGTCCAGATAAGGCAGCTTCTCAAGTTCTTCCAGAGTCGGGATGTCGCCAGCTACGTGTTTCGCCAGCTCGTTTCGAAGCTTGCCCAGAACACCGGGATGTTGTGAGAGAAGGAATAACGTCCAGCTAAACGTATGCGCGGTCGTCAGGTGTGCCGCAGCGAACAACAGTGTGGAATGTCCGATGAGCTGATCGTCGGTCAAGTGTTGTTCTGACTCCTGAGCTTGAAACAACAGGCTGAGGATATTGACTTGTGCGTGCTGCGTAATCCGATGTCGGGCAAACATATCGCGAACTGTTTCCTCAAGCTCTTCCGCCTGAGACAGGAGATCATCATATCCCTGCGCAAACTGCGGCGCAGAGACGAGGGCTCCCATGCCAATTTCATGGTTCCGATGTGCCCAGAGATCTATGAGCCGACCCAACTTCTGTGCGAACCCGGCATCGTCAAAGCCGAACAGCAGGGCACTGGTCATTCTGAGCATGAACTGAACCATCTCGGCGTTCAGGTCACAACTGTTGCCTGCTTGCCAGCTTCCTGTCAAATCACTTGAGAGCTTGCAGATGGTTTCATGATAGGCAGGCAGAATCTTCTTCGCGAAAACCTCTTTCATCATTCGCCGACTGTCGCGATGTTCTGCACCATTTTGGCTCAGCAGACCGGAGGTTACTCGTCGCTGTGCTGATTTCCGATTGCCGCGCACGGCGAAGAAGCGAGATTCAAACGTCTGAGTGTCCGAAAGGACATGGCGATTCAATTCAGGTGAGAAGACAAAGACCAGTCTCTGATCACCATCAGCCAAAACAGCCAGATCGCCGTGATCACGATGCAGTTCTTTCATGCATGCGATGGGATCATCAGAGAATCTCAGCAACGAGCCTCTCGTCAACGGGAGGTTTGGTTCGTGCAGAGACAAAACCGGAACTTCGGACATCGTTATCTTCCGTGACTGATTCCGACAACCATAACGCATTGCAGATCGATTTTGAGCGAGCAGACTTACGCCAACTCTGCTTTTTCCAATGTGCGATGCTACTCATTAATGGCATTGAACAAACAGACTGAGGGGCAATCTCAAATCGTCCTGACCGATTGCCGA
>CAMAXD010000471.1 GCA_945861975.1 Candidatus Kuenenia stuttgartensis | reverse complement strand
CCCCAATTTTTTGCAAGAAAGCTGCCATGTGACACCACGCTGCATCCGCAAAAAAATCGGGGGAGAGGGGGCAACATGGCGCTGTCCAGCTAGAAACTGCTGCTCAGTCTTTTTTGCAATGCATCCACGATTCCGCTACTGCGCGGGCCCGTGCTGCGGAACTGGAATTCTCGTGAGGTTTCAGCGACCTGTTGAATTCGGATGTCCAGATAATCGTCCGGCAACGCCTCGGAGATGCGATCAGCCCACTCGATCAGGCAAATCCATTCTTCTGACAGCAGATACTCGTCGGCACCGATCGACAGGAACTCATCCAGATCACCGAGCCGGTAAGTGTCGAAATGGGCGACCGGTATTCTTCCGTCCGTATACAACTGCATAATCACAAACGTCGGACTGTTGACGAAGGCAATGTCGACACCAAGTCCGCTGCAGAGGGCTCGAACAAAGCGCGTCTTTCCGGATCCCAGTTGTCCATTGAGGGCGATGGGAAGACCATGTGTCAGCACAGCGGCCAACGCATGGCCCAGTTGGTCAGTCTCGTGTTCGCTTTGGCTTAAAAATATCAGTGAGCTATTCATGATGCGACGAATCAGCGTCGGCTGCAGGTCCGTTTAAACTCTCTGGCGCAGGATGTTCTGCAGACATGCCAGGAATTCTGGGATCGTCGATCGAGAAGAGAGCATCATCAGAGCGGTTGGGAGCTTCCTGATAATTCCAGCGCCAAAGCCGATGCGGTTGAAGTTCATGCGTGATAGAACTGCAACCCGTGGCCAACAGGAATAACAAGGCGGGGGCGATTTTTTTCATGATCGAACGTCTCCTGACAGAATCCGGCAATGCCGGGAAGATAAGCCTCGGTGCAGCCGCTGGGAATGCGGATTCCGCCTCTGTGACAGGTCTGCCAGGGATTCATGAAACTGAAAGCGGCGATCACTCGCGAGTAACGGCGATTCCTGCCGTTGGCTGGTCTCGGCAGCACAAGATTTCGAGTCCCTTCACGTCTCCAACCAACGCTGTTATTGCGAACGGGGCGTTCGGACTCGGGTATTACCGGGGCGGCATCAGTTAAGGCTGGGTGTTCGCAGGACATGTCATTCCGATCATTACCTCATTCGTGGTCGCGTAAAGAACGACATCATCGCTCGTTGTTCGGGAGAGCGGCTTTTCTCCTGTGGTAATGCACGGTAGCATCATCCAACGATGCACTTACCTTTGTTCGTTCGTGTGAGCTTTCAATGATCCCTGCTTCTCGACGAGAATTTTTGAGTCAAACCGGCGGCGGATTTGCCGGACTGGCCGCGTCCGTTTTGCTTTCGGAAGAATTGCGAGCCAATAACGTTAGCTCACGAATCGATCCTTTGCATCCACTAGCCGAACGTTTATCGAACGTTGCTCCGCACGCAAAGCAAGTCATCTTTCTGTTTCAGTATGGCGGTCCGGCGACGATCGACCTGCTGGATTACAAGCCAGAACTCATTCGACTGCATGGCCTGCCGGTTCCACCATCGTTGAAGGCGAATCCGGATAAAGTCGGAGGTGTTTTCAATCACTGCCACGACGAGCTGATGGCAGGCCCGTGGCGATGGCGTCAACACGGGCAAACTGGCCAATGGGTTTCCGATCTGCTTCCGCACACGGCGAAACACATCGACGAACTCTGTCAGATTCGATCGATGTACAGTGACAGTTCTAATCATGCCCCAGCAACGTATCTGATGAATACCGGAGCGATTCTGGGGGGCAAGCCAAGCCTGGGGTCATGGGTCACCTATGGACTGGGTTCAGAGAATCAGGATCTGCCGGGTTATGTGCTGCTCTATAAAGTCGGAGGACTTGGAGGATCAGCCAACTGGAGCAATGGCTTTTTGCCAGCCGCATTCCAGGGAACTCAGTTTCGTCATGAAGGTTCACCGGTTCTGAATCTGCAGCCTCCGACGGCCTATGCATCCTCACAACGCAGCACGATTGATTTCGCTCAGGCGATGAATCGTCGCCACGCGGCGCAGCGACCGGGGATGCTGGATCTGGATGGTCGCATTGCGTCTTATGAGCTGGCGTATCGCATGCAGTCGGAAGCGATTGACATTGGTGAACTGTCGCAGGAGACGAAGGAAACTCAGGAGGCGTATGGTTTGCATGATGAGGCGAAAGACAAAGCTCTTTATGGGCGAATGTGCCTTTTATCACGGCGATTGATCGAAAAGGGAGTTCGCTTCGTCCAGCTTTACAACGCCGTTGATAAGCTCGGCTGGGACGGCCATGACAAGAGCAATGAGTATCACACTCGCAACGCGGCTCAAACCGATCAGCCAATCGCCGCGTTGCTGGATGATTTGAAGCAGCGAGGATTACTGGAGACGACTCTGGTGGTTTGGGCCGGTGAGTTTGGAAGAACTCCAATGCGACAAGGAGCTGAGGGCCGCAATCATAATCCGTATGGCTTTACAGTCTGGATGGCGGGCGGGGGAGTTCAGGCCGGCAACGTCATCGGAGCCACCGATGAAATTGGCCTGCGTGCACAGGAGGATCCTCAGCCGATCAAGAATCTGCACGCCACAATTCTAAAGGCTCTTGGGATAAACCCTGATGACCTGTTCTTCGAAACCAACGGCCGTCAGGAACGCCTCACCGGAGTCGCTCAAAGCTGGGACGTCATCCCGGGTGTGTTGAGAACTTGAAGCGGCTACAAAAAAACACCGCAGGAAAGCTGATGCATTCCCGCAGTGTTAGCTGTGGTTACGGCCACGTTGTTTTGTATGCCCCGCCAAACGCGGCCTGAGCTTATTTGACTTTTACCTCGCCGGCTTTGCTGGTGAGTACAAAGTCAATTTTGTTGTCGCCGGACTTTACGTCAACTTTCAGTCCGGACTTTTCGAGGTCACCGTAGAAATCCGGTATGACGGAAACAGGTGCTCCGTCGCCATCGATCACATCTTCTGGCAAACCTGAACCTCCGGGTGCCGTGAAGGCGGTGATCATGACCTGATGTTCGCCCAGCACGGCACCATCATCATCATCGTAGGTTCCCATCTCAAAACTGCCATCCGTTCCTATGTTGGCTTCGGCAGAAGGTCCGCCACCGACTGGAACAAACAACAACGAACCAATTTGAAGTGGATCACCGTTGTAAGTAACAACTCCTGAGACCGTGCCGGTTGCGACGCGGTTTTCGGAATTGCATCCCACAGACAAAACGACTAGCCCAATTGCAACAATCCGCCATGTCGTAAAACGATCGCTCAACCAGTTCTTCATGTGAACTCCATGTGTCTGACGGCCAATGGTCTGATTCTGTGCGCGGTCACAATTGACATAAGGAACTGAATTATATTTCCCGCTCACATCTGGCCTCAATGTATGCCGCCAGAAGAATACGTTGACTCAAAGAAACAGACTCTGTCAGAATTCTCCGAGTACCTCACCCGTGCCTCGAGTCCCAAGTGCCTTGAGAGTGTTCAGGTCTATGTTTTCACTTACGAAGCGTACAGAGCCGTCTGCAAGTGTAAACTGGGCACCGCCAGTATGAGTGCTGGTGTAGGGCGTCGAATTGTTGCCGAAGCTGCCCTTAAAGTTGATCGGAAACTGAATGTGCTTGCTGTCGACGGTCAGCCGGCGATTGTCGACATACCAATACATCCCCCATGTCCACGGCTGAATGCCTCCCCAGCCCACTTTCATGGCAGACGACCAGCCTTGAGACGACGAAGATTCGCCAAGCAAAATCGTGTTACTTGTGCCGTCCGTCACGTCGCCAATTCTGACGTTGCTGTGAGGGAAAATGATCCCGGAGTTCGACCAACGATGAGTCACCGGATCTGCGGGATTTGCGAGGTCTTCCACGCGTCCAGAACAGCCTCGGTAGTGCAACGCACCATGATCTTTGTTGTGCGGCGCGGCGGCAACGATGATGTCTGGACTTCGGTCGCCCAATGGTGAAGACGGACAACTCAGTCCCGGTATCGGCCCCCAAACAGGATCAGCACCGTTGTGTGGGGCTGCGGCGAGACGCCAAGGGCCGAGTTCGGACGTCGGGTTCGGCGAGAACGTCTGCATACGGCTGAAGCGATTCGCCTGTTCGATGTATGGGAACAGCTTCACGGCCCATCCCATGTGGTAACCACCGCCCAGATAAGAAGGCGTTGGGTGACTTCCGTTTGTAAACCTTAGAAATACATCGTGATAGTTATGGAACGCAAGTCCCAACTGCTTCATGTTGTTTTTGCACTGCGTTCGCCGAGCAGCTTCGCGAGCCTGCTGAACTGCAGGAAGAAGCAGGGCGATAAGGATCGC
>CAMAXD010000470.1 GCA_945861975.1 Candidatus Kuenenia stuttgartensis | reverse complement strand
TTGTCAGCGTTTGACGGGAACCAGCATCAGTCCCAACCCCATCCACGTTGACAGGATCAGCAGAGTGACAGTGCTGCTGAACTGGCTGCTGAATTCTCTGCCCGGAGTTCGCAGTTTTTCCGTGTAATCGTTGTGCTCCTGCAAAATCTTGATCCATTCCTTCTTTGCGGGTTCGTCAATATTTGCCGGGACGTTCAGCTTCAGTGTTTCACCGGCCTTGCGAGGTGCAAAAGCGGCTTCCATTTTCTCCGGGATTGGGGGCGGTTCCGGAGTGGTGATGGCGATCTCGGAAAACTGCCAGGCTCTGAACGTTGTGGACAGACAAAAATAAAGTACCAACAAGGTCCAGGCTGCTGCGACCAATTTTCGGCGACGCTCTGTCGTGCTGGTGGTTGTGATTACGGGAACCGCCAGTCCCAGATAAAGTGCGGCGACGTAGGTGCCGTGCGAAAGAATTTCAGGCAGTTTCAGCGATTGATACAGGAACAGAATTTCGCATGCCAAAGCCGCTGCGACACAGGAACCAGTCGCGATCGCCTGGACCTTCTCTTCACGATTCAACGCGAGTCGTCCAAATGGATTCAGCATCAGGACCAGATTGAACAACGCTGATGATGTCCACGTCATCCAGACGAACAGCAGATACGTCAGCATCAGCGGGAATGCAAGAAACTCCAGGGTCGGTATTGATTCAACCGTTGACTGCAACACGGATTGTGCGATGGGCATCCCGATCAGAAGGAGCAGGCGTGTCTTCGGCGGAAACCGTCCGATCCACAGGAAGAATCCCAGCATCATGCGATAGATAAAGAAGCGAGCTTTCATCGCTTCCACAATTCCGCGTCTGGCCCATTCCAGATTAGGATCCAGTCGCAGCGCTTCCCGAAAATGGACCATAGCCTGTTCGGGTTGGCGAACATGCAGCAATCGCCAGCCTTCGTTCGCATGAGTAAACGCGTTCTCGGGATTTCGGCGCAGAGACTCCTGAATGGTCAGCCCCGCCTCCGAACGTCGTCCAAGAGTCGTCAAAGCCGCCGCACGCAGATTCTCACAGCCTTCATCTTCCGGATCAGCCTCTAATCCCTGCTCTGCTGCCTTCAGAACTTCTTCCCAGCGCTCTGCGGCGGCTTCAATTGCTCCCAGAGCAGCGAAGTAGCCAGCATTCCAGGGAGACAATCGCAGCGCTTCATTGATCGACTCACGAGCTTCCCGCAGGCGATTGCGTTTTAACATGACTCGTGCGAGAGAATAGTGAGCGGTGGGTTCTTCGGGACCATGAAAAATGGCCTGCTGAGCTTCCTCCGTGGCTGTCTCAAAGGCTTCTCGCTCAACAAGACACAAAGCCAGCAATGCGTGAGCTTCGCTGTGAGAAGATTCCGAAGCCAGCACCATGCGGAGCTGTTCTTCGGCCAGTTCCGTCCTGTTCTGGCTCATCAGCACTCGGGCACGCAGCAGATAAGAGTCTGTGTTCATCGACTCAGCTTCAGATACTTGAGGATTTCGTCGTACTGCCCGCCCTGATTGGAATACAAAGCATAGTTGCGAGCCGAACTGAACCAGTCACGAGTTGACGGCTGAACCTGTTTGCCCGCAGCCAGCAAATCGCGAGTTTCAATCGGCAAAGGGCGACCAGTCTTCATCGCTTCCTGCAGTTTGGCTTCGACACAAACATCCACAACGGCCTTCAGGTCGGCTCCCGAGAATTCTTCGGTCTTCTTTGCGATGGCATCGTGGTCGATCGTGCCGGACGGTTTTCCCTTCAACAGCAGTCGCAGAATCTCCGCACGTCCTTCTCGATCTGGTGGTGGCACAAAGATGATGCGATCAAATCGCCCTGGCCGACGAAATGCCGGATCCAGATTCCACGGCGCATTTGTCGCAGCCAGAATCAGCACGCCTTCGTTCGACGAGGCCACACTGTCGGTTTCTGTCAGAAACTGATTGATCAGGTGGCGACCTCCGCTGGTTTTCATATCGGCCCGCGATGCTCCCAGTGCGTCGACTTCATCAAAGAACATGACGCACGGTTTGTTGGTTCGAGCAGTCTGGAACAAAGCATGTAGTGCTTTTTCACTGCTGCCGATCCACATGTCGAGCACATCGTGAATGCCGATGTTCAGAAATCCCGCACTGATTTCCCCTGCGGTCGCGCGAGCCAGATGAGTTTTCCCGCAGCCGGGCGGTCCATACATCAGAATGCCGCCACCGATGGCTTTGCCATAAGCTTTGAACATGTCCGCGTGTTGGATCGGGTAAATGACTTTCATGCGAATCTCTTCCTTCAGATTCGCCATGCCGCCGACATCATTGAACTTGACCAGCGGACGTTCGAAGTCTGTACGCTGAGTCTTCGCGGATTCGTCTTCGCCTTCCCACGGGGCACGAACTCGCCCTTCCGACACTGGCGAATTTGTGGGAGCTTCAATACCAAGTTCTGCTTCCAGGGCGGTGTCTCGCAAAGCCGCATCTTCGGCAATCGCGTGCCGATATTCAGTGATCGCAAAGGATGTCTCACTACGTTGCATCAAAAGTCGAGCATGCAGGAGATGAGCTCCCGCAGGAGTTCCTCGCTTCGCAACCATATCCTCCACAATAACCAGCGCCAGGGAGAACTTGCCCTGCTGGAAAAAAGCATTGGCAAGATCAAGTCTGGCTTCGTTGTCGTCAGGACGCAGCTCCACGAGCTTCCGAAATTCCGCTTCGGCCTCTGAAGTCTGACCCTGTTGGATCAGGGTTCGACCGAGGAGTTTTCGCAGCGCGACATTGTCCGGCGAAATGCTGAGCGCTTCACGAAGAGATTTGATGGTTGAATCGTCTGCCATTGATGCCAAATAACTCCCGTGGAAACTGTGACGATGTCGACTCTTGCGTCGTGCCAGTCGTTTTTGCAGATTAACAGGCTCCACAAGGCCTTCCATTGATCGTCTGTGGTTTTCAGTAAATATGCTGTGAAAAAACAGTTGGATGAAACGTCGCCGGTTTATTCTCCGCAATCAAGAGTGGGGTCGTTGATCCCACAGAACACTGCTGCTGGAGTTAACCGTCCTTCCCAACCGCGGTCGCCAGAGACTGCAGACTGTAGGCTGTAGGCTGTTTCGGTTTGAGACTTCATCAACCGAGAACCTGTGTCCCAGAACCTGTGTCCCAGAACCTGTGTACCAGAACCTGTGTCCCAGAACCTGTGTCCCATGCCCCTCTAAAACGGTGGTGCTTCAAACTCATTGGGAGGCGGAGCACTCAGCTTTGCCGACGAGGGGAGAAGCATGGGGCGAGGTTGGAAAGGCGATGAGTCGCCCATCGGCATGATGGGGATGCCAACGCCCTCTTGCCGTTCGATTGAGACCTCCGGCAACGCTTCGCCGGGTTCGGCCTGCATCTCGAACAGAAAACGAGATGGTACGGTCTCCCGCCGCTTACCCCATTTCATGCGTGACTTGGCGCGGGTCAGCGTTAAGTGATCCATTGCACGAGTGATCCCGACGTAGGCCAGGCGGCGCTCTTCTGCGATGTCCTTTTCCGAATCCGCATCGATGCTGCGTTTGTGAGGCAGGAAACCCTCCTCCATTCCGATCAGATAGACACGAGGAAACTCCAGGCCTTTCGCAGAGTGCAGCGTCATCAGTCGCACCGCATCCTGTTCCTGCTTTTCATTGCGGTCCGCTTCATCTTCGCGATCCATCAGAGCGGTTGTCTCCAGAAATCCCGTTAACGACGGATCTTCATTGCGCTCCACGTACTGGCCGATGGAGTTGATAAACTCTTCCAGAATTGTCTTGCGTGTCTCCTGCTGTGTTTCTTCTTTGTACTGTTTGGCGATCTCAGATTCGTAATCGATCTCACGAACCAGCTGACGACAATGTTCCGCCAGGTTTTTTGGATCGCTGTTCATCACCTGCCCGTATCGCTGCAGCAGTTCTCGAAACTTAACAAGCGATGTCAAGGTCTTTGCCGGGACGAGACCTTCAGCTGAGGCTTCCGGCACGAAGTCCCAGAAGGTGACGCCCTTCTTGACAGCTCGCTGCAGAATCTTTTCGGTGGTTGTATCACCGATTCCGCGCGCGGGGGTATTGATGATTCGCAGGAGGCTGACTTCGTCGCGAGAATTTTCGATCGCTTTCAAATAAGCCATCAGGTCACGAATTTCGCGCCGATCAAAAAACGATTGGCCGCCGACCAGCATGTACGGCACTTTTTGACGTCGCATTTCCTGTTCGAAAACACGAGGCTGCTCATTCGTGCGAAACAGGATAGCCACTTGCTTTGGCTTGACGCCTAGTTCGCTGATGAGATACGCAAT
>CAMAXD010000469.1 GCA_945861975.1 Candidatus Kuenenia stuttgartensis | reverse complement strand
TGTGGAGCACGAGGATTCGATGTTGATTGAACAGCTCGCTCAGGCCTGCACAAAGCAGGAATGGTGGACCGTTGTGGGCAACGCATCTGTATAGCAGTCTGCTTCACTTTCGATTCGCGGAGATTCTCTACAAGAGACCTGGCGAGACGCCCTTGCATTGTTTCTTGTTTCTGAATTTTCAGTGATGTTCGGGCTCCAGTCCCGGTCACGTAATCTGTAAGAATTTCTCTATAGAAACCGCTGGATTCGTGCCAGCGGTTTTCTTTGTTTCCCAGGCTGTCACTGTCGGCGATCCTATGTCTCACAGCAATTCTCCACCCAATCCACTGACGATCCTGATTACAGGCGCATCGGCCGGAATCGGAAGGATTACCTGTCAATTACTGGCGAAGCAAAAGCATCGGTTCATTCTGGCTGCTCGTTCCAAAGATAAGCTCAGCGACCTTGAAGCAGAACTTCGAACTGCAGGGGTTGAAAGCCTCGCGGTGCCGACCGATGTGTCTGACCCGCGCGCCCTGGAGGCACTCGTTAAAGCGGGTGTCGATCGATTCGGTCGGATTGATGTGTTGATCAACAATGCCGGGATTGAATGTTTTGCTGCCCTCGATGAACTCTCGGTCGAGGATATTGTGCAGACGATCGAAACGAATCTCACCGGAGCGATTTTGCTCACGCGTCTCGTCGTACCTGTGATGCGTCAAAATGGGTTCGGGCGAATCATCAATATCTCCTCCATTGCCGGAAAGCACGGCCCGGCTTATGGCGCGGTCTACGGTGCTACAAAAGCCGGATTGATTGCTTTCACGCAGTCACTTCGCGGGGAGCTTTCTCCAGCAGGAATTCTGTCTACGGTCATCTGCCCCGGCTTCGCGACTCACGGCGGAATCTATGATGAAATCGTGAAAGCAACGGGCAAGAAGACGCCGTCTTTGCTGGGAGGCACCACGGCTGAAACGGTGGCGGCAGCGATTGAACGCGCGATTCGAAAAGCCCCACCCGAGATCATGCTGAACTTCCCGGCGATGCGTCCCGTGTTTCTCTTCCGGGACATCTTTCCGCGACTTGGTGAGATGCTGATTCTTGCGACGACTCTGAAGTTCCTGAAACGAGCGGCTTCCATCAGGAAGTAGCCTGTCACGGAATCACATCGTCCAGTATCGCGATACTGACAACTTTCTCCAGTCGCACGTGCACGGTCTTTCGATTCGGCTGAATCCCATGGACTCGGGCGTCTCTCACGTAAACCTCGCGCGTGGTTGTTGAGTCGCGCAGATCATGCACATCGGCCCCGCGCAGGATCAATGTTTTGTCGCGAAGTTCGTGCAGTCGCCCGACGTAAACATACGGCGATTCGACATCAATGACGACATTCTTTCCGATGAATTCTTCCACCGACGAGTCCTTAGCAAATTCATGTTACGATGCTGTCTGGTCAGCCAGATTCAGACGACAAGGGAACTTGAGCCTTGATCCCATTTATCAAGATGCACGGCTGTGGCAATGATTATGTGTTTCTGGACTGCTTCAGCAATCCAGTTCCCAAAGATCCTTCCACCCTCGCGGTCAATATCAGTGATCGGAATCGTGGCGTGGGCGGCGACGGTCTGGTGTTAATGATGCCACCTGAGTGCAGCAATGTGGTGGCTCGCATGCGAATGTTCAATTCAGATGGCTCCGAAGGATCGCTTTGCGGGAATGCACTTCGCTGCATGGCCATGTGGCTGCATCAGTCCGGACTTGCCGGCCTCGAATTTCGCATCGCCATGTCTGATCGCTTAATGCCGGTGCGGATTCTGCATTCTGATGGGCAGCACCGAGTTGCTCGAGTTCGGATTGAGGTGGGATCCCCCATTGTGCAAAACCCGTCGGCCGCCGAAAAAGCGATGTTTTTTCGGAAGGTCGACCTGAGTCATCTTCTCCTGCCGGAACTTAGTCATCCGCCCGTGTTTGTTTCCATGGGGAACCCTCACACAATTTTGTTCGTTCGTTCTCTTGATGCGTTGGATTTCTTTACACTGGGGCCAGCCATTGAGTGCCATCCCGAATTTCCCAACCGCACGAATGTTGAGTTCGTGGAAATTCAAAGTGTCAAATCAGAAGCTTCGCCCAGAGCTAAAGTCCGCGTCTGGGAAAGAGGTTCCGGAGAAACCATGGCCTGCGGGTCGGGAGCCTGTGCTGTTGCGGTCGCCGGCGTGGCCAGTCGGCTTCTCCCGAATTCCATCCCCATTCAAATCGAAATGCGCGGAGGAAATCTGGTGGTGATCTGGGATCAGTTTAACAGTGTGTTTCTCGAAGGCCCGGCGGAAGAAGCGTTTCGGGGATTCTTTCCTGCGGACATTGGTTAGGCCCGGTACCGGCAACTCATTTCACACAAGTCTCTATGCGTTGACTGCCGCCACAGCGGCTTTCATTTTGCTGAGCCCGGTCTTCGCAACTTCCAGAGCATCCTGCTTCCAATAGTCGCGATTGAAAAGCTCCAGTGACAGAGTAATCTCGCGGCCGTGACCGCCGATTGCGTTCAGGATATTTGACATCGGAGCAATTCCGTCTCCCGGATAAACTCGATGCGAATCATTCATCTCAGCTCTCTCTGGCGTGGCTGGATAGTCGTTGACGTGAAAGACCTGCAGAGCATTATCGCTGAACAAATCCAGGCCGGTGAAGGCGGATCCACCCTTGAAGATGTGATAGATATCGAGAAGCAGGCAGGCTTTCGGATGTCCGGTTTCTCCAATCACAAACATGACCTCGCCCAGTCGTGAAAGATTCTTCGAGAAGCCCCAGACCTCAAGCTGCGGTACGACGCCGGTTTGATCTCCAAGATCCTGGAGTGCTCGAAATCGTTCGGCCGCGACAAACAGATCAATCTTTGGACTGTCGCCCTGATGAGCACCGACGGGCGGAGCCGCGATGCGAGTTCCTCCGATTTCGCGAAGCATGTCCATGTCGCGTTTTGCTTCTTCCAGAGCGGCCTTCCGCTTCGTCTCGTCATCAACGATCCATTGCGCAAACCCGATGGCGCTGTCGACGGTCAGGCCTGCATCAGAGATGCGTTTCGCGAGATCAGACAGCTTTCCGCCCTTCTCCACGAATTGTCGCAGGGTCGGAATCCACGGCTCGATCCCGTCGTATCCCGCGGCGGCCGCGACATCGACCTCTTTTTCGATCCCCAGCTCCTGTCCACGAATCGTGCTGGTATTCAGACAGTAGCGAAACCCGCTTTTGGCGTCCTGAGCAGCCTTGGAAACGGGACCCGGCATCGGTGCAGCGTACGAAACAGCAGCTCCCAGGCCAGAGGCAGCAGCGGCGGATAGAAAGAGACGGCGATCGACAGACATGCGAAAACCTCGGAATTTTACGGAATTCAGATGGAATGGAAAAGTATGCCGAAAGTAGCGGACGCAACGAAGAATTGGAAACGTCCGTCGCCCCTGAAGCAACTCGGCGAGATAATTCTCGGGCATTTGGCCGACTTTGCTGCTCCGGCCTCACGAATCAGAGTCCGGCTCCTGAGGTTCCGATTTTGACACTTGAACCGATGGCTTTTGAAGCTACCTTTGACGAGCTGACTTTCATAAGGCATCAACAATTTAGGGTACAGGCCGAGCGATCGGTGGCATAACTGAGGCTAATCATTCGTGAAGCTGGCGTGGCATTTCAGCAAAGTGAATCCACGGTTTAAGAACCGTGAAGCAACGCAGGGGGAATTCTTCTCCAGCGATACGGAACTGCGCGCGTTTGTGCGTGAGGCGGTGCAGAATTCACTCGACGCCAGACGTCCGGGATTCAACGGGCCCGTTTCCATCCGCATCTATGTGTCGGGGTCTGAAGGTTCCTTAAGTGCTGAGTCGGCTAAGAAATATTTCCGCGGGGGTTGGGATCATTTTCATGCCGAAGGCAGCGGGCTCCGTGATGCTCCGGGCAAGGAGGACTCCTGCCCGTTTATTACCTACGAAGATAGTGGCACAACCGGCTTGACTGGTGATACCGAACAGTTTCATGAGGTCCCCGGTGTTCGTAATCCGTTCTATTACTTCTTCCGCGCGGAGGGGCAATCGAACAAGCTTGAGGCTGGTCGAGGTCGCTGGGGACTTGGGAAGTTCGTGTTTCCTCGCAGCAGCGCGATTCGCAGCTTCTTTGGGCTGACGGTTCGATACGATGATCAGAAGAGGTTGCTCGTCGGGCAGTCGATTCTGCGGTCGCACCATGTTGATGACAAGAGCTACACGCCCGATGGCTGGTTTGGGGAGAAGCCGGAGAAAGATGAAGCCGCTGCTCCCGTGGAGGATCGGCAACTCATCGA
>CAMAXD010000468.1 GCA_945861975.1 Candidatus Kuenenia stuttgartensis | reverse complement strand
GCATCGAATCGGTATCGATTATTCCAGCTGTTACGATTTTTGCGAATGAATGATTGTGCGAACACTGTCGTTTCAAAATTGCACGCCTGTTGTGAACAGGCACCGACCTGGTTGGACATAGCAACCTAACGTTGAGAGATCCCCTCTATCGCTTCGAGCAGTGTGTCACCACGGACTGGAGACACAGGCCGGACAAAATTTTGTCTGGAACCTCACTGTTACGTAAGCAAGCACAGCACTTCGTTCTTTTTTCAGCCCTGCCCGGCTACGCCCTGGCGCAGAGGTTGCCGCACAAATCGTGAGGGGATAGTACATGGCTCGTAATACTTCGGGCTCATTGTTGGTTGTTGACGACGATCGCTACATTCAGGCAGCGATGGCCGATTATCTGCGAAGTCTGGGACATCGCACCGAAACCGCTTCAACATGTAATGAAGCGATCGAGCGCATGGAAGAGTTTCCCTTTGAAGTTGTCGTCTGTGACGTCAATCTTCCGGATAAGGACGGCTTCCAGCTTCTGCAGTGGGCCCGCGAGAACTCCCCGGAAACCTCCATCATTCTGCTGACAGGATTTGGCACCATCGAAAGCGCTGTGGAAGCGATTCGAATGGGAGCTTTCGACTACCTGACCAAGCCCGTTATTGATGAGGAACTGCGTTTCTCCATCGAACGTGCAATCGGTCAGCGATCGATCATCGAAGAGAACAAGAAGCTGAAAGCTCAGTTGTCTCAGCGTTTCGGTCTCTCCAGCATCATCGGCAAAGACTACAAGATGCTGCGGATGTTCGAGTTGATTGAGAGCGTTGCCGATACGCGAACCACCGCGCTGATTCTGGGTGAGAGCGGAACTGGCAAAACCATGACTGCTCGGTCCGTTCATCAGCTCAGCAATCGTCGCGATAAGCCGTTTGTGGAAGTCGCCTGCGGTGCTCTTCCGGAAACTTTGCTGGAAAGCGAATTGTTCGGACATGTGGCTGGATCGTTTACGGGTGCCTCGCACGACAAGATCGGTAAGTTCCTGCAGGCTGACGGTGGCACGCTGTTCCTTGACGAAATTGCAACAGCCTCTCCAGCATTGCAAGTGAAACTGTTGAGAGTTCTGCAGGACCGCGAGTTTGAACCTGTGGGCGGCAACATCACTCATAAAGTGGATGTGCGACTGGTTCTGGCGACCAACGAGAACCTTGAAGAGTGCGTCAAGAAGGGCACCTTCCGCGAAGACCTGTACTATCGAATTAACGTCATTACGCTGACTCAGCCACCGTTGCGTGATCGAATCGGCGATATTCCTCTGCTGGCAGAAAACTATCTGCACATGTTCAATGAGCAGACTGGACGGAAATTGTCCGGCATCGACGAAATGGCCATGCAGGCTCTGCAGCACTATCACTGGCCGGGTAATGTTCGCGAGCTTGTGAACGTGATCGAGCGAGCGGTGGTACTCAGTCGAGACACGAAGATTACGCTGACAGATCTCCCTGAGAAACTATTTGCGAATCACGAGCATCGAGCTAACATCGAAGCTCAGCTTGGTGGTGCGTCGCTGAAGGTGGCTCTGACAGAACCAGAACGTCATCTGATCATTCAGGCTCTGGAAACCAGCGGCTGGAATCGCCAGAAGACTGCGAAAGCACTGGGTATCAACCGTACGACTTTGTACAAAAAGATGAAACGCTACGACATTGACTTCGAATCAGTCTACAAGCACATCTGATCGCTGGCTCAGCAGGAATTCCGTTGAGCTGTTGGATTGAAAAGACCTTCCCGCCTGAAAGCCCCTGTCACGTGTTCTTCGTGTCAGGGGCTTTTTTCGTTTTTTGGAAATGGGCATTGAACGAAAAAAATCTGGTGATCCCGATCCCATTCAGGATTGCGGCAACGGAAAGTAAAACATGATTTCCTGCCATTCGGACTGTTCGGTGCATTCTATGACCAAGGATAATTCATCAATCAGGTGTCCCAGCGACGCTCGATCATCAACGATGAAGACTCCGGCAACATTCAATCCCTTTCGAAATCTCTCCGCTGCGTGCAGTGGCATCGTCGCGCGGTCGTGCGTAAGCAGAATTCGGTTCTCTTTGCTGGCCCAGGACAGCAAGGCTGGGTCATCGATCACTGAAAGACCAGCATCCTGAACCCGCACCAGGTCAAGTTCCGAAAAACGACGCCTCAAGCCTCGTACGATATCGCCATGAAAATTCTCGTCGCTCAACAATCGCAGCAAGACTACGCTCCCGCAGTGTTTTCAGCACGAATCACGGCGTCTACGAACCTCTGCTGTTCTGCCGCAAGGGCTGATGACAGCTGCCTTGCTCGCAAAGACTTCAGTAGTCCCGCCTTGACGGGAAGAATCGCATCCAGATCGTTTCTTACCCTGGATGCTTGCCGTTCTCTTTCAGCCATGTATTCATTGACGGCCGTTTCGTTGTTGAGACACCACGCGACGACTGCATAGACGTCCCGAAGTTTCAGGACGTCGTACGCCTGCACAATCTCCTCTGGCGTCGCCCCAGTATTGTAAGCTCTGACAATCAACTCCAATAAAACGCGAGTCTCTGCGACTCGCAATCCCCCGAATTCATCCGGACGGAGAGGAATTGCCACTGGCTCAAGTGTTAGGGCAGACATTTGAAGGATCCCTTGACGTCAAAATCGTTTCATGGCTGTCACTCTATTGTAACATCGTGCGATCACCATCGTCGAGGGATTTCTGAACCCGGATCAAACGCACTTCATTGACGCAGTCCTCGTAGGGTGCGTGAAGCGGAGCGTAACGCACCAATGAAAAGTGGCGATGGTGTGTTTCGCTCCGCTTCACACACCCTACTTGGCTGAGAGCCATCGCTATTCCCTGTCATTCACTCTCAACTTGAACTCGTCGCTGTTGCCAACGAGTTCCGGAGAATACATCCCTTCGATCGTGGCCGGCAGAGCTGACATCTGACCGAGAGTTTCCGCACGCATCCGGTAGCTGATGCTGTGCTGGCCACGAGCCAGATTCGTCAGGAAGAAGCTCACGCGGTCATCGCGGAGTTCGCGATAAGCCGTCAGACCTTCGAAGACATAACCGCTGCGTTGATCGTCGGGCTCAAAACCGCTTGGTTTGTGATCTTCAAGCAGCAGGTACTCGTAATCGTTCTTGCTGTCGATGATCAGTTCCACTTCAATCAACGTTCCGCTTGGCAGAGAACGAGTATTCTCCACCGGGATGCGTTTGTATTTCGCAACCTGTTGAGAGACTATCTGGCCTCGATCGCCCTGAACGCTGACCTGCTGGTCTTCTCGTTCCAGACGATAGAACTTGCGGTCGACTTTGACTTCCAGTCCGGCAGCAGTGATCGCATCTTCCTTCGTGAAGTTGGTCAGATACGCGCTGAAGTATACCGGGCCCTTGCCTGTGCGGCGAACTTCGATTGTGTGGTTTCCGGAGGTGACTGCATCGCCTTCGATCAGCAGAACATTGTCGAAGCTGAACAGGTTCTCCGCAGAGATCTTCACTGTCTTCTGGACTTCTCCGTCGATCAGAACTTCCACCGTCATGTCCGGCTGATCTTCACCCGTCGCCTTGATATATTCGGCCATGGATTCGACAACCATCGCTGTGTCGCGAGTGCTGTTCCAGTAAGTGCCATGCTTACGATTGTTCAGCAGATACTTGACCAGTCGAGAAGCGATTTCGTCGTCGGGACGAACCGCCACCAGCAGCTTGAGATAAACGGCCATGGCTTCATTGTCGCTGCCATACCAGTACCACCAGCTGTTCTCTGGCAGTCTTAACCATGCCGTCTGGTTTTCATCGTCCTGTTCGAGGAACTGTTCGATGTTCTTGAGCACCATGTCACGACGTTCGGCATCCTGCTGTTTGTGCAGCACAAGACCGGCCAAGGATAAGCCGTAGACAGACAAGTGGCCTCGATCCCGATGGAGGTAGTCTGTCATCGCGATGTCATTGAGATCGTGCTCGGACAGAACCATCGCCACGAAAGCATCGAGGTTATCGGCCTGCATTTTATAGTCGGCCTTGCCATTGTACTTTTCGTTTTCGCGATGCTTGTCGCCTTCACGAAGTTTAGCCAGTTCAATAGCCTGAGAGTTCTTCAGCCACTCAAGGCCACGCTGGAGAACATCCGGAAGAATCGGCACATCGTTCTGCTGAGCCACGGTCAGACCATGGACCACCTGAGCTGTCAGATGGGCCGAAGAGTGTTCGCCGTAGCCGGAGAACCAACCCCAGCCGCCATCGGAAAGCTGCATCTCTGTGAGGGCTTTAACACCGTCGGCCACGATTCGGTTCATCTCGACGTCATCGAAG
>CAMAXD010000467.1 GCA_945861975.1 Candidatus Kuenenia stuttgartensis | reverse complement strand
AGTATGCCCGGAAGAATCGTCGAGCACACACCTTTTCCCGATGTCAAAAGCCGGATTCGAGATTTGAGATCCTCAGACGACATGGCATAGCGTCCGGGAAAGGACTGAGAGACATCCGGAAAATGAGGGTTGTCAGGATTTGCCATGGCCGCAACGAATTCGCCTGTTGGGAAATCTCGTGTTTGGCACGCGCGACCGCCGCTTTGAGAATTCTATGAAGTCATCGGCGAGCGTATCCGAAAAGCATGCAGCAGACAGACCAGCAGAAACTGCCGACGAGCGAATTTCCAAATGCACCCCTCTTCACCATCGGGCAGATGTTGCAACTGATTGTGGTAAAAGGAGTTGCGGCGATCTCTTTGGTGATTTTGCCGGGGGAATCTCTAGTTTCGACTTGCCGGGAAGAGGCTTTGGAGAGTTGACGTGTCTGCGAAAAAGTGAATATTGGGGACTCTTAGTGGTCTGGGAAGCTCTGTCGTCAATTGATGAAGTTTCGCCTCGTCAGTGAACATAAGTGCCGATTTTTCTTTGTTTTTTTTGCTTTTGTGGTTCAATGTGATTCTGCTTCATGAGCGTTCTTGGACGCAATGTAGTTCACTTCGATAACCTTGCCAGGGAACACGATGTATACGCTTTTGACCGGTGCCACAGGTTTGGTGGGACGATACCTGGTTCGCGATTTGCTTCTGAATGGCCATGAGTTGGCGGTCGTTGTCCGGCCTTCTCGAAAACAATCGCCACGCGACAGAATGGAAGAGATCCTTCAGCATTGGGAGCGGGAACTGGGGCGGGCATTGCCGCGACCGGTTGTGCTTTCCGGTGACATCGCTGAACCCGGTTTTGGGCTGAGCCCTGAAGAGACCGAATGGGTTTCAGACAACTGCAGCTGCATCATTCACAGCGCCGCAATTCTTGAATTCTACGGGAAGGACCGTGCGGGTGAACCCTGGCGGACCAACCTGAATGGCACGCAGAATATGATTAATCTGTGCCGTGAATCGGGAATTAAGGACATTCATTACGTCTCCACCGCCTATGTCGCTGGACTGCAGACGGAGCCGGTGATGGAGTCCAGCCTGAGTGCCGGGCAGTCGTTTCGCAACGACTACGAAGAGAGCAAGTTCTGCGCTGAGACGCTTGTTCAGCAGATCGATTTTGCTGATCACGTGACGGTTTATCGTCCGGCTGTGATTTCTGGTGACTCACGCACGGGTTACACCAACACGTATCACGGGCTGTATCTTTATCTGCGTTTGATGTCGGTCATGATTCCGCCAGTTCCAGCGGACGAAAACGGTTATCGACATACGCCAATTCGCCTTCGTATGACGGGTGATGAACGTCGCAACATCATTCCCGTAGAATGGGTTTCGGCTGTGATGTGTCGTTTGTTTGAAACTCCTGAGGCTCGTGGTCTGACCTTCCACATTGCTCCGGACAAGCCGATCTCGTCTCGTGAGATGATCGAATACTGCGGCGAGTA
Organism: Candidatus Kuenenia stuttgartensis; assembly: GCA_945861975.1. GTDB lineage: Bacteria > Planctomycetota > Planctomycetia > Planctomycetales > Planctomycetaceae > SXXK01. Next base: position 2,870 of record CAMAXD010000467.1, on the reverse strand, counting down.
CTTTAAGTCGACAGGCGTTGAGTTCCACGGTCACGGAGAACTTCCTCCTTTGGCCAATCGTGCTGAGAACGAAGACCAGTGGATGTTCGAACGCATGGTGATGGAGAATGCGGAAACGTATGCTCCTTACGAGCAGACGGATAACGTTTTCGACATGACGAACACGAAGAAGTTTTCGGGCGACATTCGGTGTCCGGAAATTGATAAGACGGTGATCTTCCGTTACATCGAGTATGGGAACGAAGATCGCTGGGGGAAACGCAAGCCGGATGTGGAGCGAGTCAAGAACTGGACTGCGGACGCGCTGCAGAATCAGGTGAACACCGATGCATCCAATGGTCGTCGACAGATGGTAGGATTGGATGTTCACGGTCCCGGTGGCTGCCAGGTGACTCTGGAACTTTCTCCTTCCGGACTGCACAGTGTTCAACGCGGTCTTTCGGATCAGGATCTGCCTGTGCTTCGAGTTTCGAATGCGGACCTGGAATCCGCGATCCGAGATCAGGAGAACGCAGCAACTGTCCGCCAAGCGTGGGAAGGTGCAGACGCTGCGCAGGCTGCTTCACTCACCACGATGCTGCTAAGTGCATTGGAGCCACAAACGATTGCCGTGCGAGGCTAATCAACTGCCGTGCGAGGCTCATTCAACAGCGTTCAGGGTTAATCAACAGCGTGAAAGACGCGCAGAGCGGTCTATGCCGCTTGCCGACAGTAAATCGTCACCGTGCCTCGAGCCCCTCTCGGCTTTACGCCGGGAGGGTTCAGGTTTAGAAAAGACAATTCTCAGCCTACAGCCTTTTCCTGTACGTAACGAGCAACCGTTTCCTGAAAGCGACGCTTGCCGTCTTCGACGACATGGCGGATTTCCTTCGCGTTCGCTTCGCTCTCTTTTCGCAAGTCGGCAATCATCGTCAGAGATTCCACCTGGAAGTTGCTGATGGCATCAACCAGCTTTTGCACGCTCTCGGCTTTGACCGTTGAGCCATAGCCGGCCTTCATGGCAGCTCGCTCCAGTTCACGCCCAAGATCGGCGACATCTTCAAGCCCCTTGTTCAGACCTTCCTTCATCGCTTCCGTCGCAGCGGTGACTTCGTGCAACCCCTGCTGACTTGTGTAAACCGTCCCCAGGATTGTGAAAACATGCTCGTTCGTGGTGAAGAACGTTACGGCTCGGCGATAGACGCTATCCTTCACATCGTGAGTTTGCTTCAGCTTTGTGACCAGCGTGTCGCCGACGTCATAGCCGATGGCCAGGTTTTCGGAGATGTCCTTCAGCAACTGGTAAGTTCGATCTTCACGCGAAAATGCTTCGCGAGCTTCATCGCGAGCCAGCTCCAGACGGCCTCGTTGAGCTGAATCTTCGCCCTTAAACTGATCAATCGCGGTCTGAGTAGCGGCCAGCGTTTTCTTCGCTGTTTCAAGTGCTGGCTTCTGCTTTTCGTAGAGTTCACAGCCGATCACTTCGGCTTCTTTCAGTGCGAAGCGGAAGTCAATATAGGCATCCATGATCGCGTCTTCGCGATTGAGCTGATCCTTGGTGTCCCTCGAAACGCTTCGATACGCTTCTGAAATCGTTTCGAAGCGGTCGCTCGGAGTTCCTCGACGAATCTTCATCCACCAGTTCTGGAACTTCTCCGAGCGACTGATCTTTCCATCCGACAACTGTGCGATCAGCATTTTCGAGTCTTCACGAACGGAATCGAACATCTGAGTGATCTCGAGATATCGATTTCCGATCTTAATGTTCTCAACGTTCTCGCGAACCAGCCGATTGAAGGTGCTCATGTGCTTGATCACATCTGCGATCGCCAGCGTCCGCGCTTCGTCGACGTGCTTGACGTCCTCCAGCAGACGAATGAGTTCTTCTCCTGTATCGCCAGTCGTGGAAAGACCAAATTTCTTCAGCACAGAAATCGCCCGGTCCAGATAATGTCGCATCGTTGTGACTGGCTGAGATGAGGAGATCGTAGCGATCGGTGTTTCTGCCGGAATCATTTCACCAGAAGAATTGGACAACGGTTGGCTCATGAAAATAACCTTTTTTGAACAACAGAGATGCAGAAACCGGCCCGACTCGGACTTTCAACGACGCGATATTGATTGTATTGAACTACGGTACCAAACTGCGATATTGCCGCAATGAAGTGCCGGTTGAATTATTGAAGACGACACATCCACAGCAATCCGCGATCAGCCTGCGTTCTGAATCCCTGTTCGGCACATTTTCGTTACGATGGTGGTCATGCCAGACAACTCATCAACACCAATAACAAACACAATCGGAGTTCCCGTACGTTCCTTCGCGAAAGATTTGACGCTCGTGGAAACCCTGCGCGTGCTGGAGGTGGCTCGAGGACTGCGACAGGAACGCGAAGTGGCCGAGGTCGCTCTGGCGCGAGATCAAATCCGGACGCTGATGCGAAAACGACTGCTGGATGCCGCCGTTATCACCGGGGACAAGATCACCGAAGCCGATGTGGATGCGGCAATCGAACAGTACTTCGCAACTCAGCATACGTATCAGGATCCGCCACTGTCGTTCAGTGTTTTAATGGCTCATCTGTGGGTACGACGGTTTTCTCTTTCGATTATCATCAGTCTGATTCTTACGATGTGGATTATCTTCTCTTGGGTTCTTTGAAATCGGTTTTTTCGTTTAACGGCAAGCCGCAGGCGTCAGTTCTGTTTTTGCCATCGCCTGCGGCTTGCCGTTAAAACGATTCTTATGCTCGACCTTCCCCTCACATTCTGTCATCAATCGTCCTCGCATCACATAACACTTCTCATGGCAGTTCCCGGAACCGAAATCCTTCGCCGCATCACCGACTTCGCGGCCTCGATCAAAGGCAGCGAGAAAGAAGCCCGCGCTC
>CAMAXD010000466.1 GCA_945861975.1 Candidatus Kuenenia stuttgartensis | reverse complement strand
AATTGTACCAGTATCTGATCAGCCCGTGGCTCGGGCGGCGATGTCGTTTCTATCCTTCGTGCAGCCAATACTTCATTCTGTCCGTGCAGAAGTATGGGCTGATTCGAGGATTCTGCAAAGGCACGGCTCGGATCAGTCGTTGTCATCCGTGGCACCCGGGTGGTTACGATCCGCCTTAAAAAAGGCCAATGATTTCTCAACCTGCGAGCGACATCGAGAAGATTTCCAAAAAAATGATTGGCGGACCGGACCGTCCGCGGTTCTAGTGCCCAAATTGTCTTGAATGGCCCGGAAGATTGCCGTCGCGATGCTGGCGTGCCTACAATGCTGACTGTGATGTTGCTCAATTTCAGGCCGAGTGACGATGTCTGACTATCGATCCGGAAACTTTGACGATTCATGGAGGCTTTGCCGGGGCCCGGCAAACTGGTTCACGTTTCGTTGTCCGGAAGAGATCGATGTCCGGCAAAACCAGACTCTGATTGAGCTGCGTTGGCGTAGCGAAGACTCTGCTTTATCCGGCAATCCCGACGGTGCCTCTCAGCCTGTCGCCACGGATTCGCCGTCCCGCGTTGTGCTCTCGATGGTCACCTGGTGGGACGACGCAGAAACCGATGCGACACGCCGACCATCTCCCGATCTCGGCCTCCTGTTTCCTCAGGTTTCCGCACTGCATCCGGAACCATCTCTGAAAATCAAATCCACGAATGAAGTCTGGAGCGGCATCTCACGACGTCCTCGCATCGGTTGCTGGTTGTCGCGAGTCTTCGGACGCCGATCACAATACCAATGGCGACTATGGACAATTCGTAGCGGTCGCCTGACGATCGTGGCCACAGTGCAGTCTCCTGATCGTCAATTGCTGGATCCCGGTTTTATTTTGATCTGTGAACGAGTTCTTGCGACATTAGAAATTGCGGATCAACCAGCGTGGCCGCCTGATGTCTTTTTGAAACAGGTGATCGAGCTGGCTCGTCAGAACTTTCCACTCCTGCAGACATCGGTGTCACGAGGATTCTCGTTGCGGCTCGGACATTCGGAAATCGGCCTTTCCAATTTCTATCGTATGTATCTACAGCAGCCGGAACAGTTCCGGCGGATTGTTCTGCCCGGCTTGACGACGCTGGTCCGACTTCAGGAACTAAGCCCGGAGCAGTTGGTGCCAGCTCTGCATGAAGTTCGCGACCATATTCTGCCGATGCTGTCGGCGGATGAAGATTCACGGAATGAGGAACGTGTTCGCATGCCATGGGTCGGTGGCCTGTCGGTGGGTTACGTGGTCGATGAAGATAATTCTTATCGCTTCATTCAGCTGCAAATGCTGGAAACGTGGAACCTGTCACTGGATGAACTGCATGACCTGGCGATCGCAAACCTGCGGCAGTACGCCGAGGAAAATCCGCTGGAAGTGACGATGCTGGGAGACGACGCGCATCCGAGAATGTTGATGCCGATCAGACATGATGCATATAACTGCTCACGCATTCTGGACCCCGGATTCCATGGGCGGCTGAGAGATCTATTTGGACCACAATTAATTGTGGGTGTGCCTAACCGTGATTTTTTTATTGCTGTCTCCATGAAAGACGCCGCTTTGATTGATCAGGTACGAAGCCGGGTCAATCAGGACTTTGCCACTATGCATCATCCACTGACAAAACGACTGCTGGTCGTTTCTGCGGACGGAGTCAGTGAGTACTGTGAAGGCTGACGACTCCCGATCGTCCGAACTGCGACTGGTGTTTATCGGTGGAGGTTCAGGCGGTCATCTTTTTCCCGCGATCGCTGTTTGCGAGGGCTTGCTCCGCCTGCATGTGAATGTGCGTCTGTTATTTCTCACTAGTCGCCGCGCCGTCGACGCACAAATCCTGCAGAAGAGCGGTCTTGATCAGAATTTGTTCCGAGTGATCCCCTATGCATCCATGCCTGGTCGAAGTGGGCGACTGGGCCAACTTCTGACGCTGCCGGGAGCCATCCGTTCGTTTCGAATCGCCCAAAGAGAACTCCGGGAATTTAAGCCTCATGTGGCAATCGGCGTTGGCGCTGCAGCCAGTGTTCCGGGAATTATCGCGGCTTCGCGAATGGAAATTCCTGTGGTGCTCATGGAACACAACACCGTCCCCGGCAAAGCAACCCGTCTGCTGGCTGCTCGAGCGGCAGTGACTCTGGCCGGCCTTCCCTTCGAATCGACTCGCCAGTCCACATGGCCCGGTGCAGTGGAGATCACAGGAACGCCCGTGCGAACCAGCATTGCTGATCTTTCCAAACGAACTGAAGCCCCGGTGCTGAAACGCGAGCGACTATTGATCCTCGGCGGCAGTCAGGGATCATCCTCGGTGAATCGGTTGGTGCTGGAAGCTCTCGCCGATGAACGCTGCGTGCCCTCTGACTGGGAAATTATTCACCAGACCGGAGAAGCTCAGGTGACGCAGGTTGCGGCCGAGTACGCTCGACGAGGACGAACGGCGACAGTGCTCTCGTTCCTGCCCAATCTCCCGAACCTGCTGGCTTCTTCAACGGTCGTGATCAGTCGCGGCGGTGCGGGAACTCTGCAGGAACTCGCCTGCGCCGGACTTCCCTCAATCCTGATTCCTTTCAGTCGCGCTGCATCCAATCATCAGTCTGCCAATGCGGAGTTTCTTCAGCGTTCCGGAGCTGCCCGGGTGGTCGATGAAACGGACGCCGCCGCTGGCCGAAGTCTGCGACGCCAATTGAACGAACTGATTGGGAACCCTGAAGTCCGCCAGGCCCTTCACTTAAGCATTCGTCAATTAGCAAGACCCGAAGCCGCCATCATTTCGGCCAGGAGAATTCTGGGTCTGTGGAGACCATAGTGAAGGGACGGAGTCGAATTAAACTCCGGACAATGTTACCAACGCGCATCAGGCAATAATTTCATGCGCGACATTGCCGTAGACGTCCGTCAGACGGAAGTCGCGACCGGAATACCGGAACGTCAGTTCCTCATGATTGATTCCCATCTGATGCAGAATGGTGGCATGCAGATCATGGACGCTCATCCGTTTTTCGACGGCCTTGATGCCCAGATCATCTGTGGCGCCGTAGGTCATGCCGCCGCGAATGCCACCGCCAGCCAGCCACATACTGAATCCCGTCGCATGATGATTGCGGCCCTTGTCGCCCTGTGCTGTGGGAGTTCTGCCGAATTCTCCACCCCAGATAATCAGCGTCTCATCGAACAATCCTCGCGACTTCAGATCGCGAATTAATGCGGCAATCGGTTGATCGCTCTTCAAAGCATCTCGCCGATGGTCCATGATGTCGCCGTGAGCATCCCACGGCTGACCACTGCCATAAAACACCTGCACCATCCGCACGCCACGTTCCACCATGCGACGAGCAATCAGGCAGCCATCGGCAAACTCACCGCTGCCATAATCCTTGCGAGTCGTTTCGGATTCACGTCCGATATCAAACGCTTCCTGAGCTTCGGACTGCATCCGATACGCGATTTCCAGCGACTGTATGCGAGCTTCCAGTTGAGTATCCTGCGGACGCTGTTCCAGATGCTTCTGATTCATCTGCTGCATCAGATCCAGCAAGCGACGCTGCGATGAGGAGGTGACGCCGGTATTCTTCAGATGCCCGATCACTTTGGCCGGATCAATGTTGCCGTTGTTGACATGCGTGCCCTGGAAAATCCCCGGCAGAAAACTGTTGGACCACAACGCCGGACCAACGACGGGCTTCCCCGGACAAAGCACGACGAATCCTGGCAGAGTCTGATTTTCGGTGCCGAGCCCATAGGTCAGCCATGATCCCAGCGAAGGACGAATCGGTTGCTGATTGCCCGAGTTCATCATGAACAAACCCGGTTCATGATTGGGAGTGCTCGTGTACATCGATCGCACAACACAGATGTCGTCGATGCATTCTCCCACGTGAGGATACAGTTCGCTGACCTCAATGCCGCTCTGTCCCATCTTTTTGAACGCGAACGGCGATGGCATAAAGTTGCCGCCCGGCCCCGGCTTCCCGGCCTGCTTCTTCAACTCCGGCTTGGGATCAAACGTGTCGACATGCGACGGCCCGCCATTCATAAACAGGAAGATCACGTGCTTCGCTTTGGCAGCAAAGTGTGAAGACTTTGGTGTCAGAGGATTTGTCGACGACTGCTCGCCCGCACAAACGCCAGCAAGTCCGAGCATGCCAAACCCGGCCGCCGTACGGCTGAGCATTTCACGACGAGAAAAAAACGGGCCGACGGAATTCTGCGGCTGATTTGTCATGTTCGTCCCCTGTTGTATTCAGCGACCAAAACTAATCGATGTACGCAAACTCATTTGTTCCCAGCATCGCAAGGCAGAACTGCTCCCACGCGGAAAGTGAATCCTCAGGAGCCTTCTGTGTCTCACACAGAAATGCCAATGCTGATCGT
>CAMAXD010000465.1 GCA_945861975.1 Candidatus Kuenenia stuttgartensis | reverse complement strand
GCGCGGAATTCTTCAGTGGTCGCGATTTCGCCCGGAAGGTCAGCGACGGTCGCACCCGGAGGACACTCAGTTGCAGCTCGAACAAAGGCCTTCGCCACGTCTTCTACATAATCGTAACCAACACGCCCTGTGTAGCCGATGGCGTAGTTCTCCTGCAGCGCGGCGGCGCGGCACGCCAGGGACGGGCCCGCAGTCAAACCCACTTCTCGTTCCGGACCAAAGACTACGTGCGGACGAATGGCGACCGAGGCAATCTGAAAATGACGCCAATACTGTTCGGCAATCATGTCGACCGCTTGTTTGAAGGCACCATAGAACGAGGGCGGTCGGTTTAGATTGTCATCGTCGTGGCCGGATTCCGGTCCATAGACGGCAAACGAGCTGGCATAGGACAACGACTGGATTCGGCCTGATCGGCGAGCGGCTTCGAACACGGCAGTGCTGCCAAGCACATTGACCTGACAGCCCAGAAATGGATCCTGTTGACACGCCGGAGTCAACAACGCGGCCAGATGAATCAAATGAGTGACCTGATATTTTTCGATCACGGAATGCAGCGCCACACAGTCCATCAGCGAAGCTTCGGCAGAGATCACTTCAGATGATCGACTCCCAAGAACTCGCCCCCAGCGTTCAGGAGCTTTCTGACTATCAACAACGATGGCTCGAGCACCCCGTTCCAAAAGTTCGCGGAGTACCCAGGTTCCAATGAATCCGGAACCGCCGGTGACAAGAAAGCAATCAGACATCGAAAGCCAATCGATTGTGGGGGGAGACTTAATCCGGCAGGGACGAACCCCAAAATTGTCAACAGTACGAAAGTACCGGATCAGGTTTTATGACAACGCGTCATTAACCGGATTCTTCAGGACTTACGCTCAGTCGGAGTAACACCCAGTTCCACGACTTGTCCGGTGGATCCACAGCCGCCAGGCTCTGCGCAACAACTTTGGGCAGAGGCGTTTCCTGTCACTGAAAGTTTTGGCTCAGCCTGAATAATATAGGGGGCGGCCGTCTTTGAATGATCTCGACCATTGTAGACGCCGAAGTCATTGAACAGGAATCGCTTGGCGATGCGATAATACCAGTTTTTTTCGGGGATTTCGTGGCCCGGATGATACTGCGATGTTCGCGGAATCATCGACTTCAGTTCCTGCATCGCAGTGCCTCGAGCCGTGGAGTCTTTTGCGGCATGCTTCTCAACTAGCTGAGCCAGCAACTCGGGACGTTCCAGCACAATGCAGCCGCGAGTTGTCTGTTGAGCTAACTCACGGAAGTCTGCGAGGTATTCAGATTGAGTAAACTTGTCGAACAGATGCCGATCATCTTTCTCGTGATGAATCGACTCTTTTGAGAACTGCACGATCGGGCACGGCTCAATATCGCCCCACGGATTGATGTGATGACTGATCCCGTTCGCTGCGGGACACAATGCTTTGCCTTCACCGTCGTAATAAGCATCAATGATGATGATTGGCTTTTTGGCTCGCATATCGACCACGAACTGTCGAGCACGTCGTTGCTGTTCCGGAGTCAGGCATAACTCCGTTTGCGCGTCAGGGCCCATGGGACGATACACATGAAACCATGTGTAGAGCACGCCCATTTCCACAAGTCGATCGATCCATGCTTCTGTCAACAGATGGTCGATATTGGACTTGGCAAGGCTTGTGCAGACACCGGTCATCACATTGTGTTTCAGGCAGTTTTCGATGCCAGCCAGAGTCTTGCTGTAAACTCCGGACCGACCACGTCGCTCGTCGCTGACGATTTCGTTGCCTTCCACACTGATGAGTGGCGTCACGTTGCCCAGTTCGAACAGGCGTCGAGCTTTCTCGTCGGTGATGAACTGTCCGTTCGTGAAAATCTGGAAGTAGCAGTCAGGGTGGCCTTCCAGAATCTCAAAGAGTTCCGGATGCATGAATGGTTCTCCACCCACGATCCCAAAGAACGTGTTGCCATGTTCTTTCGCTTCTTTGATCAGACGGTTCATCGCCGGAACATCGATCGTCTGTTGCTTGTGAGCCACGTCGACCCAGCAACCCTGGCAACGCAGGTTACAGCTGTTGATGATGGAGACGTACAGAAACGGAGGAAAGAACTGCCCTTTCTTCATCCGACTGCGATGCTTCATCACAGACAGAGACCCTTTAACGCCCATGTTCCAGATGAGTTTCCACAGCAGTCGCTTGTTCGTTTCGAACAGCACGCGTTTTGCCATGCGAAGGGTGTACATGTCGGGTCTCAGTATGAAAATGTCCGAAGAATCTGGATCAATCGCGAGCAAGACCCCGGCAAATCGGGCTTCCTGTGCGTTCAGCTGTTCTGAGTTTACACTGCAGCGCCACCACAATTCTACACACCGACTTCTCGCATCGCTCTTCTCCCACGGACCGCAATGGCCATGATGGTTAAAAAACAGTCACCTCGGCGTTTCGGAATTCTGCCATTCTGTCTTGCAATGGCCGCGTTTTGCGGGCCGTTGCACGTTTTCGATTCGCGAACCGCGACGGCTGCCGATCCGATCACTCTGGGAACACGACGCGAATTGTTCATCGATCGGTTTCTGATTGAACGTTTGTCAAATGCCAGCCTTCAGCTTCACGCACCACATGATGAAGGGGCAGTGCTGCGTTTCGATGCTCGCTGGGAAGGTCCACAAGCCGGATACGTGACAATGATTCAGGACGGTCCAAAGCTGCGTATGTACTATCGAGGAATCTCTGAACTTGGACTGGATGGCAGCGAACACGAACGGACCTGCGTGGCCGAGTCCGAAGATGGAATTAACTGGACGAAGCCAGAGCTCGGACTGTTCGACTATGGCGGCACGTCAGCCAACAATATCGTGCTGGCCGATGCCGCTCCCGTCACGCACAACTTCTGTCCCATGCTGGATGCTCGACCTGGCGTTCCGCCCGAAGAACGATACAAGGCTGTGGGGGGAACCGGCAAAGAGTTGTTCGCATATCTCTCCGCAGATGGTTTGAAGTGGACGAAGATGCAGAACGAACCCATTCTGTCCGGCAAGCAGATGCCGTTTCGATTCGACCATCTGTTCGATTCGCAGAACCTTGTGTTCTGGTCTGCTTCTGAAAACTGTTACGTGTGCTACTTTCGAGTTTGGGACGGACTTCGTCGAATTGCACGCTCAACAAGCAACGATTTTCGAACATGGTCGCAAGCTGTGATGATGAAGCAGGTTCACGATGATGGAGTCGCAGTAACCGATGCACCGGCCGAGAATCTCTACACCAATCAAACCTCACCGTACCCTCGAGCACCACATATTTACCTCGCCATCGCCGCCAGGTTCTTTGAAGGTCGGCAGGTTTTGAATGAACAGCAGGCCGCGACGCTGCAAGTGAATCCCGGATTCTTCAAAGATACATCCGATGCTGTTTTGTTGTCATCGCGCGGCGGCCATGTTTACGATCGAACGTACCTTGAAGGATTTCTCCGCCCTGGGATTGGGCCGCAGAACTGGGTTTCACGCACCAATTATCCCGCACTGAATCTGGTACAGACCGGACCGACGGAGTTATCTCTGTATGTCAGTCAGGACTATGCTCAGCCAACGTCGCATGTGCGGCGATATAGTCTGAGACTGGATGGATTTGCCTCGGTTCGTGCTGGTGTCAAAGAAGGTGAACTGCTGACTAAGCCATTTACCTTTGCGGGCGACGCCCTTGAGATCAATTTTTCCACGTCAGCTGGTGGAGGACTTCGCTTCGAACTTCAAAATTCTGACGGCACCGCTTTGCCGGGTTTTGCACTGGCCGATTGTCAGGAGCAGATTGGCAACGAACTGGATCGCGTCGTTACGTGGAAATCGGGTACCTCTTTGAAGGAGCTTGTCGGCAAACCGGTGCGAATGCGAGTTGTTCTGCGGGATGCAGATTTCTTTTCATTGCGATTCCGTGAATCTGCCACGCCTTAAATGGCAACTTCAGCTTCGGGGACCAGCTGGATTTCGATATCTGAGCCCTTCAGGTACTTGTCGAAGAAGTTCTGCATCAGCAACACAATCTGAGGCTTCCCGAAGCCTCCGCCACCATGGCCTGAACCCGGCAGCGTTTGTAGCCAGACGGGAACATCCCTGGCCTTCAAAGCCGCAGCCAGTTCTTCGCTCTGAGCATACGGAACAAGCGTGTCATGAGTCCCGTGGAGAATCAAAGTGGGCGGATTATCGTCGCTGACATAAGTGACCGGGCTCACAGCCTTAGTCTTTTCTTTGTCCTCGTTCAAACCCACGCCGATCAGGGATGCATACGGATCACTGGGAGTATTGAACTTGAAGATGTTTCGCACGTTCTTGTCAGTCTCGGCCTGCTCCATCACGGTGGCGAAGTTTGTCGGCCCAAAGATATCGATCACGCACTGCACACGGTCTGATTGATCATCGTTGCCGCCAATTTTTGGAAACGCG
>CAMAXD010000464.1 GCA_945861975.1 Candidatus Kuenenia stuttgartensis | reverse complement strand
TCTGGCGACTCCGGCCACGATTCGGTCTCTGACCGTTTAAAGTTTTTGTTCGAGTCTGCTCCAGAGGCTGGTGTGCGTTGCAGATCGTCTGCAGGCAGACATCTTCACCGCGTTCGGCTGACGAGGTGCTGCCGTTTTGGGCGACACTGGCGTGGACTTAGCGTAGCGGAACTCGCCAAGAGTTCCGGCTTTCCTGCCACATCACAGGAAGTCTACGCGACTTCCGCTACAAATTTCCCTTAAGTCCACGCCATTGGGACTAGCGCCTGAAGATCGCCTCAGACCACCACGCCTGCCCTGTGCGCGCCAGACCAATCGCGGATGCGCTCTAACGTTATGCAAGGGTACTCGTTCTGAGTAGCCGCACTTGGCTTTCTGCAATCAAGGTACTCTCAAAAGTCTACCCGAGCTCGAACGCTGACAAAGGATTCGGGAATCGTGCGGAGGGTGACTTTGGCCGGTAACGAGTACTCTCCCCTGCAGTCAGCGGCCTTCGACTTGAAGTATAGAGGAGTTGCGTTTCAGCGTCCGCAGGCAGGCCCAGATGAAAATACCTGCCAGCAGAAAGACGCACCAGGGCAAGGTGACTGCGATTCGACCTGAATCAAACCAGTCCCCAAAGAGCTCCAGCAGAAAGCCAACAACGACAATCTGGAGCAACGTGTTGTATTCTCGCCGCAGTACATTGCGCAACGAGAATCTGAGTTTGGGTGGCGTGTAGTTCTTCCAACTGGGGATGAAGGCTGGCGTGCGTTGGATCCAGATACTGAACTGTTCACCGAACTTTGATCGCAGGAAGGCTTCTTCCGCCAGCATGATCCGTTCGTAATACAACCAGAACGTCAACGTATACATCACCGGAAACCACCACGTCAGGGTAAAGCAGGCGAGCCCAAGGCCGACTAGATAGTTGGCGAGGTAAAGGGGATGCCGCACCGTGGAGTAGATTCCGGTCGTGTTCAGTGACTCTGCGATTTGTTCGGCAGTATTTCGCCCGGAAGTTCCGGCTGGCGTGTGGCCAATGGTGACAGCGCGAATCATCATGCCGAAGAAGCTGATTCCCAAACTGATGATTTCAATGCTATCCGCGGTTGAACCATCATGCCTGGGGTTCGGAATTGGCAACATCGCAACAATAGCGGCCACGACAACTGCGATCGGAAGAAAACTTCGCCAGCGAAACAACCAATTGCCTGAATTCGTCAACTCACGCTGCAAACCCATACTTAAAGACCACCATTTTTCCTGAACATAAACGGGATATTGTGCGAGTAGATTCAGCAGGGCAAGATCCAGTTGAAAGTCGGGGAACGCTAACGAGGTTAGGTCAATTACTCCAGATGGTGTTGATTAATTCGTGTTTATAATAGCCCGCCCAACTCCTCAGAAAGACTGCTGATTCGATAGACTTAAGCCAGCGTATCAGGTTTTCGGGCGGAATGTCTTGTTGGCGAGTCCATGTCACGGGTTCTTGTTGTTGAAGACCAACCCAACCTCCTGAGAAGTATTGTGTCGGCAACGACCGAGGCTGGGTTCGACGTTGTCGGAGCTTCGACGCTCAGCGAAGCCACGGAACAATTCAAAAATGCTCCGGAACTTGTGCTCTGTCAAGGCTCAATTTTCGGGTACGACGGACTTCCAGTCCGTCGACAAAGGTTACCGCCGACGGACTGGAAGTCCGTCGTACAAATACAATTCAACCCCAACTTTAAAGGTTGACAGAGCACTTGTCATCCTTGACATGATGTTGCCGGATGGCAGTGGCCTCGACTGCGGAGCGGAGGACTATCTGATCAAGCCGTTTTCGATCGATGAACCGCTTGCAAGAGTGCGGGCACTGCTGCGTCGACGCATACCGGAAACCCGCAATGACGTGCGGATGCTGCAGATCCAGGACATTCAGGTTGATCTGATGGCCAGAACTGTACTTCGCAACGGTCGCCCGATAGAACTTCAGCCACGACAATTCGAACTGCTTGTCTTCCTCATGCAGAATCGAAATCACATCGTCACCCGCGAGATGATTGCGGCCAGTGTGTGGAAACAGCCTGGTGCAACATGGACGAATGTTATTGAGGTCCACATCAATCATCTGCGAAAGAAGCTGGAACTGCCGGGCACCACTCCCATGCTGCAGACAGTCCGCGGAAAAGGATACCGCTTAGGAGACGCCCTGTGAAAAAGCTTTCCATCCGCTGGAGTCTGTCGCTGTTCTTCTCCCTGGCCGTCGCGGGGATCGTCGTTGTGTTCGGAATCGTCCTGATTCTGATCACTCGGCAGCAGTTGCTGACGCGAACGGATGCAGCGTTGCGAGAAGAACTGCGTGAGATCCTGTTGGAAGAGGAACTGGCTCTGCGTGCAGGACGTAGCCCACAGCAGTATCGATCTTCGCTGAGCGTCATTGCGGAGGAAACCAATCGGCTGTGTCGACTCGCCGATCAGTTGCTGACCCTGAGTCGTGAAGATGCCGGGATGGTTCCGCCGATGAGAGACCACGTTCCTCTGCACGCCGTCCTGTCTGATCTCATTCAGCAGTTGCAACCCCGCGCCTTTGAAAGATCCGTCGCGCTCAGCGCCGACAGACTTCAGCCATGTGAGGTTCTGGGCCATGATGTCCGGCTGCGACAGGTATCCCTTAACCTGCTGGAGAATGCCCTGAAGTTCACACAAGCGAATGGCTCAGTTCGAGTCCGATGTGAGGGGTATGACGAGGCCGTCGTCTGCAGTGAGGTCAATTCTGGCACGACGGTCGTTGTCACGCTGCCGGGCAGAATGCTTCCCACTTCCATGAGAATCGCTGAAGATTCTGGTGCAGTCTTAACAGCCGTTGAGTTTTTGGAGATGACCGTGTAATGCCACGATTTGCGTCTAAGTATTATTGTCTAAGTCGTCGGTTGGCGATAGCTGTCTGTTTCATCGTCGTCACGTGGTGCGCTGGATGTGCGAAGTCTTCCGACGATAAAGCCAAAGCATCGCCTGTCGCGCCTGCAAAGACGACGTATCCGGTCGCCGAGGCGACGCTCAACACCATCGAATTGACCGAAGATGCCGTGCGACGATTGGGGATTGAGACGCAGCCGATGGCGGATCGCAGCATGCCTCGCTTTCGCACGTACGGCGCGGACGTTGTACTGCCGGCAGGAGCGTCTGTCATCGTTTCAGCGCCGCTCTCGGGGACGTTGAAACTTCAGAATGGACAGGCGATGCTCATCCCTGGCCAGCGCATAGAAAAGGACTCACTCCTCCTGCAGTTGTTACCGCTGCTGTCGCCGGAGCGTGATGTGTTGACGCCGGCCGAGCGAATTCGTTTTGCTGAGGCAACGAATACGATCGCTCAATCACAGAACGATGCTGCCGCTCAGGTAGAGCAGTCGCAGGTGCAGGTCGAGGCGGCTCAGATTGCTCTGGATCGTGCGGAGCGATTGCTGAAGGACAAGTCGGGCACGATACGAACGGTCGATGAAGCCACCGCACAGCTCAAGTTGGCCGAAGCTGGTCTGGAAGCCGCCAACGCTCGCAAGGTGATTGTGGATGGAATCACGCTGGATACGGAAGCGGGAACTCTTCAGCCCCTGCCGATTGTCGCTCCGATGTCTGGAATTCTGCGTAGCGTGCAGGTTCAGCCGGGACAGATTATGGCCGCAGGTTCGGCGATGTTTGAGATCATGAATGATGCGACGCTCTGGGTTCGTGTTCCTGTGTATGTTGGTGATCTCGGCACGCTTGATTTATCAGGGTCGGCGCAATTGTCGGCCCCCGGCGAACGACAGTCGTCGCATTCTGTGAGCGTGAATCCTGTCACTGTTCCGCCGACAGCGCAGGCTTTGGCGTCGACGGTGGATGTGTACTACGAACTGCCGAACGAGCACTCGAAGTTTCAGCCCGGGCAACGCATGAGTGCTCAGATTCGCATGATGGGCGAAGCGACAACGCTGGCCGTACCGTGGTCGGCCGTGTATCTCGACATTTATGGCAACCAGTGGGTTTATGAGAAGACAGGCGATCGGACATTCGTTCGTCGACGGGTCGAAGTGGCTTTTGTGGCAGACGGCTGGGCCGCATTGAATCACGGGCCCAGTGTCGGAGCATCGGTCGTGACAGCGGCAGTGGCCGAACTGGCTGGGACGGAATTTGGTTTCGCGAAGTGACGCGTCGGGTGCGAATGAGTCATCGGCGAGCGGCTGGTATCAATGAATAGCAATAGGGCGATTTAACAATGAGTTGGCTGATTGAGTTGGCACTCCGAATGCGAATCGCCGTTTTGGCGCTGTCGGTCGTGCTTATCGTGGTGGGACTCCAGTTGATTCCATCGATGCCGCTGGACGTGTTTCCGGAATTCGCTCCGCCGTACATTGAGATTCAGACGGAAGCTCCTGGCTTATCGGCCGAAGAAGTCGAGAACCTCGTCACGTTTCCTCTGGAAAATGCTCTTATCGG
>CAMAXD010000463.1 GCA_945861975.1 Candidatus Kuenenia stuttgartensis | reverse complement strand
CTCTTCACAACTATCATGACGTCTACAACGCATTGCCTCCAGCGATGTGCTTGACGCTTAATGGCAGTGAATATGGTGAATGGGGACCACAGGCAAGGCTGCTGCCATTCATTGAACAGGCCAATCTGCAGAACCTTATTGATTTCAGCCGGACATACAAAGTGCAGCCCGATGTTGTGAAGATGAGGATTCCTGTCTACATGTGTCCAAGTGAAGTCAACGATCGCGCCAGCGGCGCGGACAATCTTCAACAGTATCCACTGAACTATGGTGCGAACTTTGGGACATGGTTCGTCTACAATCCTGTCACTGGGGTTGGTGGAAATGGCGCCTTCTTTCCCAACAGCAAATTGAACTTCAGGGATTTTACGGATGGCACGAGCAATACGCTCGCATTCAGCGAAGTCAAAGCGTTTCAGCCCATCCTGAAGACTGGTGGCAACCCTCCAACCACAATTCCCTCTGATCCTGCCCAGGTTGCGGGATTCGGTGGCAGCAATTTCGAGGCCGATAATGCCCACACAGAATGGGTGGAAGGTCGCGTCCATCAGGACGGATTTACCGCAACATTCACTCCCAACCGTAAAGTTCCCTTCGTGAGTGTCGGGAATACTTATGACGTGGATTACACCTCCGAAGAGGAAGGCGACTCCGCGACCAGCGTCACGTACGCCGCAATCACTTCGCGGAGCTACCATGTCGGAATCGTAAATGCGCTTCTAATGGACGGATCAGTCCGTTCGGCAAGCGAGAACATTGATCTGCAGGTGTGGCGGAATTCGGGCGCTCGAAATGATGGGCAAGTCATTGGCGAATGGTAGCAGGCGTCACACGTCGCTCTCTATTCGACCAGCGGTCGAAATTCCGTTTACCGCCTTGATCCTGCATTAAGGTGGATTGTCTGCAGGTTTGTTTGATGCGTAATCAGATATCAAGTCAGAGGCAATGTGGGTTTGCTACTGGCCGGATGCAGCACTACGGCCCACTCGCACCCGCTTGAATCGCCGCCGGAAGGACGGACTGAGGCGATGACTCCCGAACCTGATTCAACAGCCCCTGCTGTCTGAGTCCTGATCCCTGAAGTGCGGTTCCAAGTTCCGCCGGGTTGAGTGCTCCGGTCAGCAGCAATCCGTCGATTTCTGTGACCACTTTTCGGACTTCCGTCCATGCTTGGATATAGGCCAGACTGTTTTCGGAGTATGTCTGCCGCGCCGCTAATACCTGCAGAATACTTATCTCACCATTGCGATATCCGGCGATCGTGAGTTCCAGACTTTCTTTTGCGTCCGGAAGGATGTCGTCACGCAGCGTTTCGACCTGGGCTCTGGCGGTTTCATACCGCAGAAATGCCTCCGCCAATGAATTACGCAGAGCAAGGTGCGTTCGCGCAACTTCCTAATGAGCTTCCCGGGTATCGGCGTGTGCGTGATTGATGTTTCCCTGATTCCGATTGAATACAGGGACCGGCATCGACAAGAACGTATTCACAGTATTGAACTGATTCACTTGATCCCGCTCAGCCACGACTTGCAGTGTCACATTCGGGACAGCACGAGCCTGCTCGTTGATTAGTTCCGCCCTTGCATGGCTGATGCGAACCTCTGCTGAACGCAGTTGAGGGCTGCTGGAGACCAGATTCTGCCCACGAAGTTTCAAAATCGCGGAGCGGGATTTCTCCGTCTATCGTGCCTTCGATCGAAGACTGTGGCAAATCAGGAATACCGACAACATTTGTCAGTTGCTGCTATGCTGTTTGCTGCCAGCCGTCGATTCCATCGGCGGATCGGTGAACATCAAAAGACTCTTCGCGAAGACCTCGCACGATGAAATCAGCGATCTCGTTTTCGTCTTCAATCAGGAGCACGCGGATGCACATAGTCGCAGGTCCATAAAGAAGGCGAAGGGAATCCTGCATTCGGAAACCTGTTGATTGAACCATTGAGCAGTCGTTAATTGCACGTCGATGTGTGTGTATGGTCCGAAGATAAAATCGTGGGACCGTGTAATCCGTCCCACGATAGTCGTCGAACACTCAGACCGCCCCATAGTTGTGCGACTGTGGAATACAAATTCCCGGAACGCGGTATCAGTCCGCTACTGAGATTTCAATTTCCAGCTCAACGTCGGCTTCAATGGCCGTTTTGTCTGCAGTTTCCAGCTTCACTTCGTAGCCCTCCAGTTCCAGTTCATCGCCTTCAACCTCATAAATCGCCTCGGCTGACTTCAAAGTCGATTTTGGGAACTTTCTGGCGAGGGCATCAGTGACGACCTTCGGTAGTTCCTTCAGATCAATCACTCGTTCAACCTCTTCGATCTCGCCGTCTTCCTCGACAGTGATGTCAATTGCCGAACCATTTTCCCGGAGGGTCACTTCATAGACGGTTTTTGATGACTTGTCCCCATCGTCATCCTTCTCATCAACCTCCTCCTTGCCTTCGTTTTCCTCTACACTTTTTTCCTGTTCGCCGTCTTCCGAATCATCATCAGCGACTTCTTCCTTCGTCGCTGCCGTGATTTCTGCCTTTGGAAATACTTTGTGAATGGCATCCACAACGGCCTTTGGCACCTTGCTCAACTCCACCTTCTCTTCCTTTTCTTCACCGTCGGCCGCATCGGCATGCTGCCCCAACGTGAGAGCCATCATTCCCAAAAACACAGTGGCACTCATCCAAAACGCTCCGCGCATGATACACTTCCTTTTTGCATTGAAATCGCATACGCCACCCGAACGAGAGTTCGACCGGGCCAGCAGCGACTCGGATATTCTACAGCCGTAGATTAAGTGGCGGATGATGGCAAAATAAGAAATGGCTTATCTGCGGTTGCGTCAGGCGATGCTGGAGCCGGCTGCCAAACGCTCCGTTTCTGGCTGTGATCACCAGTCCGTCGATCTTTTGTCGCCCGCCATCTCTATCCCGGACATTGCGGTGTGGAGCAGGAATTCCGGGGAAGTCAGATACGCGGTTACTGCCGGTGCTACACTACGGACTGCAAAAGTAGACGACATGGCTTGATGTGTTTCACGCAGACTCTTTGGAGGACGAACTGTGAATTGGTTGTTACTGGTACTTTTCGGAGTCGCGATCGGGGTGCTGAGTGGGATGCTCGGAATTGGCGGCGGTGTTGCTTTGGTACCGCGGCTGATTTTACTTTTTGGATTCAGTCAGGCGGAGGCGCAGGGAACGAGTCTGGCGGTGATGATCCCGCCGGTTGGCATATTCGCGGCGATGGTCTATTACGATCATGGCTTTGTGAGACTGCCGGTCGTGGGATTCATCTCGGCTGGATTCATGGTGGGCGCCTTTCTTGGCGCGAAGCTGGTTCCTCATTTACCGTTAGAGCTTCTGCGGATGGTTCTTGGCATCCTGCTGGTCTATCTCGGAATGACATTCATTTTCAATCCGCGAGGCACTGTTCCGGGAGCCGCATTACCAGCTGGCCTGGCAATGCTGTTCGTAGCCGCGGTTGCTTGGTTTCGTCGGCGACAGCCGCCTGACAGAAAGACACTCCAGCCGCCGACGGACGATCAGGAGTATTACATCTGATTGCTGCTGTCAAAACGGACCAAGCCGCTGGAGTACTGATTCAATTACATCACTTCGCTTCGCTGCAGAACTGGAGCAGATTTCAATCCATCTCAGCAACGTAGCTAACCGCCACAAATTGTGAGGAAGTGAGGTAGAACCAATTCCAATGACAAGCAGGCGAAAGTTCATTTTTTGCACGGCAGCCGGTGCCAGCCATTAGGTGTTGTCGTCATGGCGTTGTCAGAAAGAATGGGCTTGTATTCATGCTATCTGTCAGAATAGGCCAGCAGTCGAAGTGCGTTCAGTACCACGAGCAGCGTTGAACCTTCATGGAGCAAAACCGCGGGGCCGAGTCGCAGCCCCAGAATTGTCGCTGGAACAAGAAACGCCACCATTCCAAGACTCAACCAGAGGTTCTGCCGAATGATTCGACTTGTTTGACGGCTGAGGCCAACTGCGAACGGCAAATGGTTGAGGTCATCGGCCATTAACGCAACATCTGCTGTTTCCAATGCAACGTCCGATCCGGCTGCGCCCATGGCAATTCCCACAGTTGCATTAACCCTTGCCGGCGCGTCATTGACTCCGTCGCCGACCATCGCCACGCTCACGTTTTCGCTGAGCTTTCTGATGGCCGTGACTTTGTCGTCAGGCATTAAATCACCCATCGCTTCATCAAGGCCGACATCTTTCGCCACGGCATTGGCGACCTGATGATTGTCACCCGACAGCATCATCATTCTCTGAATGCCAAGCTCCCGCAGTCGAGCAATCACACTTCTGGCGGAACTGCGTGGAGTATCCATCAGGCCAATCACACCAAGGTATTTGTCACCGCGATGCACAATCATGGTGGTTCGACCACTTGCTTTTAGCTGATTCAAAGTCTCCAGCATCGTCGGGGGTAACGCTGAGCTTTTCGATTCT
>CAMAXD010000462.1 GCA_945861975.1 Candidatus Kuenenia stuttgartensis | reverse complement strand
CAGCAGGTGAGAAACTCACTTACCATGCGACAAAGACGCCGCTCCGCGATGCAACCGGAACGGTCTCAGGGCTAATCGGGTTCGCTCGTGACATAACCAAGCTGAAAGCCATCGAAGACGCACTGTGGGTCAGGGAGGAACAATACCGCGAATTGGCCAACGCCATCCCACAAATCGTTTGGACCGCCAGTCCGGACGGTGCGGTGACTCACTTGAACTCAAAGACTGTCGAATACACCGGCGCGACAGAGGCCGATCTGGTGGGGTGGTCCTGGCAAAATGTGATCCATCCGGATGATATCTCTCATGCCGTAAGTGAATGGTCGCTTGTCCTTCAAAACGGCATGCCGCGAACTTTTGAAATGCGGATACGACAAACTGACGGTGAGTCCCGTTGGCACATTGTCCGCCAACTCCCCATCCGCAATGCAGCGGGCGAAATTGAGTCGTGGGTGGGGACCTGCACTGACATCGACGATCTGAAGCAGACCAAGTTGACTCTTCGTGAGACCGAAAGTCGGCTCGAGGAGGCGCAAAGGATCGCTCGTTTGGGAAGCTGGAACTGGGAACCGGCGACCGATCGGGTCTCATGGTCGGATGCCGAGTTCGAGTTATTCG
This sequence comes from Candidatus Kuenenia stuttgartensis, assembly GCA_945861975.1. Classification (GTDB taxonomy): domain Bacteria; phylum Planctomycetota; class Planctomycetia; order Planctomycetales; family Planctomycetaceae; genus SXXK01. Next base: position 3,850 of record CAMAXD010000462.1, on the reverse strand, counting down.
GACTGAAACCCGGATCCGTGCAGCCAAGCTTCGAAGCGTTTCTCTCACTCCTTCATCCGGACGATCGAGGTATCGCGATTGCGAGAGTCGAAGCCCTGAAGGCCGGAGCCAGCGAGTTCGCCAATGACATGCGAATCACCCGGCCAGATGGGCAATGCCTCTGGATCCACAGTCGCGCCCGCGCGACACGAGACACAGCCGGAGGAATTATCCTGGTCGAAGGGACCGACCAGGATATTACCGACATGGTCCTTGCAAAACAGCAACTCCAGACTGAACGGGACCGATTTGAGAAGCTGATGGAAGCTGTGCCGGTCGCGATCTGCTCATTTCAACTCACCCCGGACGGCCGAGTGACGATGCCCTACGCCAGTCCCCGCATCGAAGCCATCTATGGCATTTCGCCAGCCGCTCTGGCCAGGGACGCCGCAGGAGTATTTTCAACGATCCACCCGGATGATGTCGAGCACGTGCACACAGCGGTTGCTGAATCTTTAAAATCGATGACCTTATGGCGAAGTGAATTTCGTGTACACAGTCCGGTGCTGGGTGAGATCTGGGTCGAAGGCTGCTCCGCTCCTGTCCGACTCTCCGACGGCTCTGTGCTCTGGCATGGCTATGTGGATGATGTCACAGCGCGTAAGCAGGTCGAAGACGCTCTGCGAGCCAGTGAGCGGCGACTGCGGCTGGTACTTGAGGCTGCAGGTTCCATTGCATTCACATGGGATATCGCGAATGACGTGGTCACTCGGTATTTTAGTAACGAGCCGGCTTTGCCTGTGACTGCTGAGCGACTTGGCACTTTGAATGACGTTCGCGCACACATCCACCCGGATGATCTGCCGGAATTTGATTCGCGACTCGCAGCCTGCATGGCTGGTGGTGCCGAGTATCGAAACGAATATCGTGTTGTCCGCCCCGATGGAGCCATCGTCAGTTTGGAAGAATACGGCTACTTCGACAGGGCAGCCGACGGATCTCCACTTTGCCTGACCGGCATCTCGATCGACATCACCAAACGCGTTGCTGCAGCCGAAGCACTGCGAGAAAGAAAGGCGCGTTATCGGCAACTGCTCGAAATTCTCCCGACGGCGATCTTTGTTTACGCCAACGATAAGATTCTCTACGCAAATCCGGCGTTCGTGCGGATGATCGGAGCGAACGGAATCGAAGAACTTCTGGGAAGCAGTCCTTTCGACATCGCCCATCCATCGGCACACGAAGCTATCCATCGACGGCACGATCTTTGGTCGCATTCCGACACGGCAGCAAAAGGATTTGAAAAACGAGTCGTCCGCAAAGATGGACGGTCCGTTCTGGTTTACTCGGTCGCTACCACTGTCAGCAGATTCGGCCAACCGGCTACTCTCGTCGCCCTGTCTGACCTTACGGAGCGAGAGCGGGCCACGCAATTGCTCCGCTCGGTGCTGAGCAGCGTCTGCGACGCTATCCTGACGATCGATGAAGAAGGAGTGATCGGATCAGCAAACCCGGCCGCCGTTAGCCAATTCGGGTATACGGAATTCGAATTGATTGGACGCAACGTCAGCGTGCTCATGCCTCAGCCGTACGCTCAGGAGCATAATGGCTACCTTTTCAGTTACATCAAAACCGGGCTGGCTAAGGTGATCGGCATCGGCCGCGAGGTCGAATGCCTGCGACGTGATGGGACGCGCTTCCCCGCAGATTTGACCATCTCAGAGTTTTTTGTCGAAGGCCAACGGCGTTTTACCGGTGTTCTGCGAGACATCACCGAGCGTCAACGCCTGCAGTCGCAGTTTATTCAGGCACAGAAGATGGAAGCGGTCGGGCGGCTGGCCGGTGGAGTAGCGCACGACTTCAATAACCTGCTGACGATCATCAACGGGTACTGCGAACTTCTGCTGATGTCAGACATTCCGGTGGGAGACAAACACCGCGATTCGATCGAGACCATCCACGACGCGGGAGAACGGGCTGCCCGCCTCACTCAGCAGCTTCTCGCTTTCAGTCGCAAGGCCGTCATCGAACCAAAGCTGATTGATCTGAATGAACTGGTCTCTAACTCCGCTCAACTACTGCGGCGACTGATTGGCGCAGACATTTCTATGGCGGTGATCATGGCCCCAAAGCCGATTACCATCAAGGCAGACCACGGACAACTTGACCAGGTCATGATGAATCTGGCCGTCAATGCTCGCGACGCCATGCCGCAGGGTGGGCGGCTGACGATTGAAATATCGACAGTCTTATCCGCTGAGGGTTCGGGGGCTGAATGGGCCTGCCTGTCGGTCAGCGATACGGGACAGGGAATGTCCGATGAGGTGAAGGAAAAAATCTTCGAACCGTTTTTCACCACCAAAGGTGTTGGTGAAGGAACAGGCTTGGGACTGGCCGTGGTGCATGGAGTCGTCACACAGAATGGCGGAAAGATTTCAGTTGAAACCAAAGTTGGTGTTGGTACCACTTTCCAGATCCTGTTGCCTCTCATCATGGACCTGCCATCCAAAACGGTTGTCGATTCCACTCGGTACGCCAACCGAGGAACCGAAACCGTACTGCTGGTTGAGGACGATAATGCCGTTCGCAGAATCACTCGTATCGCACTGCAAGCACAAGGCTATCATGTTCTCGAAGCCGACCACGGTGCAGCGGGCCTGCAGCAGGCTCAGACGTACCCTGGCGAAATTCACTTACTCATCAGCGATGTGGTGATGCCCGAAATGGGCGGTCGACAGTTACTCGATGCCGTGCGTAAGCATCGCCCCGAGCTGCGAGTTCTGTTCATGAGCGGTTACACTAACGACACTGTGCTGCTGCATGGAGTGGCTGAGGCGACCCACGCTTTCATCCAGAAACCTTTCACACCACTCAGCCTCGCTCGAAAAGTACGAGAGGTCATTGATACTCCGCGAAGCTGAGCCACTTGCCAGCCACTTGCCACTGCTGATTGAACGCGAGAGAGGAACTTACGGCATCCTGACGGGCCATTTTTCTCGTGCCAATTCGCATTGGAAACTCTCCATTGGAAACTCTCCATTGAACAGCGAGTGCCGAGATATCCCACGGGCCTCACGATATTTTAGGGCCCACACGCCTATACTTCTCCGAGATGGGCTCAATCCACTTCGATGGTCCCTACCTGGGATTACGTAACGGTGCATGCCCAGTTGGACAGCGCCAGGTTCGAAGAGTCGGATTCACCGAAGTTGCCTTTTGATCAATGTTTGCCGCGTGAACGCAGTCCCCTCTCTCCCTCGGGGGGAGAAAGTGGCCGATAGGCCGGAAGAGGTGGCTTTCGTTGAAGGCAGCGTGCTAAAACGGCCCCCTCAACCCGGCCCTCTCCCCCAATTTTTTGCAAGAACGCTGCCATGCGACACCACACTGTATCCGCAAAAAAAATCGGGGGAGAGGGGAGCAACATGGCGCTGTCCAGCTACGGTGTCTTACGGATCATCGAAAACGCCACGCAGTTAACAGGCATTCTGCAACGCATGGTGACCAGATACGAATCCGGACTAGTGCTCTGTCAACCTTTAAAGTTGGGGTTGAATTGTATTTGTACGACGGACTTCCAGTCCGTCGGCGGTAACCTTTGTCGACGGACTGGAAGTCCGTCGTACCCGAAAATTGAGCCTTGACAGAGCACTAGTTCAACCGTGAGCGATGGATCACGCCGACGACGGCTTCATCGATAAACTGACCACCGCCGTCCCAGGCTTTGAGATTGAGATCGATCGACTCGATCTACTGCAGGTCATATAGCTCATCGCGTTTCAGCGGATCCTGAAGATTGCCCGCGGAGATAAACCCGAGTCGTTTCTTTTCCATCAACTGAACCTGTTCGGTTGATAGAAAATTGTCTCCGGGA
>CAMAXD010000461.1 GCA_945861975.1 Candidatus Kuenenia stuttgartensis | reverse complement strand
GTTCCGTTGAACTCCGCTCCTCGTTCCTGCAATGACTTGGGAATATTCTGATGCGTGGGTGTTCCTTTGAAGACCATATGCTCCAGAAGATGAGCCATCCCAGCTTCGCCATAACCTTCATGGCGTGACCCGACGAAGACCGTGAGATTGACGGTCACTTTCGGACTGGACTTATCCGGGAACAGCAGCACCTTCATGCCGTTGTCCAGATGAAACTCAGAAATCCCTTCCACCGAGCGAATCAGGGCCGGTTCACCTTCTGCAGCCATCAGTGGCCTGAAGGTTGAGAGCACACACACCGCAGCCGCAACTCGCAGAACCATCGAGTCCATTTTCATATCAGCAATCCTTTCAGAATATTGACAACCTGCCAGATTGTAGCGGCCTCCGCAGTTTTCACATGGGTTACGGCGAGATCTTTACGGCCCCTGATAAAACCGGGACAGCCCCTGCCCAAACCGGGCCCCCAATTCCGCAAACGGCAACTCATGAGGAAGATTGTACTTACTCCGCCGCGGCCACCACGGGGAGTAATGATCTGAATCAATCATCCCGCGAACACTCGGCCTCAATTCGTGCCGCTCGCAGAACAGATCAGAGCCAGTCCCTTACGCTCCAGTCTGTCTTCGTACCGAACGGTAGACATACACTAATCACATCCGAATTCTCATGCTGTCTGTTCGCAGCGATGAGGGATCGTTGGAAATCTCAATCGCTTCCACCAGCAGTGCGAGAGAATTCTGCAGAGAACGCGCGACGACGAAGAGTACTCCGAAGCCCATCAGTCCAGTAACGCTCAGCAATCCCGGAACCCAGCGCTCCTGTCCTTCCGTCAGCAACACGAACAGCATGACTCCAACGAGCGGCAACGCCGCGGCCAACGCCAGATAGCCCCATGTCATGCGATGAATGCTTCGCAGGGAATCAACGTCACTCAAAGGAATGGCCTTGCCCGATAACAACTTCGGATAAAACGCGCGAACGGCGATCCAGGTAATGAAGAAGAAGGGATAGGTCGCAGCAATGCCACCGCACAAAGCCAGGCTGACAAAGAAGTGCGAATACAAATGCACGGTCAGAGGAGCACCAGCACTATTCATGGCGATGGGGTAGATAATTCCGGCCAACAACCATTCCGATGCACCGAGCAACGCCAGCATATTGCCAATGTGCAGGCTTCGTCGGCGAACGGCATCAGCATCCGGAACGCTGGCAACGCCTTGTGTGACCCCGCGAATAACCGGCCAGGCCAGCCACATGCCAAGTCCGAGACCCAGTGGGAAAGCAATTGTATTGATCCATATCTGGATGCTGTTGAAGATCTTATCGGCGTTCGGCAGGATCTCCGGCAGATGGTCGACGATCTGCTCTTTGTTGTAGACAAGATTGAGAAATGCGGCGATGCCGTTGGCTCCCATCACAATCGCCGTGAGCACCAGCAGCGGCCGACGAATCACGAAACCACGCCACAAGTTCGCCCCCGGACGTAATGACGCCATCGTCTCGGGTTCTGTGCAATATCGCAATTCTCTGGCGAGTTCTTCAGCGGCCCCAAAACGCTTCTCGCGATCATTGGCAAGTGCTCGCAGCAGAACATCACGGATCGCCGTAACTGAAGCAAACGGCAACTGGCCAAAGTGGCGAAGATCGGGCTGTTGAGTTCTTAACTGCCCGGCCGACGCGAGAGCCGCTGGCCAGCTTCGATCACTGACATGATCATTGAACGGACGTTGCCCACACAACATTTCCCACAGCAGAACACTCAACGAATACTGGTCACTGCGAGCATCCACGTCATCGGCTTCCCGAGCATGATCCGGGTGACAGACTTCCAGTTGTTCGGGCGACATGTAGGCCAGACTGCCGCCAAAGTAAGCTGCCGGAGTCACCCCGTCGAGCTTTGAACAGAAGCTGATATTGAAGTCGACAATTTTTGGAGCCCCGTTTTCATCCAGCAGAATATTGGCCGGCTTGAGATCTCGATGAAGCACGCCCTGCTCATGTGCATACTGGAGTGCGGACGCGACCTGAATTCCGAACAGACAAACCGTTTCAGGCCACGTGGCTTTCTGCAGTCGACGGTGCAAAGGATGTTCGTGAGCAGTCCCGGTGACTCCAAAGCCGCTTCCGGATTCCTGCAACTGACGACTGATCGCCTTCAACAGAGCTGTGCCAGACCAGTCAGATTTCGGCAACAGACGCAATTGATCCAGCACTTCTGAAAGCGATGCTCCAGCAACGTACTGCATGTAAAGCAGACGTACATTCTTCTCCGGGATAATGCGCTGGTCGTAAACTCGCACAATATTCGGATGATCCAGTTGAGCCAGAGTCTGAGCTTCATTGCTGCGAGTGACACTCACCTTCAGCGCACACAGGCGCTGCATGGATTTTTGACGAGCCAGAAACACCGTGGCAAATGCTCCGGCGCCCAAGCGAGTCAACAGATCAAAATCGTCGATCGTGTCGCCGGGCTGGAGAGTAATCTTTTGCCGCGATGCTCCCCGCATCGAACTGGATTCAACGGAATCGGCCTGACCAATGAGTCGCCTGAGTCGATCGGTCAAACCCGGAAATCGGGCCACGAATTCACTCAGCCTGACATCTTCGCCCGATTGACGGCGAATGTGGAATTCTTCATAGACGAGATCACATGGAGCTGAACCATCCGGCTCCTTCAGATCCGGCCACTGATCAAGATACTGTTCAACCGACCTTGGATCGCTTTTGTGAGTCCAGCGTTGTTCGAGATCAACCTTCACCAGTTCAATCAGCGTCAGTCGCCGCGTTTGGGAATTCTCAGGCGGTACGAATTCCTGCAGGTTTGGTGGAGTCTTGTTGCCTTCCCATTCGACGCAGAAGCGTTCGATGCAATCCGCCATCTGAGTCCAGTCTCCGCGCGCACGGTCAGGCGCCGTGGGAACGGGAGTGCCGGACGATGAGACCTCCACGATGCCAGACACTAATGAGACTCCCTGCCTTGATCGGAATGACTCTACAAATTGCGATTCTGTCAGACAGTCGCTGAAATTCAACCGGGGTCGCTTGAACAGTCCGCCACAATCCGTTGCCATGCCCACAGAATGATCGGTTGCGAAGAATAAGTCTCTTCCCAGGATAAAAACATGAACACGCCCCAAAACTTGACTCCTCAGACCTTCTGGGCGGACCAGATGGAACAAGGCTATTCACTCGTCGAGCAGATTCTGGCTTTTCCGGTGCAGGAATCAGGCGAAGGTTTTGCGTCATTAAAGGACGCTGTTGAGGAAGATGGAGTCGAGATTCTCTTTTCGACCTCAAAGATTGCGGGCTCAATGGATCGCGTCTTCTACATGCGACAGAGCCTGGTGAAAGATGTGCTGGCCATTGGCCACGAGATGAATCGTCGTGGCTGGATTCTGAAGATCGAGGACGGCTATCGTTCGCTGGCGATGCAGAAACAGCTCGGCAGCAAGCCGGAACTCTTCGACGCCATTCTGAAAAAATGCATTTGGGAGAACGGAGGCACGATTCCGCCGGTCGAGCTGGTGTTCCGCCGTGGATCAGTTTTGATCGCCAATATTCCCAAGGTGGGAACTCATATGTCCGGATCGGCGATTGATATCTCTGTCTTTCGACGCGACGACGGCAGTGAAGTTTGGCGTGGAAATACTTATCTGGAGATGAGCGAACGAACGCCGATGAGAAGTCCGTTCGTCGAGCCGGAGTTTGTACAGAACCGACTTGAGATCACCGCTGTGATGGAGTCGCACGGCTTTATGCATTTTCCGTTTGAGTTCTGGCATTACAACAAAGGTGACGGGCTCGGGCATATCCTCACTGGCAACAAAGCCCCGGCAAACTTCGGCCCGGTGCATTGGGATCCAACCACCAACAAAGTCACGGCCGTGGATAATCCATCGGAGCCACTGCGACCACTGCCCGAGATCGAACGCGAGATCGCCGCCGCAGTGGAGCGAGCGAAAGCCGCTGGAACAAGTTAATGGTCGGTTTTATCGGAGAAGCGTTGCAGTACCGGATTAACAGTCTTTAGGGCCCATAAGACTATAATTCCCATCAGTCCTATATCTCCTATAGGTCATATGCGGCTGATGCTTCCTGTCCAAAATCTTTTCCTGACGAAGAACATCAAGCAGGAGACATAACCGAATGAGAAGAATCATTCTGGTACGACATGGAGAGTCTCAGATCAACGCCGTCTGGAAAGAGAAGGCGATTTTCTGCGGCCAGATTGATACACCTCTGACGGAGAAAGGCCGACGGCAGGCACTCGATGTCGGACGACTTCTGGCAGACGCTTCGCAGTTCAGGATTTCTCACGCAGTCAGTTCAACGCTTGTTCGTGCTGTCGACACGCTTCAATTGATCCGGCAACAATTGACGACAGCACCAGAGCTGCTGCCTGCGATGCCCGCATTCAACGAACGGTCGCTCGGGCTTTTCGAGGGCCGCGCGAAGGAAGAGGTCTACAGAGAATTCCCGGAGTACGAAAGCGATCC
>CAMAXD010000460.1 GCA_945861975.1 Candidatus Kuenenia stuttgartensis | reverse complement strand
AGCATCCGGTCCCCTGCAGATCGCAGACCCTGTGGATCATTCAGTATTCCGGCCTTCGCGGCGGCGAGCAGGACGTCGTCCGGACACGAACTCCACAAGAAGTACGACAGCCGAGTCGCGAGCGCGTAACCATCAAGCGGCCCGGCAGGCTCATTGAGGAACAGGAAGTCGGGGCTGAGCAACGCCGTACGATAAGCTTCGAGCATCGAGTCTTCAAAGGACGCTCCTCCGGTGACGCGTGCGTCGGCAATTGCAGCATAACGCTGGATCTCTGTATCTGAGACAGGGCGACGAAAGGCTCGAGTTAAGAACTTCGCGAGCAGTCGTCGAGCATCGGCCGCCGGATCATCGGACACAGTTGCTCCCGGAACCAGTCGCCCCGGTCCATTGTTCGCCCCTCGTGCCTGTCGAAACGTCGTTGGTCGAGCGGGCTTTGGAACATCAGGCGAAAGCTTAGCAAATGGAACGATCGGCAACGTGCCAAATAAGCGACGATGACTGATCGGTGGCCATTCGTCATACAGCGGCCCGGTGACGGTCAATTTGTCGATGGCCACTCCCGCGCCGGTGTAGGCTTTGATCTGTCCTTGTGAGAAGTAAACGTGTGCATCGAGAAACGATGTGCCGGCGGCTCGCAGATGGTTCTCTTCGGTCGGTGAGATGTCAACGTTCAGTTCCGTGTACGTTGGTTTCATGCTGGGAGCATCGACAAAACCGAGCAGACGGCTGCCGCAGTAGACACCGACAGAACCTGACCGCGGCGACGGCTTGACTTCGCCTTTGTCCCACCAATACGACCACGCGGAAACGCCAATCTGGTATCGTCCCGGATGCACTGGAGCAAAGTTGAAGCGACCGCCGAACGATTCGCCGAAAGTCCGGGTCATGCCCACCGTGGAACCGTCGTTGAAGACTCCGTCCTTCTCTGCTTCACCCAGACCTTTGTACTTGCCGCCAAAAGACCATTTGTCGCCAGGATAGTTGCCATCAGCGTTCGTCGCGGATGGCATCGGAAAGCGCGACTCGTCGTATTTCATTTCCTGCGTCAGCATCACGGCATCGCCACCGCTCATGAGGACTTTGTAGTCATACTGCTGGTTCGCATAGAGCGTAATTCGTTCGACCTCCGGAGGCACAGACCACTTTGCGACAGCGGCATCGAGCGCTTTGTCGATCGCCTCAGCGTACTTCGCGAGCAACACCGGCGAGACATCCAGCGCGGCGGCGGTCTTCGTATAGCCATTTGCTCGTCCGTCTTCCGGCAGCAATTCTCGCACTTCAATCCAGGGCACATCGAGCAAATCTCGCAGCGTGTTTTCAAACTCAGCACGGTTCATCCGCCTCACTACTCTGCGACCATTCTTCTCACGCCACTGAAGCTCCTCGGCACTGAGAGTCTGACTCAGCCATTCGAGTACCGGTTGAATTTCTTCCGCTTGAGGTTGTTGAGAATCCTTCGGCGGCATCTCGCCCAACTTCACACGATCATGAAGGCGAGCCCATCGAAGAAACGTCGACGTTTCGGAAAGATCCACAGTCTGTGTCGTGAGATCCAGACCACCTTTCTTTGACTGCTGGTCGTGGCATTCCAGGCAGTGCTTGTCGAAAAACACCTTCACATCTGCAGGGACATCTGCCGCCGAAAGCGATTGCATGGTAAGAATGCAGACGGCAACAACCTCGATCCTTGATGTAGAACGGCACGATCGTGGATGCGATCGCTTGACACAATCCGGATTTGGGCTTTCACTGGGCCAGAACATTGATGTCTCCATGAATCAGCACAACATTCAACGCATAGCAGAAATCAAAATCCCTGAGCGAGGATGGCTTATACATCCTACATCTGGACTTTCGCAATCCGTCGTCGGTTCAGACTGCAGCGTCTCAATCGTCCTGCCGATTTTTGACATTGCTGAATCATGGTGTGACCACATTCCCCTTCGTAACACCTTGCAAAAGTCTCCAGTTCTTCGACTCTGCGCGAAATCAAGTGCGCGAGCCTGTAGGGAAGCTGACGTCTACCTTTGCGAGCTTTGCGAGGTGAGTCGCCAAATTGCTCCGGTGAAGCCACCCGTCTGAAGCCTTCAGTAGCTTCTGGATCTCCGCAGAAGAGAAGTCGAGCTTTCCACCGCGTTCGGCCTGTCGCTGCTGCTGGTGGCGTCTGGTGACGCCTCCGCTGGATTTCTGGAAGTCAGGTCCAAACTTCGGGAGTGCTGGAATCAGATCTGAGTCGGCCGCCCATTTGAAACACGACTTAAGGCCATTGCCCGCATTCGTCTGCGCCTCCAGCGGAGCATCGAATGATCGCAGCAATGGAAGCAGTAGAGCGATTTGCTTGATGTCCTTCGCCTGCAGCCCCTTGTCGACCTCCACAATCAGGACTTTACTCAGTCGGTCCTGCAGCAGGCCCAGCGTAATCGATTGAGGGTCGAGTTCTGCCACCGTCTGCAGAGTGGCCGTTGCTTCCTGAAACGATGCGTCACTGAAAGCCTCTTCGCAGCGTTGTACAAGCCCATCAGCCAGTGATGCGGCCAAGGCTCCGAGTCCGGTGGCATTGGAACTGAGGTTCTTCGCAGCCAGAAAGTCGGCACTCGCCTTGTCCCTATCGCCCGCCTGCAGGGCCTGGTGAGTACGAATAGCGGTGATCTGCAGAGATTCCAGGTCCCCGCAGGAGCAACGCGGCTTTTTCTTGGGATGGTTGATGACTACGACTTAGCAACCGACACTATTTCAGGTAATCCAGGGATCTACGATGACAACGGTGGAGACGATCTGTACCAATTCGATGCCGACAACAAACTGGGGAAGATCATTGTGGAAGAAACCAATGATGGCGGCACCGACTCTCTGGATTTTTCCCTGACGACCATCCAAAACATAGCGGTCAATCTGAATTTTACCACAGTTCAGGCGGTCAATTCCAATCTGGCACTTCAGCTGAATTCCAGAAGTTTTTTTGAAAATCTTATTGGGAGGAGGGCGCGACGACGTAATCACCGGCAACGCGTTGGCCAACAGGCTGACAGGCGGAGTGGGAGATGATAGGTTGACCGGAAATGCGGGCAACGACGTTCTGATTGGCGGCAGTGGAGACGATACCTATGTGTTTGGGGCCGCTACGACGGCGGAAGCGGATACAGTCGCTGAAGCGACGAGTGCGGGCACGGATACGCTTTCGTTCAATACTCTGACGACAAATATGATGCTTGGGCTGGAGACATCGCTTGTGCAGACGGTGCATGCGAATCGGACACTGAAATTGAATGCAGCCAGTGTGTTTGAGAATATCGTGGGTGGCTCTGGTAATGACACACTGTCGGGCAACGCGCTGGGAAATATCCTCGTCGGCAACGTCGGGAACGATACTCGCCGCGGTGGTGGTGGTCGTGACATTCTGATTGGTGGTCTTGGTCTGGATACGCTGAACGGCGGAGAGGACGAAGACATCGTAATTGCCGGCCGAACGACCAGCGATGCCCTGTTCGGCAACCTGAATCGTCTGCTTGTGGAATGGATGTCCGTGAATGCTTACGCCACTCAAATTAGCAATCTGCGAGCTGGCGTGGGGGCTCCTGCCGTTTCATTGAAGGCGAAGGTCAACGTGCTGAACGACGCGGGAGAAGACGATTCTCTTGTCGGCGGAAACGGAACCGACTGGTACTTCCGAGCACTCGACGACGTGGTCACGGGTTTAGTCACCGGTGAAATTCTGGACGTCTTGTAATCACGGCCTCTGAGAGCGGACGAACAACGTCTGGCCTCGGTGCGGTAATCACAGGTCGGGGCTGGTTCCACTCTTGCGATTCAGCCGCTTATGGCGTGATTCAGCAAGCTGTGGCGGACAAAGGTTAACTCCAACGAAGTGCTCAAGTCCTGCACGGAACTGAGCCTTCGCAACTACATCCCGGAACGTCCGGGTGGCAAACGAACCTGGACCGATAAAGACGAGCAGGCGAAAGCGCCCATCGGGTCCACCTGCCGATAAGTGTCTTAGAGAGTACTCGAAACCCAATTAAAACACGGACTCGCAGCAATTCTGTGAGTCGTTAAAACCAGCTTCGGACCACTTACTGAACATTCACACCTCTGCTGATTTTAAAGCGCCCATCAGTGGCTGGTTTTGAAGCGCCCAATGACACAGTAAAGAGCGGTTTGGCAACCACAATGGCGTGCAGGACAGTGAATTGCACCGAATACCTTAAATTTGCGATCTCACTTGTTCCATGTCGTGTCGATGTGGATACTACTGGCCGCCAGCAGACAAAATTCGGCTTCATGCCGTGTGGACACCTTCGGGAGGTCCCTCTATCTGCCGGCTTTTTTTATGCGCGGGATTCAGTCGTCAGCGGTTTTCGTTGCGTGTAGTAGACACCGTATTCCGCTTCACGGGTATCATCGACGTCGTGAATCAAGCCTGCCTGTGGCCACACCAATTGCAGAAACCGATCCTCGCTGCGTTCGAATAGCCGTTGAATCGCCCAGAGATAGTAGTCCACGAC
>CAMAXD010000459.1 GCA_945861975.1 Candidatus Kuenenia stuttgartensis | reverse complement strand
CCGGAACGAGTAAAAGTCGGTCAAGAGACACCGTGCTTGCGCGTTACGTCTTTCGCAGACTGAAATCTGTCAGGCAGTTCCTGCTGGTATTCAGAAAAAGAAGGTCGAGGAACAGTCAGATGAGTATCAGCAAACATGATGGCCCGGGTCGAAGACTCCCGGCCGATACACCGTCCGGAATCATGCGTCTTCCGGCCGCTTTGACTGCTGCAGCCGCGGGACGATTATTCGATCCCGTTGGCAAGGAATCGGAAGCCGACGCGATTACGGTCCGAATTCGCTGGTTCGGACTCTGTATCGGCTATCTGTATGTGAATCTGATCGAGCGTGCGTCGGGGCGGATCGAACTGAATTCCATGCTGACACTGGCTGCCATCTATGCCTTGCTGGATACAGTGGCAACTCGCAAGGGAAAAGTGCTCCTGTCGAACTACCGGATTGGTGTTTCGCTGATGGAGGCATTATTTATCGGTCTCCTGTGCCACTTCGATGACGGAGTCAGCAGCCCGTTCCGGTTCTACTATTTTCTATCATTGCTGGTGTGTGCTATTCGGCATACGCCTTCGTTGACGTTCGCCACATTCGGACTTCACGCAATCAGCTATATCCTGCTCGGGCTCTATGCGGCGCAGGGCAGAAGCTTAAACCTGCGAGGACCAGGTTACGAAGAAGGTCAGCCAGCCGGTTCGAACATCATTACCGTGATCCTGACCCTCGTGTTTCTGGGTTGGGCCGCCTGGGCCATTATCGCACTGACAGGCCTGCTGAAAACTGCAGGACAGCGTCTGGCGATTCTGAACGAACAATTGCAGTCGAACCAACAGTTGCTGGAGCGCCGAATCGCAGCTCGTACCAAAGAACTTCAGGAATCGCAGGCGATGCTCGTTCAGCAGGAGAAACAGGCGGCGTTTGGTCTGCTTGCGGCCGGCATCGCTCATGAAGTGGGAAATCCGTTGGCTTCCATTAGCTCAATTGTGCAGATGCTCAGCCGAAAGAACTCGGATGATTACGTCAAAGAGCGACTGGATATGGTTGATGGGCAGCTCACCCGAATTCAGCGAACTTTGCGAGAGCTAACAAGTTTTAGCCGTCCAACGAACCAACAGGAATCAACCGTTGATGTTCATGCCGCGATTAATGATGCACTGAACATCGCGAAGTACTACAAGCGATGGAAAGGTAAGACCGCCAACACCCATTTCGCGTCGGATGTGCCCCATATCCGTACGATCTACGACCAATTGGTTCAGGTTATGTTGAATCTGATCCTGAACGCGCTTGACGCTATGAACGAAGGCGCCGCCGTGGAGATCAGCACAGAGCGAATGCCTTCCGAAAATGGCCGTCAGGAACGCATCGGAATTCGAGTTCGAGATGAAGGACACGGGATCAGCCCTGAAGCACAACAGCAGATCTTTCAACCCTACTTTACCACGAAGGATCACGGGACAGGGCTGGGGCTTTTTGTATGCCGCCAGCTAACTCGGCAAACCCTTGGTGGAGAAATCGAACTGGTTCGCTCGTCGTCTCAGGGAACCGAATTCCTCGTGACCTTGCCCATGAAGACCGTTGGTTGATCCGTGCTGGCGGGGCTCTGAATGGAAACTTCCTCACCTCACCTCACCATCATGTTTGGTTCTGGCTCTCAATGTCCTTTGAAGTCAGACGCACTGATCGTCAAATCATCTGAATGCGGTTTCATGGAGTGGTCCTGCTGACGTCGTAATTCATCAATTGCTTCCTGAAGTGCAGCTCTGGTCTGTCGATTACGACGGATCGATTGCTGCATATGGACTCGACTGGCAAAAGCATCACCAATTGCCAGAAGCACAAGCCACATTGAAAGCAACAGGAGTGTCGCGATGTAGCCAGCAGCAAAGCCCAGAGAGGCTCTGAACTGTGGAAGATAGTCGCACATTGCGATCAACGCCCCAAGCGTAATAGTCAAGGCAGAGGTCTGCATTCGACGACGATATTGGGATTCGTGAAACTTGAAGTCCGACGGAGAGAGGCCGGCATCATTCACAACGGCCCGATGTTGGCGAACATGCCACGCCACCATTGCAATGCCGAAAAGCCATACGAATGATCCGAAGGCGATGAAGATGTAGGTTGTTCCCATGTTCGATCATCTTGGGGTTATGAACGTGCCCAAAACAGGAATGAAATCCATCGCCTTGTCGTTGAGCTGCGGAGTTTGCATGGAATCCCTGAAGCTCGGGAAAAATGAATAGAATACTGCCGTTCCAGCTTTTGCTCCTAAAGCTAACACATTTGCAGCCAAACGTTTGCGGAGCGCGGAGCACTGTGGAGTTCTCGTCCCGGTATTTAATCCTTTGGGGTGATGCCGTTTTCCGCTGTCTGTCTGCGATCCGCGGCAGAATGATTTTACTCCCTGAACTTCTGAACGGTAAGCAAAGACCAGAGTGGCTTCTGCAGCTTTAAACCAGAAACGTCTGACCCTGGCAACCGCCAGAATGAAAACAATTTGCCTCAAGGCCATCCTTGGTGGTCGTTGTGTCGAGCAGGAAACACGACGCTCAATATGGAATATGACAACATGTTGTATTCATAATGATAACGGACCGTTTACGCGAACATAATTGTAATCTTGGCGTCTCTGATTTACGCAATTACAAACAAGCAAGGACAAGCTGGCCAAACTTGGGGCCGTTGGGGACTGTGAGTATTTGCCCACGGGGGGCTCTAGTTCAGATATTTGCCTGGAACTTCCTTGAATACTCTCGGAAACATCAGCGGTTACCACGATTTTTTTAATTGACCGGCGATTTACGCTCGTGCAGGTAACTACCGAAGTGGTTAAACGGCCTCCGCTAGGGTGGTAGGCCAAGCTGGTAAATTGACCGGAGAGTGTTGGTCCGCCATTTGCTGTGAAGATTATGAGCGACGTTTTCGCAAAACAATTCGTTCAAGTGACAGCAGGCGGCATCGAGACAGATCGCAAGGAAATTCCCCAAACCCTTTCATTGTCCAGAACGTTTCACCGCCCTGGGTGTTAAGCAGACAAGGGAGTCAGTCATGGTTAGCGCAGTAAATCCAAATGAGCCGAATGTCAGTGAGTCAATGGCGAGAGCTCATCGCTGGGGTTCAAGATCCGCCAGCGGTTTCTTTTGCGAAGCTCAGGGCCGTCCTTCCTTGAGCAGTGAAGAGCTGCATCTCGCCTCAGGTATGCCAGAATCCCCTGAAACTGTTGGAGAAAGGATGCTCGTAAAAGCAGAGCAGGGGCAAAGCGTTGAGTGTCTGGCGCAAAGTTTCCATGTCAGCCGAACGGCAGTCCATACCGCCCTGGTGCAGGCGAGAGCTCGTAGAGTGCTCGCGGAAGTTATTGAGTTTATAGACAACGATCAGTTCCGAAGTCCCTCTGCGGAGGCCATCATTTGTGGGAAGCCGCCAGAGGTTTCCGAAGAAGAACGCCCTGCACGGATACCGTCAGGCTTGCCAGCCTACCTTGGAGAACTCTATAGCGTCAGGCTGTTGACTAAGGCAGAGGAGCAGCACTACTTTCGGAAGATGAACTTCAGGAAGTTTCAATATCTGCAACTGCGAGCCGGCTTGGATTCTTCGAAACCATCTGCTCGGCTGATTTCTCGTCTTGAGCGACTTCTGGGGGAGATCTCGGGAATCAAAAACCTGCTGATTAAGTCGAACCTGCGCTTGGTTGTTTCAATCGCCAAAAGATATCTCAGGGCAAACACGGGCTTCTTTGAGCTAGTGAGTGATGGCAACATCTCTTTGATTCGGGCCGTTGAAAAGTTTGATTACTCCCGGGGAAACAAGTTTTCAACTTATGCCTCATGGGCAATCTTGAAGAATTTCACTCGCTCTGTTCCCGCCGAGCACCAGCGGTTGACCCGGTTTCAGACCGGGCAGGAAGAGGTTTTCACTCATTCAGCCGAGCAGCGCGGCGCCTTCTTCAGTGATGAACATGCGAACCGTTCTCAGCGAGCTGTCATTCTGGAGCTACTCAGCGAGTTAGATGGGCGTGAACAAAAGGTCATATCCTGTCGGTTTGGGCTCGGCGAAAGTACTGAGCCAGAAACGCTCGAAGAAGTTGGCACAAGACTAGGTGTTACAAAGGAACGAGTGCGTCAGATTGAGGTAAGGACTTTGGAGAAGCTGCGGCGAATTGCGGAGCGTCGATCATTTGAGATTCCCGGCTTCTGAGAAAAACTGTAGAGAACCGCGGTTCGCCTGTCGACAACAGGGGGATCCATCGGACGGGCGATGAGTTGAGGGGTTGAAGACACGGTTTTGTCAGGGGCGATCGGAGCCAATTTTGGGGAAATGTTCCCGCTAGGATCGGGAGTTGCCTCGTTGTTGGGAGCTTTCCGGGATCTGCCTTGCCTGACGAGATCCGATTGCTATACTCCGCGACTCGCCACCGCATCCGGTCCGCGCTAGTGTAGCTCAATTGGTAGAGCTCCGGTTTTGTAAACCGGTGGTTGTGGGTTCAAGTCCCTCCGCTAGCTTCCGCGAACCTTCGAGCCGGGACCTCTCATGGTG
>CAMAXD010000458.1 GCA_945861975.1 Candidatus Kuenenia stuttgartensis | reverse complement strand
ATGCCATTGGCATGTGCGATTGACCAGGGGCTATTTAGCGCCGTTTCCAGCATCGTCCCGTTCAATATTCCTCCGGGTTGTCCCTGACGGCCATTGCCGGCCAGAGTGGAGACGGTTTTCGCATCGAGATCCACAACGCGAATCAGATGGTTTTCTGTGTCAGACACATAGAGCTTGTTGCCGACAAGGATGGTTCCCTGAGGACGGTTAAAATCGGCCGTATCAAATGCCCCATCAGTTCGTCCGCTGCGGCCGCTGCCAATGATCTGCTGAAGCTCGCCCGCCATTGAGGTGACGACGATGCGATTGTGATTACTGTCGGTGATGAAGAGTCTCTGACCAGCAGCGTCAGCAAGAACTTTGCCCGGATATCGCAGAGGGGTCGGCTGGAGCTTGCTGGCTTCCGATTTGAAGACGAGAGGCGTTTCATCGAGCGTGCCTTTCCAGCGATGATATTCAACCAGCTTTCCTATCACGTTATCGAACAGTTCACGATTTCCTTCGCCACTTTGTGATCCCGCATACTTTCCTTCGGGATCAACCAAAGCCAATGTCGGCCAGGATTGCGTTCCAAACTTACGCCAGATCAACATTTCGCTGTCGTTGACCACAGGATGGTCGATCTCGTATCGCAAGATTGCATCACGAATATTCTGGGAGACCTTTTCGTTGTCGAACTTGGCCGAGTGAACTCCGATAACAACAAGTTGATTGCCGTACTTCTGTTCCAGAAACTTCAAATCCGGCAGTACATGGATGCAGTTGATGCAGCAGTACGTCCAGAAGTCCAGCACAACGATCTTTCCTCGCAGGTCCTTGAGATCGATCGGATGTGACGTATTGAGCCACTCAGTGCCGCCTTCAAGGATCCCTTCCGGGACCATCACGGCCTCCGGAAACGGATTCTGAGGCGCGTCGTCTGCTTTGGCCGGATCCTGGCCCACAGCTTTTTCGTCAGCGGATAAACAAATGAGTTGTGCTGAAGAGAACGAAATTGCCAAAAGCATGGCTGCAGACAAGAGCAGCGAAGAACGCAAGGTGCGAAACAGGCGGGAAGGCATGAGACAACTCATGGTGTCATCTCCAGGGGAGTTGCAGGCGACGGTGGGAATGAATAACGTGGGATTGGAAGTATTGGTCTCAGGTTCGACGTAAATGTATTACGAACGCATAACTGAAACAGGTTATTCCTTTACACAGTTTAATCAACTTCGATTTTCGTAGAAGATCAGTGTTTCAGGTGATCCAGATCGGGTTGAAGACGTTTGAGTCCTTCTTCCGTGGAGTAAAGGGGACGGTAGCCGAAATCCCGCTCCGCTGCGGAGATGCTGTAACTGTGTGAACCTGCCAGTTGAGCCGCAATAAACCGGGTCAGTGGGGGTTCTCCGCCGAGCCGAAACAGGTTCCAGACACCTTCCAAAACCGCACCAAGACGAGTGGCCGTGGATTTGGAAATAGTCTTTTCCACGGGTGGCAAACTTGTTTTCGCCAATAGCAGGTTGATCCAGTGCCAGAGATTTACAGCCTCCGGCTCGTTGATGAAATACGCCTTGCCTGCGGCGCTCGTGGAGTTTCTTAGTGACACTTCCGCCTGCACATGAGCCGCCGCAGCATTCTCAACATAGGCGACGGAGACGACATTGGCCCCGTCACCCACTCGCCGCAAACGACCGGAGCGTGCCTTCTGGATCAACCGCGGGATCAGATGATTGTCACGAGGTCCCCAGATTAAATGCGGTCGTAAAGAGATGGTGCGTAGTGAACTTTCGCTGTTCGCCGCCAGCACAGCCTGCTCCGCCAGTGCCTTGCTGTGGGGATAGTGGCACAGCCACGAAGTTGGATACAGCAACGACTCATCTGCGTCAACATGATCAGCGCCGTCGAAGACAACGCTTGGCGAACTGGTATAGATTAATCTTGCCACACGGTGATTCTGACACGCTTTAATGATGTTTCGGGTGCCTTCCGTATTGATCCCATAATACGTCTTCCAGTCACCCCAGACTCCGGGCACAGCCGCTGTATGAAAGACCGCTTCGATATCTCGACAGGCTTCATTCACTGCGGCCTCATCCCGCAGGTCGCCTTGAATTGTAGACACGCCCAAAGCCTTCAGCGCCGGATACTGACCTCGACAGAAAACTCGAACAGCATGCCCCTGCTGCAAAAGCTGTTCAACGATGTAGAGGCCGAGAAATCCGCCTCCGCCAGTGACGAGAGTTTGCATGAAGATGGTCTTTAAACGATCGTGAGAAACTTTGACTGCGATGTGTTGGCGTCCCGCTGAGATCATAGCGGTATCGCTTCGATATTCGAATACGGGGGCGGTGGCGGAATTGGGATGTCAGCGGTTGGAGCCGGATTTGAAGCCATCAGTCGATAGTACCCTGACTTCCTCCAGCGATATGGAAAATAAATTCATGATCGTTTTGCAATGTCCCAGGTCCTGGAAACACTCACACACACTCACGCCGGTCGCGGGCTCAATGCTTATCTCGGACGACTCAAACGCCACACCAGATCACTCATTCTCTGATGTCCGGACTGGCTCAGATGAATGGAATCGAGCGTCGCACTACTGTCCGCCAGAATGCTGAGGAAATACCGTTTGGGAACCAGAGCAACCTCATACTTCTTCGCCAGTCGTCTCTGAGTCATCCCGTAACGGTGATACAAGGGGATTAATGGCAGTTCGAACATCACAACCTGCCGATTCTCTCTGCGGAGTTCGCTCAGAAGAGACTCCAGATCAATCTCAAACTGCGATGGAGAGGTCGACCCCAGAATGTCATTTCCGCCGATTTCCACAATGACATAGTAGTGTTGAATGCCGGCCTTCTTTGCACGCTTCAACGCGGACCCAGCTGTTTCGCCGACATGCGACAGGTCCTGAATCTCGATGTCGTGCTGCCGCGACAACAACGATGGCCACGTCTCTGCCTCGCCTTCTTCCATGCCCGCGCTGACCGAGTCGCCAATGACAGTCAGCGCATTCACCGGTGCCGTCGCAGTGACCGGGAGTTGTCGCCACGGAAACTCCAACGCTGCGGCAAGACTCCAACTGACCACCATCAGCATAACAACCGCGCGATACGTTCCGGGACAGCGAGTTGCTCCGTACCACAGCGTTCCACACCACGCCAAAGTGAGCCCCGTGAGCAGTATCGCAAACCACAGAGGCATCGGCGTTGAGGAGAAGACAACGCCGATCAGCCCGCCCAGAAACACAATCCGCAGAAGCAATCGAACCTTTGCGGAATCAATCGTTTTCGTCCTGTGATACCAGCGATAACAAACCACTGCCAACAACACCGCCACACCGCTGAAGAAGGCATCGCCGCTGATAATGTGAAACACGATAGGATTCAACGACCATCACCCTTCAACAGACGATTTTAACTCATCGCAGGCTGAAAGGTTACTCGATTGCAAGTCCGGCCGCCTCCGTCACGCGATTGAAATACGCGCAACTGGCGACGTGGTTCACGGTTTGTACAACGGTTCCTGGGCTTGTCTGTTGCAGCGCGGCGGCTGCGTCTTCGTCGGATGAAGCGATCGGTGACGCTGCGAGGTTCTTTGCGAATCTGAACAACGCCTGATCCACTGCGCTCTGTTCTTTCCACTCACCATCCAGCGCGAAGATCTGGTCTTCTGTCTGGCCAAGGGACTTCAACGTTTTGAAGGCTTGCCCCACGGCGTACCAGGCTCGATCCTGGCGAGCAACGATCCAGTTCAATTGCGCTTTTTGCAGCTCTGTGAGGTCGCCCGTTTGTTTTTCGCGCGACGCCAGACTTGGCAGACGACCGCGACCTTCGTTTGGAAAGTTGGCGATAAGCCGTACCCATGCGGTCACCGGGATGTTCAGATTATTGTCTTTTAGCCAGGTCGCCGCCACAGCTTCATCCACCAACGGTAATCGCGAAGTTCGTTTGGCAACTTTCTCCAGCATGACCAACACTTCATCGCGAGTTTCCAGTTGTGGACGATTCGTAATGCCCTGGCCGCTGGGCTTGCCGTTGAAAATTTCCAGCGGTGCGACGATCGAACGAGCATCCTTAAATCGTGTGGATGTCGGCGTCAAGAACGTATCCGAATGTTCGGCTGCTGGAACCGCGCCGCCTCGCCCGGCGAACGTGTTGCCCGATGACTGCGGAATACCAATCCCCTCCTTCCAGCGATTGATGGCATTATTGCCACCCATTGACATGGTCATTTCGACGATCTGCAACGGTGTGTAATGCTTCGCGACCTTTGCAACCTCTTCGTCCGAGATGCGATGAGGCTCATAAGTTAGCAGTCGAGCATACGCAAACGCTGCCTGCTCGGCTTCACTGTACGAAGACCAGTCAGCGTCCAGTGCGGCAATAGCATCGTCCGACATGCCGGTGGCAGAAAGTTTCCACTCCTGATGTCCCAGACAATATTGACAGTTGTTTGTGCGTGCCACGATCCAGAACAGCATTGTTTTGAACTGATACGTCAACGTCATATTCTCGTCGGCGTTGCGAGTAAAATCCTGACGAGGTGCGTTGGCTGATCCCGATGCTCCGGCCGGAGCC
>CAMAXD010000457.1 GCA_945861975.1 Candidatus Kuenenia stuttgartensis | reverse complement strand
CCATCATTGAGTCGTCCGTTCCGCAGAAGGTACTGGCCGAGTCGAAATCGATACTGCGGTTCCATGGGACGAACATCGCAAAGTGCTCGCAGAAAAATCTCCTGACGGCTTTCGTCACCATCGGCCGCCGCAGCGTTAAAGGCCGTTTCGTAATTCGCGATCACCGGATCCTGCGACGCATGCCGCAGCCACCAGATCATGAGTACACCGCAGGTCGTGGCTGCCACGAAAGGGATTCCCGCCAGCAAATCTCGATAGCTGCGAGAAAACAGCCAGCACTCAGACCAGCCGAACAGGAAGTGAAAAACATTCGAAGGTCTCAATGCCTCGAGAACAGGCGGGAACACACGATCATCCTCATCTTCATGAAATCGATTTGCGGCAGCCGAAGTTGCCCCCGGCTGTGGCACACTCGCCACTTCGCGTTTGGAGAGTTCATCCGGAATCACGGCGACAAAACGATTCCAGAGGAACGTCAGTGGATTAAGAAAAATTCCCGCTGCACCTGGCTTTTGAATGTCCGGCACGGGATCCGAAATAAAACCAAGAAACGCATCGGCACTCATCAGCATGATGGCGGCAACCGCCAGACAAAAGTAGCCAACCAAATCGTGAGCAAAGCCCGCCGACAAATCGTAAGCGTATTTGTCCCATGCCACCGTGATGGTCACAACTCGCATGGTGTTCATGATCCCGGCCATCACAACGCCGGAGGCCAGAAGCAGTGTTCCATGAACTAAGGAACGTCGCTTCAGACAGACCACAAGAGCCGCAATAAACAATATCGTGAACAATGATTGCACGCCGCTGCAGGCTTCCTCCACCATAAAGCTCTTGCCGGGAAACTGCAGCACATTTCCTTCACGAAAATGCAACAACCCAAAGCGATGCAATATTTTGCTGGCGACTATGGTTGTCAGGCGTTGCAGCCCGTGAATCACCTGTTCGTCATAATTCAACGGCAGTCGCAGCACGA
Organism: Candidatus Kuenenia stuttgartensis; assembly: GCA_945861975.1. Taxonomy (GTDB): domain Bacteria; phylum Planctomycetota; class Planctomycetia; order Planctomycetales; family Planctomycetaceae; genus SXXK01. Next base: position 3,612 of record CAMAXD010000457.1, on the reverse strand, counting down.
GGACAGGCAACAGGGCAAGATAGGTCAGGCGACGGTCATAGCCGGTATCTCGATTCGCATAACACCAGGCCGTCAGAGTACATGTTAAGCCAACAACCGCCAGCCATGGCGAATAGCTGTAGAACTGCGCAGCAAGACAGGCCACATCAACGGCCAACAGAATCCACGTGGGCCACGACCATCGTTCCGGCTGCCGATCACGTCGCGTGGCAAACAGCCAGACAAACGCCCCAATCGCGAACGGGAAAAACTGATAATGTGTCTGTCGCCAAAGTCCGCTGAGATAGGCGATCAGGAAAGGAACATGCACTGCGAGAAGAATCGCCAGCAGCAGTTTTTTCCGCAAAAGAAAGGTCATTCGCGAATTCATGAAAGAAGCACCAGTCCACTTTTTAGCAATTGGCGGCCAAGTAAGATGTTGACATCAGCAGCAGGGAAGGAAGTTTCAATTAGACGTTCTGTTCATCGGTACTGGAAGCACCATGAGGCCTTCGTCCAGCACGACGTTTCTTTCGGTGAATGAGGCCCAATGAGAGAGAACTCAAAGCCAGCAATCCGACGGACGCAGGCTCAGGAACAGCAGTGACAGATGAAAGATTGAATCCAATCGCATCAAGAGCACGAAGATCCAGGATTGAAACAACTCCCAATTCTTCGGGAGCAAACGTGGGGCCATGATGGCAATCCCCCGATTGTCTTTCCAATGGCTGGCTTGCTGCCGATTTCCGAAGTTTATCGCTGTTGACCAGACATCATTCAGCAAGATTGTCGTTCCGCCGTCCAGTGAGAAATACTTTGAGCGGTTGTCGGCCGTCCAGTCCAGGGCAGCGCCGGCGGTTTGGCTTGCCGTCGAAAATCGGGTGAAATCCAACGGACTCAAATAGGTAAAGAGGTTGTCAGGGAAATGCCAGGGGACTGACGTATTGGGCCGACATTGCTTCGGCCGTGAGGACAGACTGTTTAGCAGAGAGCTACTCCTTTCGCTCCTACGGAATTGTAAACTCCCTGCCATTGAAATATCTGCAATGCGTTTTGAAAAGACCTCTCGCCAATTTTCACCAGTGCCATCGGTTTCATGGCATCGCTGATGATTGGTGGCCCCATGGATGGCCCAGTCCAGAGTCGGGCTAAATCTGCTGCGTACGCACCTGCCTGCAGAGGCATTCAGGCTTCTCAGTTGGACAACATCTGGCCTGAGGAAATAAGGCCAGATGGCGTAGAAAAATGGCCCCAGCGGATGTGACATGGACTTATTCAGACCTGCATCACCCCGCTGGAGGCCACACTCTCAGACGCGGAAGATTCGACGTTGTTCAGGACTCATTCGTATTCTGAGTCGCGGAGCGTGCTCTGCGACGACGCAGATGTCTGACGCCACCGGTGAATGCTGCAAGGCCCAGAGCGGCAAAGGTGCCGGGTTCCGGAACCGCGGCGGACGTGACAGTGATCGTGCCGAACGAGTTGAATGATGACGAATCAATCGAAAGGGCCGTGAGGAGGTCGTCATCCAGAAACAGCGAGCTGTCCGCCAATGGGTCGTAAGACGGATCTAACGGAGGAAGGGGATTCGTATTGATCAACGAGATCGTAAACGTATCGCCGATGGCGTTCACCGGACTTCCACTGCTATGCACCAGTTCCAGACGAGCCAGCAGTTGCTTTGTCGATGTCAACGTGATGGAAGCCGGCCCGGACGCTGCAATGGAATCGCCGCCCAGAAGTCCTGTGGGATCCACGGCATCCGGAGCCGCAAAAAAATTCGCCGCGTCCGTGTCCGGGAAAAACACGTAATCGGAATCCGCCTGCTCAGAACCCAGTTGGGGCGAACGGAACTCCAGAGAGCCATTGGTCGTACTGCCCATAATCTTGAACTCATACGCTGCAGAATACAGCGAATCCGTTCCCGTGTTGGAACTGATCCACACATCCACAACCCCCGTCCCGCCAGCCGCTATGGAAGCAGGTCCCACCTCCACAATCACATCGCCAAACACGGCCTGCGACAGGCTGCAGAACACAAGAATTCGAAAAGCAGTTTTGAAAAGAGACATCTTGAACATGATCAATCGTTTTTCGTTGACTGAGAGTTAACTAAGCCCTGAATATTCCTTACGTCAGCCCCGAGAGGCTGTGGAACGGACGCGGTACGGTCGTTCCTTTCCTGATTTGAAGCGGCTCCAAACGAACTGTTCAGAGCCGCACGCCGGATCAAATCCAACGTTAGTCGTCCAGCAGACTGCGAAGAGCAAAAAGAAGCGACTTACCGCGTTGTTGGATCGTGTAGAGACGATCCGTCGCGTTCACGGTGCCGTTCCCGTCAAGATCGCCGTCCAGGTTCGTGCCGCTGCGGCCGACCTGTGCAGTCACCAGATTGGTGTCCAGCACATCGACAACTTGATCCCCGTTGGCATCGCCGAACAGTCGATAGAACTCGAACGCCTGATCAACAGCATCCGTGAAGTCCCCATCCTGATTCATATCCAGTCGCACGCGATAGAACCCGTTTCCGGCATTGCGAAGCCCGCCAAGTCCCGTGGCTCCGAAATCCAGCTTGAGTTTGTTGGGCGACGCAGTCACACCAAAGCCAGTCACCGCGGTTCCGGTCCCGGCCGTCACAGCGTTGGCATCGATTCCAAATCGTTCAACCGCGATATTTCCCGGCAACAGGGCGGACGGATCACCGGAGAACAGCAGATCCAGATAACGCACATACGACCGTTGATTGGCGGAGTTCTGCACATCGATTCCGGTCGCCGTTAATGCGGCCGGTGCCGAGAAGCTGACAGTCACGGGGACGTCACCAGTGACCGGAGCGGCCTCGACATTCCCGGAGCCATCCTTGCCACGACTGTAGAACCGGTAAGTATGACTGATTCCGTCAGCAAGTCCCTGATAGGTCAGCGACCCTGTGAACTGTCCGGCTGTGGATGTCGCCACCGCACTGGCCGTTCCAGCAAGGACTGGAGCATTGCCATCCACAACCACGTACACATTAAACTGTGTCATAATGGCCCCGCTGAGCTTGCTGCCGGTCATCTGCAGCTTGAACAGTCCGGAAGAAGCATACGGAGCCAACGTCACCTGCGAAGTCGGAGGAACCACATCGCCAATGCGAGTGGAGGTATCCGAACTCGTTTTGATTTCCACATTCCCGGCCACATCACGAGCGATACTGCGGAACCAGTACGTGGTGTTAGCAGCACCTGTAAACGTGGTCGATGGAGACGCCGCTGTCACAGTCGCAAACTTAATGAACGAGCTGCCCGTTGAATAATACAGATCGTAATCCGCAATGCCCGAAGCCCCGACGCCGGTGTCTGTCCCGGTCACGGCGACCGTAAACGACGCCGATGTCGAAGCGGCCGGCAACGCCGTCACGCGGCTCGATGGCGGCGTCACGTCTTCCTGCACGTCCGTCACGCTGATCGTGAAGGCCTTATCGTATGTCAAGCCGTCCTGATCCGTCACTCGAACACGAACGGAGTAGCTGCTCTTCGTCTCATAATCAAACACAGCCGCTGTCTTCAGTGTGCTGCCGTCGATCGTGAAACTCGCGTTATCAGTGCTGCCTGTACCAGCAACAAAGCTGTACGTGAACGTATTACCGCTGTC